>NZ_JBSFDF010000014.1:0-163360 GCF_053593795.1 Streptomyces sp. NPDC002104 | reverse complement strand
CTGCGCCCGTGGTTCCGGGCTGCGCCCGCCCCCCGGGCTGCGCCCGTGGTTCCGGGCTGCGCCCGCCCCCCGGGCTGCGCCCGTGGTTCCGGGCTCAAGTGCCGGCGGGGCCGGATTCTGTCGTGCTGCGGCAAAACCAGCCCGCCCGGCGTTTGAGGGCACGGGCGCGGAGCGCACGTACGGGTCCGGGCGGAGCCCGGGGAACGGGGGAAGGGTGGGTAGGGGACCTCGCCCCGCAGGGCGCAACCAGCCGCACCCGCCCACCGGACCCCCGCCGGGACGGTGGTGGCCTCCGCCGGACGGGGCTTTTGGTGCAGCGGCCGGAAGGCGGGGGAGGGCCGCCAGGGCCGGTTCGTCAGAGGTGCCGGCGTGGCGGGGCGGCGGCGGGGAGGCCCGCCTGGGTCGGTCCGGCAGGGGTGCCGGCGTGGCGGGGCGGTTCGGCAGGGCCGAGTGGCGAGGGATTCGCGTTCAGGAGGTGCGCGTGGTGGAGGCGGGTCGCCGCTCGACAGGGTGGTGGGTGGGGCGGGCGCGCGGTGGACGGTCTGGTCGCCGCGGTGGGCCGGGCGGCCCGATTAGGCTCCCGGATCATGAGTACAAGTGATCATCACCGTGAGGCCCCCGGACCCGCCTCCTTCGCCGTTTCGCTTCCGGACGTCCCCGACTCCGAGCTCGAAGCGGACGAGCTCGACCCCGCGCAGATCGTCTCCGGGAACCCCGTCGTGACGGGCAAGGTGCTGTGGGAGGCGCCGGACGGCTCGCAGGTGCGCGGGATCTGGCAGATCACCCCGGGCGTAGTCACCGACACCGAGGCGAACGAGCTGTTCGTGGTGGTCAGCGGTCGCGCCACCATCGAGGTGGAGGGCGGCGAGACCCTGGAGGTCGGGCCCGGGTCCGCTTGCGTCCTCCGGGAGGGTGACAGGACCACCTGGACCGTCCACGAGACGCTCCGGAAGGCCTACCACATCAGCTACTGAGTGGTACCCGGGGTACCCGGCGAGTGCGCCGGGCGGCGCCGTGAGGTGAACAGCGCGAGCGCCGCCATCGGCAGGAGCAGGGCCGCGGCCGCCGCGTTGAGCCAGCCGTAGCCCGCCTGGGACATGACCAGCCCGGCGGCGGCGCCGCCGACGCCGGCGGCCGTGTTCATGGTGAGGTCGCCCAGACCCTGTACGGCGGCCCGCGCGGCCTGCGGCACGGAGTCGGTCAGCAGCGCCGAGCCGGACACCATGCCGGCGGACCAGCCCAGGCCGAGCAGGAAGAGTCCGGCGGCGCTCTGGGTGTGGTTCCCGTCGGCCGTGCCGGCGAGCAGTGCGGCGACGGACAGCAGCCCGGCGGCGAGCCCGATCACGGACAGCCGGCCGATCCGGTCCGCGAGCCATCCCATCACCGGCGAGAAGCCGAACATGCCGGCGATGTGCCCGCTGATGACCAGTCCGATGAGCTGGAGCCCGGCTCCGTGGTGTCCGAGGTCGACCGGGGTCATCACCATGATCGAGACCATGGCGGTGTGCGAGACCGCGATGGTGAGCAGCGCGAGCCGGGCCCGGGGGGAGGCCTTGACGGCCGCGAACCCGGCGCGCAGGGAACGCCCGGCGCGGGTCTGGTCCCCGGACGGGGCGAGCGCGCGGGCCGTGAGGAGGGGATCCGGGCGCAGGAGTACGCCGATCAGTGTGGCGGTGAGCAGGAAGACGGCGCCGGCCCAAATGAAGGGCCCCGCCGTCGGGGGTATGGAGGTGCCCTCGAAGCTGCGGCTGGCCGGTGCGGAGAGGTTGGGGCCGAGCACGGCGCCGATGGTGGACGCCCAGACGACGACGGAGATCGCCCGGGCCCGGTGGTCGGGCTCGGCGAGGTCGGCGGCGGCGAAGCGGGCCTGGAGGTTGGCCGAGGAGGCGGCTCCGAAGGCGGCCATGCCGATCATCAGCAGCGGGAAGCTCTTGACCGAGGCGGCGAGGACGACGAGGGCGGCCCCGGCCGCGCCGATCACGTAGGCGAGGACCAGACCGGGTCGGCGGCCGCGCGCGGTCATCAGCGCGGCGAGCGGCAGGGAGACGGCCGCGGTGCCGATCACGGAGGCGGTCGAGGCGAAACCGGAGAGCGACTCCGTGCCGCTGACCTCGGTGGCCAGGACCGGGGCCAGGGCGATGCTGATGGGCACGCCGATCCCGCCCAGCACCTGGCCGGCGATCAGAACCCCGGAGGTGCGCCGCCGCAGCCGCGGCAGGTCGGCGGCGGTGACGGCGGCGGCGGACCGGTCGGTGCCGGGCGCGGTGCTCACGCGGTACACCTCCGGCACGGGTGCGGAAGGGCTGCGGGCGCGGCGCAAGGTGTGGTCACCGCCGCAGTTTCGCACTCCTGCGCGGGCGGGCGGAACAGGGATTGCGGGAGCGCGGGGAGCACCGGGAGCACGGCCGGGCGCCTCAGAACAGCGGCTCGGGCAGGACGCCCTCCAGGGCGAGGAGGCGGCGCTTGGTCTCCACGCCGCCGCCGAAGCCGCCGATGCCCCCGTCGTTCTCCACGACCCGGTGGCAGGCCACCACCAGCGGCAGCGGGTTCGAGCCCATGGCGTTGCCGACGGCCTGGGCCGCCCCCGGGGCTCCGGCCCGGGCGGCGAGTTCGCCGTACCCCACGACCGCCCCGTAGGGCACGGTGCGGTCCAGTTCCAGGAGGACCTGCCGGTTGAAGCCGGAGCTGAGCCGCCAGTCCAGCGGCAGGTCGAAGCGGCGCAGCGTCCCGGCGAAGTAGGCCTTCAGCTGGCGTATCGGCTCGGCCAGCAGGACCTCTTCGCCCGGCGGCGGGCGCCGGGCGTCGGCGCCGAGCCGGGAGACCAGCGCGCCGATCAGCCGCGCGGCCCGGTCCGGTCCGGCGTGGAACTCGACCTTGACCAGGCCCTCGGGGGTGGCGGCGAGGAGCAGCGGCCCGATGCCGGTGTCGCCGGTGTCGACGACGGTCCATTCGAGGTGCGGCCCGCGGGGCTCAGGAGTGTCCACCTCCTCACCGTACGACGCGCCGGTGACAGCGCCGCCCGTCAGCCGCGCGTCAGCCGCGCGTCAGCCGCCCGTCGGCAGCCGTCAGCCGCCCGTCAGTAGCCGCCGACCGCTTCCCGTACGACGTCGGGCCTGTCGGTGATGATCCCGTCCACGCCCATGTCCTGGACCTTCAGGGCGGTCGCGGCGTCGTCCACGATCCAGGTGTCCACCTCCAGGGCCTTGCCGTGGGGGCCGTGCAGCTGGTGCACCGCGGAGACCCAGTCGCCGTCGATGGTGGTGTACCAGGGGTTGATCCGGTCGGCGAACGCGGCGTACCGCGGCAGGTCGGCGAGGGCCGGGGTGCCGAGGAAGGCCGTGTACAGGTCGGGGCGCAGCTCGTGCACGGTGCGCACCGAGGCGGCGCTGAAGCTCTGGACGACCAGCCGGCGGGCCACGTGGTTCTCCTCGAGCCAGCCGGTCGCGGCCAGCACGTCCAGGGTCTGCTGCTCGATCCCCGGGTAGAGCTCCGGCTTCTTGATCTCCAGGAGCAGCCGCTGCTGGTTGCGCTGGACCCGGTTCATGTACTGCCGCAGGGTCGGTACGCGGGCGCCCGCGAACTCCTGTCCGAACCAGCTCCCCGCGTCCAGCCGGGCGATCTCCGCCGCGGTGAAGTCCTTGACCCGCCAGGGCGCCCGGTCGGGGAACACCTGCTCGACGTCGGTCGTCCGGGTCAGGGTGTCGTCGTGGATGACGACGAGCTCCCCGTCCCTGGTGCGCTGGACGTCGTTCTCCACCCAGGCGAAGCCCATCTCCATGGCGAGGTCGATCGACTCCAGGGTGTTCTCCGGGGCGTAGGCCGAAGCCCCCCGGTGGGCGTACACGATCGGGTTGGACAGCCAGTCCGGACCGGGTGCGGCCGAGGCGGAGCCCGTACCGCACACGGTCAGGGCGAGTCCCAGGAAGGCGGCGGTGGCCGCGGCGGCGGATCGGACGTACATGCGCGTTCTCCTCGGGTCATGGGCCCTGCTCCCGCCGTCAAACGGGCGCGGAGCGGCATTCGTTGCGGCGGGGCACTGGCGGCGGTGCGTTTCCGACGCGCTTTCAGGGAGAGCCGCGTACGGCGATCATGGGGTTGGCGATCACCGGGCCGCCACCGAACTACGACAAACGGACCAGGCGCGCACGACTCCTCCCGGGGCGGGCGGGCCCCGAGTGTCAGTGGGTGGTCGTACGGTTGACCCATGCGGCCCGTATCGAAGATCGAACGCACGGTGGCGCCTTTCGAGGTCGTCAGTTCCTACACGCCCAGCGGTGACCAGCCGACGGCCATCGCCGAGCTGGAGAAGCGCATCCGTGCAGGTGAGAAGGATGTCGTGCTGCTCGGCGCGACCGGAACCGGCAAGTCGGCGACGACCGCCTGGATGATCGAGAAGCTCCAGCGGCCCACCCTGGTGATGGCGCCGAACAAGACGCTCGCCGCCCAGCTGGCGAACGAGTTCCGCGAGCTCCTGCCGAACAACGCGGTCGAGTACTTCGTCTCGTACTACGACTACTACCAGCCCGAGGCGTACGTACCGCAGTCGGACACCTACATCGAGAAGGACTCCTCGATCAACGAGGAGGTGGAGCGGCTGCGCCACTCCGCGACCAATTCCCTCCTCACCCGGCGCGACGTCATCGTCGTCGCCTCCGTGTCCTGCATCTACGGCCTCGGCACCCCGCAGGAGTACGTGGACCGGATGGTCCCCCTCAAGGTGGGCGAGGAGATGGACCGGGACCAGCTCCTGCGCCGCTTCGTCGACATCCAGTACACCCGCAACGACGTGGCCTTCACCCGCGGCACCTTCCGGGTGCGCGGCGACACCATCGAGATCTTCCCGGTCTACGAGGAACTGGCCGTCCGCATCGAGATGTTCGGCGACGAGATCGAGGCCCTGTCGACCCTGCACCCGCTGACCGGCGAGGTGATCAGCGAGGACCGCGAGCTGTACGTCTTCCCCGCGAGCCACTACGTCGCCGGCCCCGAGCGCATGGAGAAGGCGGTGCGCGGCATCGAGGCCGAGCTCGCCGAGCGCCTCGCCGAGCTGGAGAAGCAGGGCAAGATGCTGGAGGCGCAGCGCCTGCGCATGCGCACCACCTACGACCTGGAGATGATGCGCCAGATCGGCTCCTGCTCCGGCATCGAGAACTACTCGCTGCACATGGACGACCGCGAGCGCGGCTCCGCCCCGAACACCCTCATCGACTACTTCCCCGAGGACTTCCTCCTCGTCATCGACGAATCGCACGTCACGGTGCCCCAGATCGGCGCGATGTACGAGGGCGACGCCTCCCGCAAGCGGACCCTGGTCGACCACGGCTTCCGGCTCCCCTCCGCCCTGGACAACCGGCCGCTGAAGTGGGAGGAGTTCCAGGAGCGGATCGGTCAGACCGTCTACCTGTCGGCCACCCCGGGCAAGTACGAGCTCTCGCGCGGCGACGGCTTCGTCGAGCAGATCATCCGCCCGACCGGTCTCATCGACCCGGAGGTCGTGGTCAAGCCCACCGAGGGCCAGATCGACGACCTGGTGCACGAGATCCGCCAGCGGGTGGAGAAGGACGAGCGGGTCCTGGTCACCACCCTCACCAAGAAAATGGCCGAGGACCTCACCGACTACTTCCTGGAGCTCGGCATCCAGGTCCGCTACCTGCACAGCGACGTGGACACCCTGCGCCGCATCGAGCTGCTGCGCGAGCTGCGGGCCGGCGAGTACGACGTCCTGGTCGGCATCAACCTGCTCCGCGAGGGGCTCGACCTGCCCGAGGTCTCGCTGGTGGCCATCCTGGACGCCGACAAGCAGGGCTTCCTGCGCTCGGGGACCTCGCTGATCCAGACCATCGGACGCGCGGCGCGCAACGTCTCCGGCCAGGTCCACATGTACGCGGACAGCATCACCCCGGCGATGGCCCAGGCGATCGACGAGACGAACCGCCGCCGCGAGAAGCAGGTCGCCTACAACACGGCCCACGGGATCGACCCGCAGCCGCTGCGCAAGAAGATCAACGACATCGTGGCCACGATCGCCCGCGAGGAACTCGACACCGAGGAGCTGCTCGGCACCGGCTACCGGCAGACCAAGGACGGCAAGGCCCTCAAGGCGCCCGTCCCGGCGCTCGGCGGCAAGGCGGCGCAGGCCACGGCGGGCGGCAAGGCCGGGGCGAAGGGCGCCAAGGGGGCCAAGGGGCCCGTGGCGGCCACCGACCGTCCCGCCGCCGAACTGGCCGCGCTCATCGAGCAGATGACCGAGCGGATGCGGGGCGCGGCCGCGGAGCTGCAGTTCGAGGTCGCGGCCCGGATCCGGGACGAGGTCGGCGAGCTGAAGAAGGAGCTGCGACAGATGAAGGAAGCGGGCCTCGCCTGACCCGGAGGCGGTCAGTAGGGTTGGCACAGCCGCAGGCACATGCTGCGCACCCCCATCGGGGGAGGGCTATGGAGAGGGGACAGCGCGTGACGGTCAACATGACCAAGGGTCAGGCCATCAGTCTGCAGAAGGCGGACGGAGGCACGCTGACCGCGGTCCGGATGGGCCTCGGCTGGCAGGCGGCCAAGCGCCGGGGGCTGTTCGGCTCGCGGACCCGGGAGATCGACCTCGACGCGTCGGCGGTGCTCTTCGCCGACAAGCAGCCCGTGGACGTCGTCTTCTTCCGGCACCTGCAGAGCGACGACGGCTCGGTCAAGCACACCGGTGACAACCTCGTCGGCGGCGTCGGCCAGGGCGGGGACGACGAGTCGATCCTCGTCGACCTGCAGCGCGTGCCGGTGCACATCGACCAGATCGTCTTCACGGTGAACTCCTTCACCGGCCAGACGTTCCAGGAGGTGGAGAACGCCTTCTGCCGCATCGTCGACGAGACCAACGGCCAGGAGCTGGCCCGCTACACGCTGGACGGTGGCGGCCAGTACACCGCTCAGATCATGGCGAAGGTGTCGCGCGTCGGCGGCGGCTGGCAGATGACGGCCCTCGGGAACCCGGCCAACGGCCGCACCTTCCAGGACCTGATGCCGGCGATCCTGCCGCACCTGTAAGCAGGACCGGCAGCACGCGGAACAGCAGAACAGCAGAACAGCGGAACAGCAGTACGGCACAGCAGGGCCGGGCACGATCGAGGGCCCGGCGGAAAACCGGGTACGGGGGAGGGGCTGCACGATGACGGCCGAACTGGTCCGGGGGCAGAACCACCCCCTGTCCCGGAGCCGGGTGGAGATCAGGGTCTCGGCGGGCACGCCCGTGCTCGCCCTGGCCCACCTCGGCGACGACACGGGCCGGCTCGCCGGCCCCGGGGCGGTCGCCCACCCGGGCGCCCGCACCCTTCCCGGGCTGGAAGTGCCCGGGGAGGCCTCCGGGCAGCACCGCATAGCGGTCGACCTCGACGCGGTGGCTCCGGCCGTCCACCGGGTCGGCCTCGTCCTGGTCCTGCCGCCCGGCGGGCCGGGCACCTTCGGCGCGGTCCCCGCCTCCTACGTGTCCGTGGCCGACCCGGAGGGCGCGGAGCTCGCCGGGTACACGCTGACCGGACTGGAGTCGGAGACCGCCGTCGTGGCCCTGGAGCTGTACCGCCGCCAGGGCGCCTGGAAGGTGCGCGCCGTCGGCCAGGGGTACGCCGCCGGCCTCGGCGCGCTCCTGACCGACGCGGGTCTGCCCGCGCCGACCGCCGTGCTGCTGGCCGACGCCGTGCTCGGGACACCGCTGCCGGCCGGTGACATCACCCTGGCCGTGATGCCCACCCCGTCCGCGCCGACCCTGCCGCACGGGCTCCGGGGCCCGGCTCCGGCCGCCGTCCCGCAGGACGCGCCGCCCGCACCCACGCCCCCGCCGCCGCCCCCGGAGCCGGCTGCGGACACCGCCGGCGGTCCGCCCACGATCAGCTACGCCCACCCGCGCCGCCGCACCAGCACCGAGCCGCCCGAGCCCGCGCCGCGCCCGGCCGAGCCGCCGCGGCCCGGCGAGGCGCCCCGCCCCGTCGCCGGGGACGCGAGCGGCTGGTCCATGGAGGAGCGGCTCTACAACCAGGTCTGGGGCATGTTCGAGGACCTGGCCCGCGCCGTCGCCGCCTACCGCGGCGCCGTCGAGTTCGCCGACTCCCGGATGGACCGCGAGCTCGGCGAGGCGCTGTCCGACCCGCGCCACCGGCTCGGCGGCTCCGGCAACGCCGCCCGGGACACCGCCCGGGCCCGCCGCGAGGAACTGGTCGCGCGGGCGCAGGAGGTCCTCGACCGGGACCTGGTCCAGCTCACCGCCGAGTCCGAGGTGGTCGAGCCCGCGCTGCCCGCCGCGTACGCGCGCTGGGACAACCCGGTCTGGCAGGCGCACACCGTGCCCGTCGAGGCCCCCCTCGCCCTGCGCCTGGGCGACCTCCACCTGCCCGAGCGGCCCGGCCTGCGCATCCCGATGCTCGTCCGGGTCCCGCCGGAGCGCGGCCTGTGGATCGACAACGGCCGCACCGGCTCCGAGGCGGCCATGGCGATGGACACCGACCGGCTGCGCCGGGCCGCCATGGACATGGCCGTCGCCCACGCGGCGCGGATGCTGGCCGTCCACCCCGCCGGCCGGTTCGCCGTCCACGTCATCGACGCGGCCGGGGCCGGAGCCGGTTCGCTGGCCCCGCTGGTGCGCGCCGGAGTGCTGGCCGGGCCGCCGGCGGCCGGGGCCGCGGGGGTCACCGAGACCCTGGAGCGGCTGACCCGCCGGGTGGACCTCGTACAGATGGCGGTGCGGGCCGGAGCTCCGGAGGACCTGCCGCCGGATGTGGACACCGCCGACCAGCTGCTGATCGTGCACGACTTCCCGCACGGGTTCGACGACCGCGCCGTCACCCGTCTGCGCTATCTCGCCGACGAGGGCCCGGCGGTCGGCGTGCACCTCCTGATGGTCGCGGACCGTGACGAGGCCTCGGCCTACGGGCCGCTGCTGGATCCGTTGTGGCGCTCGCTGATGCGGCTGTCGCCCGTCCCGGACAACCACCTCGCCGACCCCTGGGTCCACCACGCCTGGACCTTCGAGCCGGACCTGCCGCCGCAGCGCAGCCGGGTCCTGGAACAGGCGCTGGAGCGGGTCGCGGCGGCCCGGGGCGGCGCGCGGTAGCGGTCGCCGGGCGGTCCGCCGCCCGGCCTCGACCACCCGCCTCGATGACCGGCCGCTGACCAGTTCTTGGTCTTCCCTTTACCTTGGGCGCCTCTGGCGGGTACGCTGCTGAGTGCGGAGGGGAGTATTCCTGCTTTCCTGCTACGGCGTGCCCGTCAATACGGACTGCAATCGGTCCCGGGGCGCCGGCCCGTGGCCTCCTGGCCGTCCGGGTGGAAGAGACCTCCGGCAGCGATGACGCTGACAAAGTGCTGAGCCATCTGCCGGAGGCGTGTTCACAGTGGACGTTTCTTTGACCATCTGGGTGCTGACCATTCTCGGTCTGGGCATCCTCATCGGCGCCGATTTCTTCATCGGCCGCAAACCGCACGACGTTTCCATGAAGGAAGCGGGCATCTGGACGGTCGTCTGGATCGTCCTCGCGGTGCTCTTCGGCATCGGCCTGCTGGTGCTCGGGCAGGGGCAGGCCTCGCAGGAGTTCTTCGCCGGCTTCATCACCGAGAAGTCGCTGAGCGTGGACAACCTCTTCGTCTTCGTCCTGATCATGGCGAAGTTCGCCGTCCCCTCGCAGCTCCAGCAGCGCGTCCTGCTGATCGGCGTACTGATCGCCCTGGTCCTGCGCGCCATCTTCATCGCCGCGGGCGCCGCGATCATCACCAACTTCTCGTGGGTCTTCTACATCTTCGGCGCGTTCCTCATCTACACCGCGTGGAAGCTGATCCAGGAAGCCCGCAAGGACGAAGAGGACGAGGAGTTCGAGGAGAACCGTCTCCTGAAGTCCATCGAGAAGAAGTTCGGCGTCGCCGACCGCTACCACGGCACCAAGCTCTTCATCCGGAACAACGGCAAGCGCGTCCTGACCCCCCTGATGGTCGTCATGCTCGCCATCGGCACCACCGACGTGCTGTTCGCCCTGGACTCGATCCCCGCGATCTTCGGCCTCACCCAGGACCCGTACATCGTCTTCACCGCGAACGCCTTCGCACTGATGGGTCTGCGCCAGCTGTACTTCCTCATCGGCGGACTGCTCAAGAAGCTGGTCCACCTCAGCTACGGCCTCTCCGTCATCCTCGGCTTCATCGGCATCAAGCTCGTGCTGCACGCCCTGCACGAGTCGGGCCTGCACGTCCCGCAGATCTCCATCCCGGTCTCCCTCGGCGTCATCTGCGGCGTCCTGGTGATCACCACGATCACCAGCCTCATCGCCTCGAAGAAGCAGGCGGAGGCCGAGGCCGCCGAGGCCGCCGAGGGCGGTCCGGAGCGCATCGACGCCTGACCCGGTGCCACCCCGGTCGCCGCCGCGCGACCGGGGTGGTGCGGGCCTAGGCTGGTGGGACGTTGCCCTCGTCGTCGTACGACAGGAGGCCGACCCATGAGGCCGACCCGCATCAGGATGCGCAGGGCCTGTACGGCGATCGCCGCCGCCGGCCTGCTCATCGTCCCGGCCGTCGCGGGCTCCGCGTACGGGGCGACCGTCCCGGCCCCGTCCGTGTCCGCCGCCCCGTCCCCAGGTGGCGATACGGAGTTCCCGCAGCTCACCCCGGCCGTTGCGGCCCGACTGGACGCGGCGGTCCGTCAGGTCATGGACCTGACGAAGGTGCCGGGCGCGACCGTGGGGCTGTGGGCCCCCGGCAAGGGCAGCTACGTGAAGTCCTTCGGCGTGGCCGACAAGGCGACCGGCGCACCCATGACGCCCGATCTCGGGGTGCGCATCGGCAGCGAGACCAAGACGTTCACGGTCACCGCCCTCCTCCAGCTCGTGGACCAGGGCAAACTCGCCCTGGACGACCCGATCGGCAGGTACATCAGCGGTGTCCCCAACGGGGACCGCATCACCCTGCGCGAACTCGCGGGCATGCGCAGCGGGCTCTACAACTACAGCGAGGACCCGGGCTTCGCCAAGGAGCTCAACGGCACCTCCACTTTCACCCCGCAGCAGCTGCTCGACATCTCCTTCAAGCACCCGGTGAACTTCCAGCCGGGCGCGAAGTTCGAGTACTCCAACACCAATCTGATCCTGCTCGGCCTGCTGGTGGAGAAGATCACCGGCCGGCCGCTCCAGGAGGTCATCGCGCAGGACGTCGTGAAGCCCGCGGGGCTGAGCGGGCGCACCGTCCTCGCGACGGGGACGACGTTCCCCGAGCCGCACGCGAACGGCTACACCAACGATCTGCCCGGCGGCACGATCGTGGACGCGACGGACTTCGACCCGTCCTGGGCCTGGGCGGCCGGCGCGATGGCCTCCGACCTCCAGGACCTGCGCAGCTGGGCCAAGACCCTGGCCACCGGAACCCTCCTGACCCCCGCGACGCAGGCCGAGCGGCTGAAGACCCAGCCGATCGGCATCATCCCCGGCGACGGCTACGGGCTCGGCATCTTCAACGTCCAGGGCTGGCTCGGCCACAACGGCTCGCTGCCCGGATACGAGACGCTGACCGTCTACCTGCCGCAGGAGCAGGCGACCCTGGTCATCCTGCTCACCACCGACGACCTGTACAAGGGCCAGGAGCCCAGCACCCTCTTCGGCGAGGCGGTCACCCGCATCGTGACCCCCGGCCACCTGTACCCGGGCCACAAGCCGGTGGAGGCCAAGTAGCGGCCGGCGGGCGGGACTGGCGGGACTACACGGGGGCGGCCGCGTCGGCCGCCCCCTTCTCCGCGTCCGCGTACCCGCCCGTCCGCTGCCGTACGACCGCGGGATTGGTCTCCGGCAGCAGCGCGAAGCAGGCCAGCGAGACCAGGGCGATCGCCGTCAGGTACACGGCGACGGCCCACGGCGGGCCGGAGCCGTCCGCCAGCGCCGTCGCCACGATCGGGGTCAGCGCACCGCCCAGCACCCCGCCGAGGTTGTAGCCGACGGCCGCGCCCGTGCAGCGGATCCGCGGGGCGTACAGCTCGGGCAGGTACGCGCCCACCACCGCGAACATCGTCACCATGCCGAGCAGGGCGCCGAAGAGGCCCACGGTCATCAGCAGCGGCTGCGCGGTGCGCAGCAGCGCCACGAAGGGGAACATCCACAGCGCGGACGCCGCGCAGCCCGCCAGGCACAGCGGGCGCCGGCCGTGGCGGTCGCCGAGCACCGCGATCACCGGGGTGGCCGCCCCCTTGAGGGCGACGGCCACCATGATGCAGGCCAGCATGACCGAGCGGTGCACGCCGAGGTGTTCGGTGGCGTACGCGAGGGACCAGGTGGTGACCGCGTAGAAGACGGCGTAGCCCACGGCCAGCGCCCCGCCGGTCAGCAGGAGCAGGCGCCAGTGGCCCCGCAGGACCTCGGCCAGCGGGGCGTCGGCCCGGCGGCCGGTCTCGGTCAGGGCGCGGAACTGCGGGGTCTCCTCCACGGAGCGGCGCAGCCACAGCCCGCTCAGGGCGAGCAGCCCCGCCACCCAGAACGGCACCCGCCAGCCCCAGGCGGCGAACTGCCCGTCGGACAGCGTGCTCGACAGGGTCAGCATCAGGCCGTTGGCCAGCAGGAACCCCACCGCCGGACCCATCTGCGGGAAGCTCGACCACAGTCCGCGCCGCCCTTCGGGAGCGTGCTCCGAGGTCAGCAGCACCGCGCCGCCCCACTCCCCGCCGAGGCCGAGGCCCTGGAGGAAGCGCAGCAGGACCAGGAGGACCGGCGCGGCCGTCCCGATGGAGGCGTACGAGGGCACGCAGCCCACCGCCACCGTGGCCAGGCCGGTGAGCAGCAGGGAGGCGAGCAGCACCGGGCGGCGGCCGTACCGGTCGCCGATGTGGCCGAAGAGCGCGGAGCCGAGGGGCCGGGCGAGGAACCCGACGCCGAAGGTGCCGAAGGCGGCGAGGGTGCCGGCGAGCGGGGAGAAGGAGGGGAAGAAGAGCGGGCCGAGCACCAGGGCGGCGGCGGTGCCGTAGACGAAGAAGTCGTAGAACTCGATGGCGGTGCCGACGAGGGAGGCCGCGGCGAGCCGGAGCATCGAGGGGGAGGCGGCGGGGGAGGCAGCGGAGGAGGGAGAGGGGGTGGGGGAGGGGGAGGGGTCGTGTTGCATGGTGCAGCAATTACCCCGCCCCGCCCCCTCAGGACGTGCGTTCGGTCAGCATTGACCGGAAGGAAGTGCGGTCCGGCGCGCGGTTGACGCGCCGGACCGGTTCACCAGCCGCGCTCGCGCCATTCGGCCAGGTGGGGACGCTCGGCGCCGAGCGTGGTGTCGTTGCCGTGGCCGGGGTAGACCCAGGTCTCGTCCGGCAGCCGGTCGAAGAGCTGGCGCTCCACGTCGTCGACGAGCTGGACGAAGGCCTTCGGGTCGCCCCAGGTGTTGCCGACGCCGCCCGGGAAGAGGCAGTCGCCGGTGAACACGTGCGGGTGGCCGTGCGGGTCGTCGTAGACCAGCGCGATGGAGCCGGGGGTGTGGCCGACCAGGTGGCGGGCGGTCAGCGTGACCCGGCCGACCGTGATCGTGTCCCCGTCCTCGACGAGCACGTCGGTGGTGACCGGGATGCCCTCCGCGTCGTGGGCGCCCGCGTACGTCCGTGCGCCGGTCGCCCCGACCACCTCCGCCAGCGCGCCCCAGTGGTCGCCGTGCCGGTGGGTGGTGACCACGGAAGCGATGCCGCCGTCGCCGATCAGGTTGAGCAGGGTCTCCGGCTCCGCGGCCGCGTCGATGAGCAGCTGCTCGTCGGTGGCCCGGCAGCGCAGCAGGTAGGCGTTGTTGTTCATGCCGCCCACCGCGACTTTGGAAATCATCAGGTCCGAGAGTTCGTGCACGTCGGCCGGACCGCCGACCTTGACCGCTCCGCTGTACGTCATGGACCGATCCTAGAGCGGAGGGAGGGCCGGCAGGGGGCCGCCCTCGGTGGTCAGGGAGGCGCCCTTGTCCCCGCGGCCGGCGAGCCAGCCCAGGAGCGAGGCGGCGGAGCCGGTGACGGCGACGGCCGGGTCGCCGGCGGAGCCGGTCAGCCACTGGCGCCCGTCGGTGGCGGACAGGACGGTCGGCGGCACCTCCGGGCGGCCCGACCAGCGCTCCGCGAGGAACTCGATCTCCCGGCCGGTGAACTCCTCGGAGAGGTCGGAGAGCGCGTAGCCGATGTTCAGGTCGACGTGGTGCAGCTCGACCTCGATCAGGCGCCGGAAGGGCACGCGGGCCGCCGCGTCGGTGACGCCGTTGCGCAGTTCCACGGTGCGGGTCCAGTCCTGCGGGCGCTCGGCGACGGCGAACCAGCGGTCCGCGGAATTCCGGACGTCCTCGAGCTGTTCCAGCAGAGGACGCCCCGCATCACGCTCGATGTCGGACTCCCGGGAGGTGGCGCTCTCGTACATCGGGCGGCCCTCGAACACCTCGACCAGGGCGTCCGCGTTCCGGGCGAGGTGCGCCAGGACGTGGCCGCGGGTCCAGCCGGGGAGCAGTGACTCTTCGGCGAGCTTCGCGTTGTCCAGCTTCGCTACCGCGGTCAGCAGCCGGTCGGTGGCCTCATGAACGGATCGCAGGTCGTGCGCATGATCAATCATGCGGCCGAGCCTAGTGGCCGGAGGGCTCCCGATACACGATCGGGTGAAGAGGGCTGCGGAGTGCCGGAAATCGAATGCACGTGCTATACGCTCGGAGTCCAGTCTCCCACTCCACCGCAGAGGCGCCCCCCAATACCCTGGGACGGGGGCCAGTGCCCCCGCTCTCTCAAGAAAGGTGCGGACCGGCGTGACCGACCGTCTCATCGTTCGTGGCGCTCGCGAGCACAACCTCAAGAACGTTTCTCTTGACCTGCCGCGCGACTCGCTCATCGTCTTCACCGGACTCTCCGGGTCGGGCAAGTCCTCCCTGGCCTTCGACACGATCTTCGCCGAGGGCCAGCGCCGCTACGTCGAGTCGCTGTCCTCGTACGCCCGCCAGTTCCTCGGGCAGATGGACAAGCCCGACGTCGACTTCATCGAGGGCCTCTCCCCGGCCGTCTCCATCGACCAGAAGTCCACCTCGCGCAACCCCCGCTCCACCGTCGGCACCATCACCGAGGTCTACGACTACCTCCGCCTGCTCTTCGCGCGCATCGGCAAGCCCCACTGCCCCGAGTGCTCCCGGCCGATCTCGCGGCAGTCGCCGCAGGCGATCGTCGACAAGGTGCTCGGGCTGCCCGAGGGAAGCCGCTTCCAGGTGCTGTCGCCTCTGGTGCGCGAACGCAAGGGGGAGTTCGTCGACCTCTTCGCCGACCTCCAGACCAAGGGCTACAGCCGCGCCCGGGTGGACGGGGAGACGATCCAGCTCTCCGAGCCGCCCACGCTGAAGAAGCAGGAGAAGCACACCATCGAGGTGGTCATCGACCGCCTCACCGTCAAGGACAGCGCCAAGCGCCGGCTGACGGACTCCGTGGAGACGGCCCTCGGGCTGTCGGGCGGCATGGTGATCCTGGACTTCGTCGACCTCGCCGAGGACGACCCCGAGCGCGAGCGGATGTACTCCGAGCACCTCTACTGCCCGTACGACGACCTCTCCTTCGAGGAGCTGGAGCCGCGCTCCTTCTCCTTCAACTCGCCCTTCGGCGCCTGCCCCGAGTGCACCGGCATCGGTACGCGCATGGAGGTGGACCCGGAACTGATCGTCCCGGACGAGGACAAGTCCCTGGACGAGGGCGCGGTTTCCCCGTGGTCGCTCGGCCACACCAAGGACTACTTCCAGCGGCTGATCGGCGCGCTCGCGGGCGAGCTCGGCTTCCGCACGGACATCCCCTGGGCCGGGCTGCCGCTGCGGGCGAAGAAGGCCCTGCTGTACGGCCACAAGACCCAGATCGAGGTCCGCTACCGCAACCGGTACGGGCGCGAGCGGGCCTACACCACGGCCTTCGAGGGCGCGGTGCCGTTCGTGAAGCGGCGCCACTCGGAATCCGAGAGCGACGCCAGCCGCGAGCGCTTCGAGGGCTACATGCGCGAGGTGCCCTGCCCCACCTGCCAGGGCACCCGGCTCAAGCCGATCGTGCTCGCGGTGACGGTCATGGACCGCTCGATCGCCGATGTCGCCGCGATGTCGATCAGCGAGTGCGCGGACTTCCTCGGGCGCCTCAAGCTCGACGCCCGCGACAAGAAGATCGCCGAGCGGGTCCTCAAGGAGGTCAACGAGCGGCTGCGCTTCCTCGTCGACGTCGGCCTGGACTACCTCTCGCTCAACCGCGCCGCCGGCACCCTCTCGGGCGGCGAGGCCCAGCGCATCCGCCTCGCCACGCAGATCGGCTCCGGCCTGGTGGGCGTGCTGTACGTGCTGGACGAGCCCTCCATCGGCCTGCACCAGCGGGACAACCACCGGCTGATCGAGACCCTGGTGCGGCTGCGGGACATGGGCAACACGCTCATCGTCGTCGAGCACGACGAGGACACGATCAAGGTGGCCGACTGGGTCGTCGACATCGGCCCCGGCGCCGGTGAGCACGGCGGCAAGGTCGTGCACAGCGGCTCGCTGAAGGAGCTGCTGAAGAACCCCGAGTCGATCACCGGTCAGTACCTGTCCGGCAAGCGGTCCATCCCGCTCCCGGACGTACGCCGTCCCGTGGACCCCTCGCGCAGGCTCACGGTCCACGGCGCCAAGGAGAACAACCTGCGGGACATCGACGTGTCCTTCCCGCTGGGCGTGCTCACGGCGGTGACGGGCGTCTCGGGCTCCGGCAAGTCGACGCTGGTCAACGACATCCTGTATACGCACCTCGCCCGCGAGCTCAACGGCGCGCGTTCGGTGCCGGGACGGCACACGCGGGTGGACGGCGACGACCTCGTCGACAAGGTCGTGCACGTGGACCAGTCGCCGATCGGCCGGACCCCGCGGTCCAACCCGGCCACGTACACCGGTGTCTTCGACCACGTCCGCAAGCTCTTCGCGGAGACGATGGAGGCGAAGGTGCGCGGCTATCTGCCGGGCCGCTTCTCCTTCAACGTGAAGGGCGGCCGGTGCGAGAACTGCTCCGGCGACGGCACGATCAAGATCGAGATGAACTTCCTGCCGGACGTGTACGTCCCGTGCGAGGTCTGCCACGGCGACCGGTACAACCGGGAGACGCTGGAGGTCCACTACAAGGGCAAGTCCATCGCCGAGGTCCTGAACATGCCGATCGAGGAGGCCGCCGGCTTCTTCGAGGCCGTTCCGACGATCTCGCGGCACCTGAAGACGCTGAACGAGGTGGGGCTCGGGTACGTCCGCCTCGGCCAGTCGGCGCCGACCCTGTCGGGCGGCGAGGCGCAGCGCGTGAAGCTGGCCTCCGAGCTCCAGAAGCGGTCGACGGGGCGGACGGTGTACGTCCTGGACGAGCCGACGACGGGTCTGCACTTCGAGGACATCTCGAAGCTGATCAAGGTGCTGTCGGGGCTGGTCGACAAGGGCAACACGGTGATCGTCATCGAGCACAACCTCGATGTCGTCAAGACCGCGGACTGGGTCGTGGACATGGGCCCCGAGGGCGGTTACGGCGGCGGCCTCGTCGTCGCCGAGGGCACGCCCGAGCAGGTCGCCTCGGTGGGCGCGAGCCACACGGGCAAGTTCCTGCGGGACATCCTGGGCGCGGACCGGATCCTGGAGGCCGACGCCCCGGCGGCGGCTTCCGCGAAGCCGGCGAAGAAGACGGCCGCGCGCAAGAAGGCGGCGGCCCCGGCGGCGAAGACGGCGGCGGCAAAGACGGCGGCAAAGCCGGCGGCGGCGAAGAAGGCGGCTGCCCCGGCCGCGAAGAAGGCCACCCGGGCGCGCAAGGCGTAGCCCTGCGAAGGAGGCGCCGGTCCCACGGTCGGGAGCGGCGCCTCCTTCCGGGTTTCTGCCGGCCTCCGGTCTCCTACTGGCTGGGGGCGCCGCCGATGAGGTAGTCCACCCGGCGCCGCAGGCCGTTCCAGCGCCGGTCGTGGTGGTAGGCCCGTGTGAGGGACCGGGCCCGGGCCCTGGCCCGGCCGCGGTAGAGGCGCCGGGCCCACGGGGACGCCGGGCGTGCCAGCCGTACGGCGGCGACCATCGCGATGAGGGGAACGACCGCGCCGAGAACGGCCATCCGGGGTTTCCCCTTGAACAGGGCCACGACCGCGAACAGCAGGTTCGCCACCACCGTGGCGACGGCCGTCAGCCGGTTGCGCTCCTCGTCGGGCGTCAGCCCGTCCACCCCCAGTGGAAGGAACCCGCAGAGGAGCAGCGACGCCAGCGCCGCCGTCATGATCACGACCTCGATGCTGATCGTGCCCTGCTTGGTCCAGTAGACGTCGCTCAGGTGCAGGATCAGCGCGAACTCGTCCAGGACCAGCCCCGTCCCCATCCCGAACAGCACCGCCGCCACCGCGGCCCCCCACCCCGACCGGCCGGCCCCCGCGATGCCCGTGAAACCGCCGACGGTCATCAGGATCACTCCCGGGACCGCGTGGTGGACGTGCAGTCCGCCCGGGGTGACGTTGCGGAACGGCCCCTTGCCCGCGCGGATCATCCGGGTGATGACCCGGGTCACGGCGAAGGAGAGGACGAACGCCGACAGCGCGAGGAGCAGCGGCAGCTTCCCCGGCTCCAGGACGTTGCGGTACCACCAGTGCCCCATGCCGTCACCCTCCCGGGCAGGGGCGTCCCCCGCACGACGGGGACCACCGTTCGGGGCGGGTCCCGGTCGTGGCGGCGCGGGCCCCGGCGGGGTCGTCAGGCGGCGACGCCGATGGGGTGGCCCGGCGCCGTCGGGTCGGACAGGGCGGCCAGGAGGGCGTCCGCGGCGTCCGCGCGGGCGATCCGTCCTGCGGTGACAGCGGGCCCAGCGGTGCGGCGCACGGTCGGGCCCGTCGAGGAGTTCGCCCCCGCCGTGGCCTCTACGGTGTGGGCCGCCCGGCGCTGAGCTCGGCGGCGTAAGGAGGCTCCGCGCCCGCCCGGGTGCAGGTCAGCGCCGCCGCCGCGGCGGCGTAGGACAGCACCCCGGGCCAGTCCACCGGCCCCGGGCCGCCCGCGCCCGGGCCTCCGGCGCCGCCCGCGCCCGGGCCTCCGGCGCCGCCCGCGCCCGGGCCTCCGGCGCCGCCCGCGAGCCGGTGCAGCAGGGCCGCGTTCACGGTGTCGCCCGCGCCGATGGTGTCCACCACCGCGACCCGGCGGGCCGCCACCGAGTGCTCCGCGCCCTCCCGGGTCCACACCGTGAGGCCGCCCGCGCCCCGGGTGAGCACCACCGCCGACGGGCCCGCCGCCAGCCAGTCCCCGGGGCGGCCGCCCAGCCACGCCGCGTCCTCCTCCGACAGCTTGAGCACGCCGACGTACGGCAGCCAGGACAGGAAGCGGGCCCGGTAGGCCGCCGGATCGGAGATCAGCGCCGGGCGGATGTTGGGGTCGAGCAGGGTCAGCAGCCCGCGCCCGGACTCCCTGCGCAGCAGGGCCTCGTAGGCGCTCGCCCCGGGCTCCAGCACCAGGGAACAGGTGCCGAGCGCGAGGGCCCGTACCCCCTCCGGGAGCGCGGGCGGCAGCCGGAACAGCCGGTCGGCCGTGCCCTCGACGTAGAACCCGTACGCCGCCGAGCCGTCCGGTGCCAGCGAGGGCACCGCCAGCGTCGTCGGCTCCGGCCCGCGCTGGACCAGCGAGAGGTCCACCCCGGCCGCGCGCAGCCCGTCGAGCAGCGAGACCCCGAAGCCGTCCGTCGAGATCCGGGAGCAGAAGGCGACCGGGGCGCCGAGCCGGCCCAGCGCGAGCGCGGTGTTGTACGGTCCGCCGCCGGGCCGCGGCAGCAGGGCGCCCGGCGGCTGTGCGACGGGCACCAGGTCGATCAGGGCTTCTCCACCGACGACGATCACGCGGGGGAAGCTACCCCATCGGGCGCGGGTATCGTCGGGTGGGCCCGCCAGGGCCCGGGGGGCAGAATCCGGCCCGCCGCATCCTCACTCCAGGAGCACCGCATGTCCGCCTCGCAGCCCGCTGCCCGCCGTACCGTCCTCAAGGGCGCCGCCGCGATCGCCGGAGCCGTCGGCGGCGGTGCCGCGCTCACCGCCTGCTCCACCGGGACCAACAGCGGCTCCGGCTCCCCGGCGGTCCCCGCCCAGCCCGTCGAACTGGGTGCGGCGGCCGAGGTCCCGGTCGGCGGCGCGAAGCTGTTCCGGGAGCAGAAGCTCGTGGTCAGCTGCGCGGAGGCCGGCCAGTACAAGGCCTTCAGCGCCCAGTGCACGCACGCCGGCTGCGTCCTGGACAAGATTGCCGAAGGGGAGGGCAACTGCCCCTGCCACGGCAGCCGCTTCGACGTGACCACGGGCAAGGTGCTGCGCGGCCCGGCCGCCGAGCCGCTGCCGGAGGTCCCGGTCAAGGTCCAGGACGGCAAGCTCGTCGCGGGCTGAGGGGCTGAGGGGCTAACGGGCTAACGGGCTAAGGGGCTGAGAGGCTGACGGCCTGGAGCGCCGCACCGGCGCTCACTCCCAGTCCCACCCGATCCCCAGGATCCCGCGCCGCACCCCCTGCTCCACCAGGTGCACGGCCCGGTGCGGCCCGCTCGGGTTCAGGTCCACGAGCCGCCCGCGCGGGGCGTCCGGCCCGCTGCGCGTGAAGCGGCGGCAGCGCACCGGCAGCGCGGCCTCGTCGAAGCGGACCTGGAGCACGTACTGCCCGCCGGTGTAGCTGAAGCCGCGCACGTACTCGGTGCTGCGCCCGGCCGTGCCGTCCTCGAAGCCGTAGCCGAAGACGTAGGTGTCCCCGGCGCGCAGCCGGGCGTCGAAGAGCAGCTCGGCGACGACCAGCTCGGATGCGGGGTGGCGGCGGATCCGCCCGGTCCGGCAGTTCTCGTCGGCCCGGACCCGGATCCGCTGCGGATCGCAGCCCGGGTCGCCGTGGTGCACCGCGACGTACCGGTCGACCCCGTCGCGGTGGGCCCGTACGACGTGCTGCGATTCGCGGCCGAGCAGTTCCCCGGCGGGCCCGATCCACACCCGCTCGTGGTGGCCGACGGTGTGCAGGCCGCCGTCCACCGGCAGTTCCATGCCGGCCAGCAGCCCCTCCACGGTGGCGCCCACGCTGAACAGCGCCCGGTACGAACGCGCCGGCGGCCGGGCCGTGCCCGGGGCGGCGGGATCCGGCGCGGCCAGCAGCCGCAGCAGGGCGCCCCCGGGCAGTTCCAGGATCTGCTCCAGGGCCCGTACGGCCTTCAGCGACTCGGGGCGGCCCGGCCGCCGGGCCCCCTGCTGCCAGTAACTGAGGCTGGTCACCCCGAGCTTGATGCCCCGGGCGGCGAGCCGGTGCTGCACCCGGTGCAGGGGCAGGCCGCGGGCGGCGAGGGCGGCGCGGAGCGCGAGGTGGAAGGGGCCGTCCCGCAGCAGGTGCGGCAGGTCCAGGGCGCCGTCCGTGCGGGCACGGTCCGGAGGGGGGCCGCCCGAAGGGACTCCGTCACGGGGGACGCCGTCCGGCGGCGCGGCGCCCGGCGCGGCGCTGTCCGAGAAGGTGCCGTTCGGGCTCGATGGCATGGCGGCTCCTCCTGTGAACGTTCACGCGACGGGGGTCCGGGCGGTCCGGCGGGTGGTGCCCGTGGTCCCGGTGGGTCCAGGTGGGGTGACGGCGGACGTTCACACGCCGGCCCCACCGTTCACACCGCGATGTCACGCCGTATTGAAGCGTGTTGACCTGTTCCCGACAACACCCCGATGCTCCTCCTCAGCGTCCGGACGCGCTCCTCCACCCCCACTCCCCCCATCGGGAGGAACGCGATGCGCAACAGAAACCGGCGGCTCACCCTGGCCGCCTTCCTCACCGCCCTGCTCACCGCCCTGCTCACCCTGCCCACCCATGCCGCCACCGCCGCCGGTACGGGCACCACGACCGCCGTCTCATCCGCAGCCGCAGCCGCACCCGCCGCCGCTCCCGCCGCGAACTCGGACTCGGCGCTGGCGTCCAAGCGGCTGAACATCACCATGCAGGCGCAACAGAAGACCAACTGGTGCTGGGCCGCCTCGGGCAACACCATCGCCACCTGGTTCGGCCGCACCTACAGCCAGAACCAGTTCTGCAACGCTGCCTTCAACCGCCAGCAGGGCTACGACTGCCCCAACAACCAGGCCAACCTGGCCAACGTGCAGACCGCCCTGCGCTGGGCCGGCATCAACTCCGGCTCCTACGTGACCGGCTGGCTCCAGTACTCCACCGTCCAGACCGAGATCAATGCCAACCGCCCGGTCGAGACCCGCATCCAGTGGTCCAACGGCGGCGGCCACATGCACGTGATCTACGGCTACGACACCGCGAACAGCTGGGTGTACTGGGGAGACCCGTGGCCCTCCAGCGACCGCTACAACTGGGCCTCGCACGCCTGGTACGTGGACAACAGCACCTTCTCCTGGACCCACTCGCTCTACCGGATCGGGGCGTGATCCCATGGCTCCCCTCGTCATGAACGGCCGTCTCGCCGCCGCGGCCGTCGCCGCGACCGCCGTACTGGCCCTGGCCCCCGCCCAGGCGTCCGCGGCGCCCGTACCGCAGCCCCAGACGGCCACCGCCGAGAACCTCGCCGCCGCCGGGCGGACGGCGGCGGCCCCCGACACCCTCGCCACCCTGTCCCGCTTCTTCGCCCGCGAGGGCAAGGTCTCCCTCGCCGCCGCGCGGCCCCGCATCGAGGGCGCGACCGTTCCCGTGCACTACCTCTCCCCGGACTTCGTCGCGGGGAAGGCGGGCGCGGGCGTGGCCCGGCTGGAGTTCCTCGCCAGCAAGGCCGTCTCCTCGGACGGACAGCAGGCGGCCCTGTGGACCGCGAAGACCGAAGCGGGCTGGCAGGTGGTGAACATCGCCACCGGCGACGACGAGTTCCGCTACGCCGCGCTCGGCGCGGCGAAACTCCCCGGCGGGACCGTGTTCCGCGAACCGCAGATCGACGCCTGGTACGTGGCCGGCGGCGACCGGGTGCTGCCCCTGGACGAGGACGCCGCCACCGCCGTCGGCGCGCGGGGCACGAGCCTGGCCGCCTACCGGACGCGGGTCGTGAAGGCCTACGCGGACAAGCTCCCCGGATCCGCCTACGGCAAGTCCGGGAAGGCCGGTGGCTTCGCCCCCACGGAAGCCACGGCCCCGGAGACCGCCCCGGAGACGGTCACGGCCGCGCAAGCCCCCGGCTCCGCCTCCGCCGGGCTCCCGATGACCGCCGGAGCCGTGGCTCTGGCGCTGGGCGCGGCCGGCGCGGTGGCCGCGCGGCGCGCCCGGCGGCAGCGGGTGGTGCGGGCGTAGCCACCCGAGGGGGTCCGGCCTCCCGGCCGCCTGCCGGGCGGCCGGGCCCTGCCGTGCGGCCGGGGCCCCGCGGGGCCGGGGCCCGCTTGTCGGCGGGCGACAGTAGGGTGGTTGGCATGGCCGACCCTTCCAGCTACCGCCCCAAGCCGGGACAGGTTCCCGACTCCCCGGGGGTCTACAAATTCCGTGACGAGCACCGCCGGGTGATCTACGTCGGGAAGGCCAAGAGCCTGCGCCAGCGGCTGGCCAGCTATTTCCAGGACCTCTCCGGGCTGCACCCGCGCACCGCCACCATGGTGACCACGGCCGCCTCCGTCGAGTGGACCGTGGTGTCCACCGAGGTCGAGGCGCTCCAGCTCGAATACTCCTGGATCAAGGAGTTCGACCCCCGGTTCAACGTCAAGTACCGGGACGACAAGAGCTACCCCTCCCTCGCCGTCACCCTGAACGAGGACTACCCGCGCGTCCAGGTCATGCGCGGCCCCAAGAAGAAGGGCGTGCGCTACTTCGGCCCGTACGGGCACGCCTGGGCCATCCGCGAGACCGTCGACCTGATGCTCCGGGTCTTCCCCGTCCGCACCTGCTCCGCCGGGGTGTTCAAGCGGTCCGCCCAGATCGGCCGCCCCTGCCTGCTCGGTTACATCGGCAAGTGCTCCGCGCCCTGCGTCGGCCGGGTCACCCCCGAGGAGCACCGCGAACTCGCCGAGGACTTCTGCGACTTCATGGCCGGCCGCACCGGCACCTACCTCACCCGCCTCGAACAGCAGATGCACGAGGCCGCGGAGGAGATGGAGTACGAGAAGGCCGCCCGGCTGCGCGACGACATAGGGGCCCTGCGCCGGGCCATGGAGAAGAACGCGGTCGTGCTCGCCGACGCCACCGACGCGGACCTGTTCGCGGTCGCCGAGGACGAGCTCGAGGCGGCGGTGCAGATCTTCCACGTCCGCGGCGGCCGGGTCCGGGGCCAGCGCGGCTGGGTCACCGACAAGGTCGAGGCCGTGGACACCGCCGGGCTCGTCGAGCACGCCCTCCAGCAGCTCTACGGGGAGGAGACGGGCGAGGCCGTCCCCAAGGAGGTGCTGGTCCCGGCGCTCCCCGAGGACACCCCGGCGCTGAGCCAGTGGCTCGCCGAGCGGCGCGGTTCGCAGGTGAGCCTGCGCATCCCGCAGCGCGGGGACAAGAAGGCGCTGATGGAGACCGTCCACCGCAACGCCCAGCAGTCCCTGGCCCTGCACAAGACCAAGCGTGCCGCCGACCTCACCACCCGCTCGCGGGCCCTGGAGGAGATCGCCGAGGCCCTGGACCTGGACGGCGCGCCGCTGCGCATCGAGTGCTTCGACATCTCCCACCTCCAGGGCGACGACGTCGTGGCCTCGATGGTCGTCTTCGAGGACGGGCTCGCGCGCAAGGGCGAGTACCGGCGCTTCCAGATCAAGTCCTTCGAGGGGCAGGACGACGTCCGCTCCATGCACGAGGTCGTCTCCCGGCGCTTTCGCCGCTATCTCCAGGAGAAGCTCAAGACGGGGGAGTGGTCACCCGAATCCTCGGAACCCTCCGAATCCTCCGAATCCTCGGAGTTTCCCGAGTCCGCGGAATCCGCCGGCTCCCCCGGGCCCGCCGCCGGCGGGGAGGTCGACCGCGACACGCCCGAGGACGACGGACGCCCCAAGCGTTTCGCGTACCCGCCTCAGCTCGTCGTGGTCGACGGCGGTCAGCCGCAGGTGGCCGCCGCCAAGCGGGCCCTGGAGGAGCTGGGGATCGACGACGTCGCCGTGTGCGGCCTCGCCAAGCGCCTGGAGGAGGTCTGGCTGCCCGGGGAGGACGACCCGGTGGTGCTGCCCCGCAGCAGCGAGGGCCTGTACCTGCTCCAGCGGGTCCGTGACGAAGCCCACCGGTTCGCCATCCAGTACCAGCGCAACAAGCGCGGCAAGCGCCTGAAGGCCGGGCCCCTCGACGAGGTCCCCGGGCTCGGCGAGAGCCGCAGACTGGCCCTGATCAAGCACTTCGGTTCGGTGAAAAAGCTGAGACAGGCGACAATCGACCAGATCTGCGAGGTCCCGGGCATAGGCCGCAAGACGGCCGAGACCGTGGCCGTGGCCCTCGCCCAGGCGGTTCCCGCCGGTCCCGCCGTCAATACGGCGACCGGGGAGATCATTGAGGATGAGACCCCCGCGTCCGCGGGAGCAGCATCCGATCGGGGGACCGAGCAATGACCGAGCGCGAGACCCGGCACGACCGAGGATCCGAGCAGGATCCCGGAAGTGGCGTCGCAGACATCGCATCCGAGTACGACCGAGACGGAGCACAGGTGAGTACGGGCACGACAGTGGAGCCCGGAGATACCGCCGAGGCGGCCATCCCCGAGCTGGTGATCATCTCCGGTATGTCCGGGGCCGGCCGCAGTACGGCGGCCAAGTGCCTGGAGGACCTCGGCTGGTTCGTCGTCGACAACCTCCCGCCCGCGCTGATCACCACCATGGTGGAACTCGGCGCCCGCTCGCAGGGCAACGTGGCGCGCATCGCCGTCGTCGTCGACGTCCGGGGCCGCCAGTTCTTCGACGCGCTGCGCGAATCCCTCGCCGACCTGGAGACCCGCGGGGTCACCCGGCGGATCGTCTTCCTGGAGTCCTCGGACGACGCCCTGGTGCGCCGCTTCGAGTCGGTCCGCCGCCCGCACCCGCTCCAGGGCGACGGCCGCATCGTCGACGGCATCGCCGCCGAGCGCGACCTGCTGCGCGAGCTGCGCGGCGACGCCGACCTCGTCATCGACACCTCCAGCCTGAACGTGCACGAGCTGCGCGCCAAGATGGACGCCCAGTTCGCCGGGGACGAGGAGCCCGAGCTGCGGGCCACCGTCATGTCCTTCGGCTACAAGTACGGGCTCCCCGTCGACGCCGACCTCGTCGTCGACTGCCGCTTCATCCCCAACCCGCACTGGGTCCCGGAGCTGCGCCCCTTCACCGGCCTGAACGAGGAGGTGTCGGGCTACGTCTTCAGCCAGCCCGGCGCCAAGGAGTTCCTCGACCGCTACACCGAGCTGCTCCAGCTCATCGCCACCGGCTACCGCCGCGAGGGCAAGCGGTACGTGACCATCGCGGTCGGCTGCACCGGCGGCAAGCACCGCAGCGTGGCCATGTCGGAGAAGCTCGCCGCCCGCCTCGCCTCCGAGGGAGTCGAGACCGTCGTCGTCCACAGGGACATGGGGCGCGAGTGACCGGACGTACCATGCGGCTGCGCCGCCTGCGGCGCCTCACCACCGGCAAGGGCGAGGACGGCGCGGGCCGCACGGGCCTGCGCCGGGGCGAGTCCGCCGAGGTGGCCGCGCCCAAGGTCGTGGCGCTGGGCGGCGGGATGGGCCTCTCGGCCTCGCTGACCGCCCTGCGCCGGATCACGGGCGAGCTGACCGCCGTCGTCACCGTCGCCGACGACGGCGGCTCCAGCGGCAGGCTCCGCGAGGAGCTCGGCGTCCTGCCTCCCGGGGACCTGCGCAAGGCGCTGGCCGCGCTGTGCGGTGACGACGACTGGGGCCAGACCTGGGCGCGGGTCATCCAGCACCGGTTCCAGTCCCAGGGCGACCTGCACGAGCACGCGGTCGGCAATCTGCTGATCGTCGCCCTGTGGGAACAGCTGGGCGACCACGTGCAGGCCCTGGACCTCGTCGGCAAGCTGCTCGGCGCCCAGGGCCGGGTGCTGCCGATGTCGGCGGTCCCGCTGGAGCTCCAGGCCCTCGTCAAGGGCCACGATCCGGCCCGCCCCGAGGACGTGGACACCGTACGGGGGCAGGCCACCGTGGCGCTGACCCCCGGCGAGGTGCTGTCCGTACAGGTGGTGCCGAGCGACCCGCCGGCGGTGCCCGAAGCCGTCGCGGCGGTGCTCGACGCGGACTGGGTCGTGCTCGGTCCGGGGTCCTGGTTCTCCTCGGTGATCCCGCACCTGCTGGTGCCCGAACTGCTCGACGCGCTGGTCGAGACGAAGGCCCGCAGGGTGCTCTCGCTGAACCTCGCACCACAACCCGGCGAAACAGAGGGCTTCTCTCCGCAGCGTCATTTGGAGGTTTTGGCCCGACACGCCCCTAAACTCGCCCTGGACGTGGTGCTGGCCGATCAGGCTGCCGTGCCCGATCGCGAGTCCCTCGCCGATGCCGCAAAACGGTTCGGCGCCGCGGTCGAGCTGGCGCCGGTCGCCCGGCTGGACGGCTCTCCGAAGCACGATCCGGAGCTGCTGGCCGCCGCGTACGACCGTATTTTTCGGATGCATGGAAGGATCGGCCCATGGCGATGACGCCCGCGGTGAAGGATGAGATCGCCCGCCTGCCCGTCACCCGCACCTGCTGCAGGAAGGCGGAGGTCTCGGCGATCCTTCGGTTCGCGGGCGGGTTGCACCTGGTGAGCGGCCGGATCGTCATCGAGGCGGAACTGGACGCGGGGATCTCGGCCCGCCGCCTGCGCAAGGACATTCTGGAGATCTTCGGGCACTCCTCGGATCTCGTGATCATGGCTCCGGGCGGCCTGCGCCGCGGCAACCGGTACGTGGTCCGCGTGGTCGCCGGCGGTGACCAGCTCGCCCGCCAGACGGGCCTCGTGGACGGCCGCGGCCGTCCGATCCGGGGTCTCCCCCCGCAGGTGGTCTCCGGGGCCACCTGTGACGCCGAGGCGGCCTGGCGCGGGGCCTTCCTGGCCCACGGCTCGCTGACCGAGCCGGGGCGCTCCTCCTCCCTGGAGGTCACCTGCCCCGGCCCGGAGGCCGCCCTGGCCCTGGTGGGCGCCGCCCGCCGGCTCTCCATCGCCGCGAAGGCCCGCGAGGTCCGCGGCGTGGACCGGGTCGTCGTACGGGACGGGGACGCCATCGGCGCCCTGCTGACCCGGCTCGGCGCCCACGACTCGGTGCTGCAGTGGGAGGAGCGGCGGATGCGGCGCGAGGTGCGCGCCACCGCCAACCGCCTGGCCAACTTCGACGACGCCAACCTGCGCCGCTCGGCGCGGGCCGCGGTGGCCGCCGGAGCGCGGGTCCAGCGGGCCCTGGAGATCCTCGCCGAGGAGGTCCCCGAGCACCTCGCGGCCGCCGGCCGGCTGCGCATGGAGCACAAGCAGGCCTCCCTGGAGGAGCTGGGCGCGCTCGCCGACCCGCCGCTGACCAAGGACGCGGTCGCGGGCCGCATCCGCCGCCTGCTGGCGATGGCCGACAAGCGGGCCCAGGACCTCGGGATCCCGGGCACCGAGTCGAACCTCGACCTCAGCGACAGCGAGGAGCTGGCCGACAACATGGCCGGCTGAGCGGGGGAGCCGCACGCGAAAAGCAGCGCCGCAAGGGGCTCGCACGCTCACTCGTGCGAGCCCCTTTCCGGTGTGCCCCATTGACATGAGCATGGGCTGGTCGTGAGCCTGTCGTCCGAAGCTTTCGTGGCAGACGACGCCCAGGGGGGCACATGAGGCACCGCGCGAGATCGATCCTCGCCGCAAGCGCACTCGTCTTCGGCACCACACTGGCCGCACTACCCGCAGCGGCCCAGGCCCAGCCGGGTACGGCCGACCGGTCCGCCGCCGACGAGGTACGGGTCTACGACGCCGACATCACCAAGGAGCAGGTCCCGCTGGTCCTCGCGGCCGGCCAGGACGCGCACGAGCTCTCCGAACGAGCCCCGGAGACCGGGACCGCCAAGGTCGAGCTCTTCCTCACCGGCGGGCAGGCCAAGGAGCTGTCGGCCCAGGGGATCAAGCTCGCCGAACGCAAGGTCGGGGCCAAGGCCGCGGCCCGCACACTGGCGGCCGGCGACGGGGTCTTCCGCCCGTACAGCGGCAAGGGCGGGCTCCAGGAGGAGATCCTGCGCACCGCCCAGGAGAACCCGGGCCTCACCAAGGTCGTCTCCATCGGCAAGACCGTCCAGGGCAAGGACATCCTCGCCCTGAAGGTCTCCAAGAACGCCAAGAGGACCAGGGACGGCGACAAGCCCTCCACGCTCTTCATGTCGAACCAGCACGCCCGTGAGTGGATCACCCCCGAGATGACCCGGCGGCTGATGCACCACACCCTCGACAACTACGGCAAGGACCCGCGCATCACCAAGCTGGTGGACTCCACCGAGCTGTGGTTCCTGCTCTCCGCCAACCCCGACGGCTACGACTACACCTTCGCCCCCGACGGCCAGCGGCTGTGGCGCAAGAACCTGCGCGACAACAACGCCGACGGCAAGATCACCGCGGTCGACGGCGTCGACCTCAACCGCAACTTCGCCTACAAGTGGGGCTACGACAACGAGGGCTCCTCGCCCAACCAGTCGAGCGAGACCTACCGCGGCGCGAAGGCCGCCTCCGAACCCGAGACGGTGGCCCTCGACAAATTCCAGAAGCGCATCGGCTTCGACTACGCCGTCAACTACCACTCCGCCGCCGAGCTGATCCTCTACGGCGTGGGCTGGCAGGTGGCCACCCCCACCCCCGACGACATCGCCTACAAGGCGCTCGCCGGCACGCCGGAGAACCCGGCCGTCCCGGGCTACTACCCGCAGGTCTCCTCGGAGCTCTACACCACCAACGGCGAAGCGGACAGCCAGGCGGCCAACGCCAACGGCATCATGATGTTCACGCCGGAGATGACCACCTGCCAGACGGCCTCCGCCGTCGACCCGGACGACCAGTGGAAGCCCGAGGACTGCGCCTCCGGCTTCAACTTCCCGGACGACGAGAAGCTCATCCAGGGCGAGTTCGCCAAGAACATCCCCTTCGCACTCTCCGTCGCGGAGAGCGCCGAGCACCCGGACCAGCCGAAGTCCTCCCTGGGCCTGACCGCCGCGGACTTCACCCTGGACCCCTTCACCACCTCCTACGCGGCCCGCGGCGAGGACCAGAAGGTCTCCGTCACGGCCCGCAAGGCGCTGAAGGACAAGGAGCTGAACTACCGCATCAACGGCGGCCGCACCCACGACGAGGACCTCAGGGCCTGGAAGGGCGGTGAGGTCTACGGCGGCGACGACAACAACTGGTTCGACGAGTACCGCGCCGACGTCGAGGACGCGAAGCCCGGCGACAAGGTCGAGGTCTGGTTCACCGGCCGCGACCGCGGCAAGCAGGTCTCCAGCGAGCACTTCACCTACACGGTGGCGACGCGCCCGCGCGCCGACGTGCTGGTGATCGCCGAGGAGGGCGCCCCGGCGCAGCACGCGCAGGAGTACGTGGACGCCCTGAAGGCCAACGGCATGAGCGCGGCGGTCTGGGACGTGGCCGTCCAGGGTGCCCCGCACCACCTCGGAGTCCTGTCCCACTTCCGTACCGCCGTCCACTACACCGGGGCCAAGTCCCCGGGCGGCGACACCCAGCTGGCGGTACGCGACTTCCTCAACGAGGGCGGCAAGCTGATCGAGGCCGGTGAGCTGGCGGGCGGCAACGCCCAGGTCGGCCGCGCCGTGACCAACGACTTCAGCCAGTACTTCCTCGGCGCCTACGGCCGCGCGGGGGTCACCGGCCCCACCGGCTTCACCGGCGCGGGCTCCCTGACCGGGGCCAAGGGCGCCCTCGGCGACGCCACGGGCAACCCGCTCGACCGCCCGGGCTCCTACACGGTCACCTCCGACACCCTGCCGGCGGCGCAGTTCCCGCAGTTCAAGAGCGCGCAGTCGGGCCAGTACGCCGGAGTGGTGAACCCGTACGCCCCGTACGCCGGCGCCCAGATGGCCTCGGCCACGCACGACGACGACGACTGGAAGCGCCTCACCCGCACCATCGACCTCACCCAGGTCACCGCGGCCGACCAGCCGAAGCTCAAGATGGCGCTGAACTGGAACACCGAGGAGGGCTACGACCACGCGGTCCTGGAGTCCCGTACCGCGGGCGGCGACGACTGGACCACCCTGCCCGACCTGGGCGGCCAGACCACCACCACCGTGCCGGAGGAATGCGGGGCCGGATTCTTCGTCAACGACCACCCGTTCCTGCGCCGCTACCTCACCCTCGACGCCGGCGGCTGCACCCCCGCGGGCACCAGCGGCCAGTGGAACTCCTTCACCGGGTCCTCGGGCGGCTGGAAGCAGGTCTCCTTCGACCTGAGCGCCTACGCGGGCAAGACCGTCGAGGTCTCCCTCGCCTACATCACCGACCCGGGCTCGGGCGGCCGCGGCGTCTTCGCGGACGAGGCCCGCGTCTCGACCGGCGGTACCGACCAGGCGGCCGAGGGATTCGAGTCGTCCTTCGGTGTCTGGACCGCGCAGGGCGCACCTGCCGGAAGCCCCGATGTTCCGGGCGATTGGTCCCGGTCGGGCGAGCTGTTCAAGTCCTACGCATCCGTCACTACGCGTGACACCGTGCTCCTGGGCTTCGGCCTGGAACACGTGCCGGCCGCGGCCGACCGCGCCGTACTCGTCGGTAAGGCGCTCCGGTCGCTGAACCACTGATCAGACGCCCCGTCGCCGCTCACCGAGAGTGACCGGGCACAAAGTCCCCGAGGTCCCGTACTCGTCCGAGAGTGCGGGGCTTCGGGGCGTGTCAGACGATGCTCGATGTCACTCAAAAGCTCACGGAGAGGTAGTGTCGTAAGCGGTCGGGGACATCCCATACAGCTCGCTGGCGGACAGGCCGGCGCACCAACGAGGAGATCGGTTCGTGACGATCCGCGTAGGCATCAATGGTTTTGGCCGAATTGGCCGCAACTACTTCCGGGCGCTTCTGAAGCAGGGAGCGGACATCGAGATCGTCGGTGTCAACGACCTGACTGACAACGCAACCTTGGTTCACCTCCTCAAGTACGACACGATCCTGGGCCGTCTCGAGGCCGATGTCAGCCACACGGCCGACACCATCACCGTCGGTGGCAACACCTTCAAGACCTTTGCCGAGCGCGACCCCGCGAACCTCCCCTGGGGCGAGCTGGGCGCCGACATCGTCATCGAGTCGACCGGCATCTTCACGAAGAAGGCCGACGCCGCCAAGCACATCGCGGCCGGCGCGAAGAAGGTCCTCATCTCGGCTCCGGCCAAGGACGAGGACATCACGATCGTGATGGGCGTCAACCAGGAGAAGTACGACGCGGCCAACCACCACGTCATCTCCAACGCCTCCTGCACCACCAACTGCGTGGCGCCGATGGCCAAGGTCCTCCTGGAGAACTTCGGCATCGTCAAGGGCATGATGACGACGGTCCACGCGTACACGAACGACCAGCGCATCCTGGACTTCCCGCACTCGGACCTGCGCCGGGCGCGCGCGGCCGCCGAGAACATCATCCCGACCACCACCGGTGCCGCCAAGGCCACCGCGCTGGTCATCCCGGAGCTGGCGGGCAAGCTCGACGGCATCGCGATGCGCGTCCCGGTCCCCACCGGTTCCGTGACCGACCTCGTCATCGAGCTCGAGCGCGAAGTCACCAAGGACGAGGTCAACTCGGCCTTCCAGAAGGCCTCGCAGGGCCAGCTGAAGGGCATCCTGGACTACACCGAGGACGCGATCGTCTCTTCCGACATCGTGAACTGGCCGTACTCCTGCACCTTCGACTCCTCCCTGACCATGGTCCAGGGCAAGAGCGTCAAGGTCATCGGCTGGTACGACAACGAGTGGGGCTACTCCAACCGCCTCGTCGACCTGACCGTGTTCGTCGGCGGTCAGCTCTAAGCACCAAGACAGGCACCACGATGTGAGCACCGGGGCTCGGGCAGCGCGATGAAGCGCTGTACGGGCCCCGTTGCATGCCTCGTACCCCTCTCGTCCCGCACGGGTAAAGTCCTGGGCTGGGAAAAGGAGTAGAAAACAGCATGAAGACGATCGACGAACTTCTCGCCGAGGGCGTTTCCGGCAAGCGTGTCTTCGTACGCGCCGACCTCAACGTGCCGCTCTCGAACGGTGAGATCACCGATGACGGCCGCATCCGCGCCGTGCAGCCCACCATCGCGAAGCTCGCCGAGGCCGGCGCGCGCGTGATCGTGGCCTCGCACCTGGGCCGCCCCAAGGGTGCCCCGGACCCGGCCTTCTCGCTGGCGCCCGCCGCCGCCCGCCTCGGCGAGCTGCTCGGTACGGACGTCGCGTTCGCCACCGACACCGTCGGCGCCTCCGCCAAGGAGACCGTCGCGGCCCTCGCCGACGGCCAGGTCGCCGTCATCGAGAACCTGCGCTTCAACGCCGGTGAGACCGCCAAGGACGACGCCGAGCGCGGTGCCTTCGCGGACCAGCTCGCCGAGCTGGCCGACATCTACGTCGGCGACGGCTTCGGCGCTGTCCACCGCAAGCACGCCTCGGTCTTCGACCTCCCCGCGCGCCTCCCGCACGCGGCCGGCTACCTCATCGCCACCGAGGTCGGCGTCCTGAAGAAGCTGACCGCCGAGGTCAAGCGCCCGTACGTGGTCATCCTCGGCGGCGCCAAGGTCTCCGACAAGCTCGCCGTCATCGACCAGCTGCTCGGCAAGGCCGACCGCATCCTCATCGGCGGCGGCATGGCGTACACCTTCCTCTACGCCAAGGGCTACGAGGTCGGCATCTCCCTGCTCCAGAAGGACCAGGTGGACGTCGTCAAGGAGTACATGGCGCGCGCCGAGAAGAACGGCGTCGAGCTGGTCCTCCCGGTCGACATCCTCGCCTCCACGGACTTCCCGGACCTGAAGACCAAGGCCCCGGCCGACTTCATCGTCGTCGACGCGGACAAGATCCCCGCCGACCAGGAGGGTCTGGACATCGGCCCCAAGACCCGCGAGCTGTACGCCGACAAGATCGCCGACGCCGAGACCGTGTTCTGGAACGGGCCCGTGGGCGTCTTCGAGCACCCCGACTACGCCGGCGGCACCAGCGCCATCGCGAAGGCCCTCGTCGACAGCGATGCCTTCACCGTCGTCGGCGGTGGCGACTCGGCCGCCGCCGTGCGCACGCTCGGCTTCGACGAGAACGCTTTCGGCCACATTTCGACCGGTGGCGGCGCCTCCCTCGAGTACCTCGAGGGCAAGACGCTCCCCGGCCTCGCCGCACTGGAGGTCTGAACCTTAATGACTGAGAACACCGCCGGCCGTACCCCGCTGATGGCGGGCAACTGGAAGATGAACCTCAACCACCTCGAGGCCATCGCCCACGTCCAGAAGCTCGCCTTCGCCCTGGCCGACAAGGACTACGACTTCGTCGAGGTCGCGGTCCTGCCGCCCTTCGTCGACCTCCGTTCGGTCCAGACCCTGGTCGACGGCGACAAGCTGAAGATCAAGTACGGCGCCCAGGACATCTCGGCCCACGACTCCGGCGCCTACACCGGTGAGATCTCCGGCCCGATGCTCTCGAAGCTGAAGTGCACGTTCGTGGCCGTCGGCCACAGCGAGCGCCGCCAGTACCACGGTGAGAGCGACGAGATCTGCAACGCCAAGGTCAAGGCCGCCTACAAGCACGGGATCACCCCGATCCTGTGCGTCGGCGAGGGCCTGGACATCCGCAAGGCCGGACAGCAGGTCGAGTACACGCTGAACCAGCTCGACGGCGGCCTCAAGGACGTTCCGGCCGAGCAGGTCGAGTCCATCGTGATCGCGTACGAGCCCGTCTGGGCGATCGGGACCGGCGAGGTCGCCACTCCCGAGGACGCGCAGGAGGTCTGCGGTGCCATCCGCGTGCGCCTCGCGGAGCTGTACTCGCAGGAGCTGGCCGACAAGGTCCGCATCCAGTACGGCGGCTCGGTCAAGTCCGGCAACATCGCCGCGATCATGGCCCAGCCCGACGTCGACGGCGCCCTGATCGGCGGCGCGGCGCTGGACGCGGACGAGTTCGTGAAGATCGTCCGTTTCCGGGACCAGTGACGGTCATCGTGAGTATGCGGTAGGGCGGATCCGTCGTACCCTTGCGGGGGCCGAGCAGGCTGTGAACCAGCTGCCGGCCCCCGTGCTCGTAATCGGCACTGCGGGAACGCCGGAAAGCCAGTAAGCCAGGAAAGTAGGAATCAGCCGTGATTATGGGGTTCGAGATCGCCTTGGTCGTCTTCAGCGCCCTGCTGATGCTGCTCGTGCTGATGCACAAGGGCAAGGGCGGCGGTCTTTCCGACATGTTCGGCGGCGGTATGCAGTCGTCGGTCGGCGGCTCCTCGGTCGCGGAGCGCAACCTCGACCGCATCACCGTGGTGATCGGTCTGCTCTGGTTCGCCTGCATCGTCGCGCTCGGTCTGCTCATGAAGGCGAACAGCTGAACCGTTCTGGCCATTCCGGCGGTCCGGTCGGCTCCCCCCGGCCTATCATGAGGTCCGGCGTCCTTGTCTGGAATGGGTAACTCCGCTCCTGGACGGGCGCCCCGCCTTACGTAGACTTGGGCGCCCGCGACGGAATCCACTCACGTTTCGCGGCACCATCACGCAGGGAGTTACGACCGTGGCAAGTGGCAACGCGATCCGTGGTAGTCGGGTCGGAGCGGGGCCGATGGGTGAGGCCGAGCGCGGCGAGTCCGCGCCCCGCCTGCGCATCTCCTTCTGGTGCTCGAACGGGCACGAGACGCAGCCGAGCTTCGCCAGCGACGCGCAGGTGCCGGACACCTGGGACTGCCCGCGCTGCGGGTTCCCGGCCGGCCAGGACCGGGACAACCCGCCCGCGCCGCCGCGCACCGAACCGTACAAGACCCACCTGGCGTACGTACGGGAGCGGCGGACCGACGCCGACGGCGAGGCGATCCTCGCCGAGGCGCTCGCCAAACTGCGCGGCGAGATCTGACGCGCTCCCACCGCACGACCGAAGTTTCCTCCGGCCCGGCCCGCAAGAGTCCCAACTCCTGCGGGCCGGGCCGCTTTGTGTCGGTTGTGCCGCTTCCCATCCCTTAGGTTGGAACCGGCGGGGCACGACAGGACAGGAAGTGGGTTGATGTCCGAGATGAACGCAAACCAGGCCGCCGCGCGAAGCGCGTCGAGCGAGGGTGGTGGCGGGCGACGGGAGGGCCGTACGAGGCTCAATCGGACGCCGGAGTGGGCTGCACTCGGCAAGCACCGGGACGAGCTGGGGCAGACGCATCTGCGGGAGCTGTTCGAGGCGGATCCGGGCCGGGGCACCGGCTACACGTTGCAGGTCGGGGACCTGCACATCGACTACTCGAAGCACCTCGTCAACGACGAGACGCTGACACTGCTGCGCGAACTGGCCGCGGCGACCGGCGTGGCCGCGCTGCGCGAGGCCATGTTCCGCGGCGAGAAGATCAACACGACCGAGGACCGGGCGGTCCTGCACACCGCGCTGCGCGCACCGGCCGACGCGGTCGTCGAGGTGGACGGGGAGAACGTCGTCCCCGCGGTCCACGCGGTCCTCGACAAGATGGCGGCCTTCGCCGACCGGGTCAGGTCGGGGGAGTGGACCGGCTTCACCGGCAAGCCCATCAAGAACGTCGTCAACATCGGCATCGGCGGCTCCGACCTCGGTCCGGCGATGGCGTACGAAGCGCTGCGCGCCTTCTCCGACCGCGGTCTGACGGTCCGTTTCGTATCGAACGTGGACGGCGCCGACCTGCACGAGGCGGTACGCGACCTCGATCCGGCCGAAACGCTGTTCATCATCGCGTCCAAGACCTTCACGACCATCGAGACCATCACCAACGCCACGTCGGCGCGGGAGTGGCTGCTCGCGGGCGTCGGCGGCGACGAGGCCGCCGTGGCACGGCACTTCGTGGCGCTCTCCACCAACGAGGAGAAGGTCTCCGCGTTCGGCATCGACACGGCCAACATGTTCGAGTTCTGGGACTGGGTCGGCGGACGCTACTCCTTCGACTCGGCCATCGGGCTCTCCCTGATGATCGCGATCGGCCCGGACTCCTTCCGCGAACTGCTCGGCGGATTCCACGCCATGGACGAGCACTTCCGCACGGCGCCCCCCGAGGAGAACGCCCCGCTGCTGCTGGGCCTGCTGGGAATCTGGTACGGAGCCTTCTTCGACGCCCAGTCGCACGCGGTGCTCCCGTACAGCCACTACCTCTCCCGGTTCACCGCGTACTTGCAGCAGCTGGACATGGAGTCCAACGGCAAGTCGGTGGACCGCGAGGGCAACCCGGTGGACTGGCAGACCGGTCCGGTGGTGTGGGGCACGCCCGGCACCAACGGCCAGCACGCCTACTACCAGTTGATCCACCAGGGCACGAAGGTGATCCCGGCGGACTTCATCGGCTTCGCGCGGCCCGTGGGCGAACTGTCGCCGGCGCTGGCGGCCCAGCACGACCTGCTCATGGCGAACTTCTTCGCGCAGACGCAGGCCCTGGCCTTCGGTAAGACGGCGGACGAGGTCCGGGCGGAGGGCGTCGCCGAACCGCTGGTCCCGCACAAGACCTTCGCGGGCAACCACCCGACGACGACGATCCTGGCGACGGAGCTCACCCCGTCGGTCCTGGGCCAGCTGATCGCGCTCTACGAGCACAAGGTGTTCGTCCAGGGCGCGGTGTGGAACATCGACTCCTTCGACCAGTGGGGCGTGGAGCTCGGGAAGGTCCTGGCCAAGCGGGTCGAGCCGGCGCTGACCGACGGCACGGACGTACCGGGCCTGGACGCGTCCACGCGCGCGCTGGTGGCCACGTACCGCTCGCTGCGGGGCCGCTGACGGTCCGGCAAAGGCGACAGGGCCCGCTCTCCTCCGGGAGGGCGGGCCCTGTCGGTTCCACGGCTCTACGGAATCAGGCCGAGGCCGGCGGGTACATGGCCGGCGGGAGCTTCGCGGCCGCCGCGCGGTCGAGGAGCCACAGGGTCCGGGAGCGGCCGTACGCGGCGGCCGCCGGTGCCTGGACCTCGCCGGCGCCGCCCAGGGCGATCGCCACCGCTCCGGCCTTGTCCTCGCCGGCGGCCAGGAGCCAGACCTCGCGGGCGGCCCGGATCGCCGGGAGCGTGAGCGAGATCCGGGTCGGCGGCGGCTTGGGCGCGCCGTGGACGCCGACGACGGTGCGCTCGCTCTCGCGGGAGGCCGGGTGCTCGGGGAAGAGGGAGGCCACGTGCGTGTCCGGGCCCACGCCCAGCATCAGGACGTCGAAGCGGGGGACCGGGCCGTGGTCCTCGGGGGCGGCGGCCTTCCGGAGCTCCGCCGCGTAGGAGGCGGCCGCCGCGTCCACGTCGACCCCGTACGGGCCGTCGGAGGCGGGCATGGCATGAACCCGTGCGGGGTCCACCGGAACGGAGTCCAGCAGGGCCTCACGGGCCTGTACGTGGTTGCGCTCGGGGTCGTCGGCGGGCACGTAGCGCTCGTCGCCCCACCACAGGTCGATCCGCGACCAGTCGATGGCGTCCCGGGCCGGGGCCGCGGCCAGCGCGGCGAGCAGGCCGTTGCCGTTGCGGCCGCCGGTGAGGACCACCGACGCGGTGCCGCGGGCCGCCTGCGCGTCCACGATCTTCGTGATCAGCCGGGCGGCCGCGGCCTGGGCCATCAGCTCCTTGTCCCGGTGGACGACGACCTGGGGAGTCGTCATACCCATGTGCTGCCGCCTTGTCGGTAGGTCTTCATACGGGTGCGGGTCCGGCTGCCGCTGCGCGGGGCCGCTCCCCGCCCCGCCCTTTCTCCGTTTCCTGGGGCTCCGCCCCAGAACCCGGTCCTCAAACGCCGGACGGGCTGGATGTTCCAGCCCGTCCGGCCGCATCAGCCTCGCCGGCGTTTGAGGCGCGGGGTCCGGGGCGGAGCCCCGGGGAACGGTGGAAGGGCGGGTAGGGGACGGCCCCGCGCAGCGGCCCGGGCGCGCTACTTGGCCGCGGCCTTCTTCGCCGGGGCCTTGGACGGCTTCGCCGCCGGAGCCTCCGCCTTCGCCGGGGTCTCCGGCTTCGCCGGGGTCTCCGCCTTGGCCGGGGCCGGCTTGGCGGCGGCCGCCGCCGTGGGGGCCAGGCGGGCCACGCCGAACTTCAGCGAGGCCTCGTAGGTGTTGTCCGGGTCCAGGCGGCGGAGTTCCTCCGCCAGGAGCTCGGCCGTGTCGCGGCGCTTCAGCGCCACCGCACGGTCGGGCTGCCCCGGCATGCACAGCGTGGCCAGCGCCCCGTCCGCCCGGTCCAGGACGATCTCGCCGTCCTTGGTCTCCAGACGGACCGCGGTGAGCCCGGGGCCCGCCGAGGAGGTGCGCTTGACCGGGACCTGGAGGCGGTCCGCGAGCCACATCGCCAGCAGCTCGCAGCTCGGGTTGTCGTCCTCGCCCTCGACGGTCGCCGAGGACACGGAGTGGACCTGCTGGTCGAGGGCCGCCGCGAGCATGGAGCGCCACGGGGTGATCCGGGTCCAGGACAGGTCCGTGTCGCCGGGCGCGTACGCCGTGGCCCGGCTGCCGAGCGCCTCGATCGGATGCTCGGTGGAGTAGGTGTCCGTGATCCGGCGCTGGCCGAGCGATCCCAGGGGGTCGCCGGCCAGATCCTGGGGAGCACCCTCCGGCCACCAGACGACGACGGGCGCGTCCGGCAGGAGGAGCGGGAGAACCACCGACTGGGCGTGGTCGACCAGTTCGCCGTGCAGGCGCAGGACGACCGTCTCGCCGGTGCCGGAGTCCGTCCCGACGCGGACTTCCGCGTCGAGACGGGCGCCCTGGCGGCTGCGCGGCGAGCGGCTGACCCGCTTGATGACGACGACGATCCGCGAGGGGTGTTCGCGGGACGCGTCGTTCGCCGACTTGAGCGCGTCGTACGCGTTCTCCTCGTCGGTCACGATCACCAGCGTGAGCACCATCCCGATGGCCGGCGTGCCGATGTCCCGGCGTGCCTGCACCAACGCGGCGTTGATCTTGCTGGAGTTGGTCTCCGTGAGGTCGATCTTCATGGCCGGCGCCAGCTCCGTCCGTCTCGTGCGAGCATCTCGTCCGCCTCGACCGGTCCCCAGGTGCCCGACGGGTACTGCGCGGGCTTGCCGTGCGTGTCCCAGTACCGCTCGATCGGGTCGAGGATGTTCCAGGACAGTTCGACCTCCTGGTGGCGCGGGAACAGGTTCGCGTCACCCAGCAGGACGTCGAGGATCAGCCGCTCGTAGGCCTCGGGGCTCGATTCCGTGAAGGACTCGCCGTAGGCGAAGTCCATCGTCACGTCCCGGACCTCCATGGAGGTGCCCGGAACCTTGGAGCCGAAGCGCACCGTCACGCCCTCGTCCGGCTGGACCCGGATGACCAGGGCGTTCTGCCCCAGCTCCTCGGTCGCGCCCGACTCGAACGGCAGGTACGGGGCCCGCTTGAAGACGACCGCGATCTCGGTCACCCGGCGGCCCAGGCGCTTGCCCGTCCGCAGGTAGAACGGGACGCCCGCCCAGCGGCGGTTGTTGATCTCCAGGCGGATGGCCGCGTAGGTGTCGGTCTTCGACTTGGGGTCGATGCCGTCCTCTTCGAGGTACCCGACGACCTTCTCGCCGCCCTGCCACGCCGCCGAGTACTGGCCGCGCACGGTGTGCTTGCCCAGGTCCTCGGGCAGCTCCACGGCGGTGAGCACCTTGAGCTTCTCGGCCACCAGCGCCTTGGGGTGGAAGGAGCCGGGCTCCTCCATCGCCGTCAGCGCCAGCAGCTGGAGCAGGTGGTTCTGGATGACGTCGCGGGCCGCGCCGATGCCGTCGTAGTAGCCGGCCCGGCCGCCGATGCCGATGTCCTCGGCCATGGTGATCTGTACGTGGTCGACGTACGACCGGTTCCAGATCGGCTCGAACATCGTGTTGGCGAAGCGGAGCGCCAGAATGTTCTGGACGGTCTCCTTGCCCAGGTAGTGGTCGATCCGGAAGACCTCGTTGGGCGGGAAGACGTCGTGCACGAGCTGGTTGAGCTCCTGCGCACTGGTCAGGTCGTGCCCGAACGGCTTCTCGATGACCGCGCGCCGCCAGGAGCCCTCCTTCTGGTCCGCCAGCCCGTGCTTCTTGAGCTGGGCGACGACCTTGGGGAAGAACTTCGGCGGGACGGACAGGTAGAAGGCGAAGTTGCCGCCGGTGCCCTGCGCCTTGTCCAGCTCCTCGATCGTCGACTTCAGCGTCTCGAACGCCTGGTCGTCGTCGAAGTCGCCCTGGACGAAACGGCAGCCCTGCACCAGCTGCTGCCAGACCTCTTCACGGAAAGGTGTGCGCGCGTGCTGCTTGACCGCGTCGTGAACCTCCTGCGCGAAGTCCTCGTCCTGCCACTCGCGCCGGGCGAACCCGATCAGCGAGAAGCCCGGCGGAAGCAGTCCGCGGTTGGCGAGGTCGTAGACGGCAGGCATCAGCTTCTTGCGCGACAGGTCACCCGTAACGCCGAAAATGACCAGGCCGGACGGCCCCGCGATGCGCGGGAGCCGCCGGTCCTGTGCGTCACGAAGCGGGTTCGCTCCGTTTACAGACAAAGTGTTCAGGCCTCCGTGGGGGCGAGGCGCTCAAGCTCCGCCTCGGTCGACTTCAGCAGGTCGTTCCAGGACACCGCGAACTTCTCGACGCCCTCTTCTTCGAGCAGCTGCACCACATCGTCGTACGAAATGCCCAGCTTGGCGACCGCTGCGAGTTCGGCGCGCGCCTGGTCGTACGTGCCGCGGATGGTGTCGCCCTCGACCTCGCCGTGGTCGGCGGTGGCTTCCAGGGTGGCCTCGGGCATGGTGTTGACGGTGCCGGGGGCGACCAGGTCCACCACGTACAGGGTGTCCTTGTACGCCGGGTCCTTGACGCCGGTCGAGGCCCAGAGCGGACGCTGCTTGTTGGCGTGCGCCTTGTCCAGGGCCGCCCAGCGCTCGGTGGAGAAGACCTCTTCGAAGGCCTCGTAGGCCAGACGGGCGTTCGCGAGCGCCGCCTTGCCCTTGAGGGCCTTGGCCTCGTCGGTGCCGACGGAGTCCAGGCGCTTGTCGATCTCGGAGTCCACGCGGGACACGAAGAAGGAGGCGACCGAGTGGATCTTGGAGAGGTCCAGGCCCGCGGCCTTCGCCTTCTCCAGGCCCGCCAGGTAGGCGTCCATGACCTCGCGGTAGCGCTCCAGCGAGAAGATCAGCGTCACGTTGACGCTGATGCCCTTGCCGATGACCTCGGTGATCGCCGGCAGGCCGGCCTTGGTCGCCGGGATCTTGATGAGCGTGTTCGGGCGGTCCACCAGCCACGCGAGCTGCTTGGCCTCGGCGATGGTCGCCGGGGTGTTGTGGGCCAGCCGGGGGTCGACCTCGATCGAGACCCGGCCGTCCTGGCCCTCGGTGGAGTCGTACACCGGGCGCAGGATGTCGGCGGCGTCGCGGACGTCCGCCGTGGTGATCATGCGGATGGCCTCTTCGACGGTGACCTTGCGGGCGGCCAGGTCGGCGAGCTGCTGCTCGTACCCCTCGCCGCCGCTGATCGCCTTCTGGAAGATCGCCGGGTTGGTGGTGACACCCACCACGTGCTGCTGGTCGATGAGCTCGGCAAGGTTGCCGGACGTGATCCGCTTGCGGGACAGGTCGTCCAGCCAGATCGCGACGCCCTCGTCGGAAAGGCGCTTCAGTGCGTCTGTCATGGGAATTGCATCTCCTACTGGTCTGGGTGCGGGCGTCAGCGCGCGGCGGCGGCGAGCGACTCGCGTGCGGCGGCGGTCACGGCTTCGGCGGTGAGGCCGAACTCGCGGTACAGGACGGCGCCGTCGGCCGAGGCACCGAAGTGCTCCAGCGAGACGATCCGGCCCGCGTCGCCGACGTAGCGGTGCCAGGTCAGACCGATGCCGGCCTCGACCGCGACACGCGCCTTGACCGAAGGCGGCAGCACGCTGTCCTTGTACTCCTGGGACTGCTCCTCGAACCACTCGACCGAAGGCATCGAGACGACCCGGGCCGGGACGCCCTCGGCCTGCAGCGCCTCGCGCGCGGCGACGGCGAGCTGGACCTCGGAACCGGTGCCGATCAGGACGACCTGCGCGGGGCCGCCTTCGGCCTCGAACAGCACGTACCCGCCCTTGGCGGCGTCCTCGTTGCGCTCGTACGTCGGCACGCCCTGGCGGGTCAGCGCCAGACCGTGCGGGGCGCCCTTGCCGTACACCTTGGTGTGGCGGCGCAGGATCTCGCGCCAGGCGATCGCCGTCTCGTTCGCGTCGGCCGGGCGGACCACGTTCAGGCCCGGGATGGCGCGCAGCGCGGCGACGTGCTCGACGGGCTGGTGGGTCGGGCCGTCCTCGCCGAGACCGATGGAGTCGTGCGTCCACACGTAGGTGACGGGCACGTGCATCAGCGCGGAGAGGCGCACGGCGTTGCGCATGTAGTCGGAGAACACCAGGAAGGTGCCGCCGTAGATGCGGGTGTGGCCGTGCAGGGCGATGCCGTTCATGGCCGCGGCCATGGCGTGCTCGCGGATGCCGAAGTGGATGGTGCGGCCGTACGGGTCGGCCTCCGGCAGCGGGTTGCCCACCGGCAGGAACGAGGAGTTCTTGTCGATGGTCGTGTTGTTGGAGCCGGCCAGGTCGGCCGAGCCGCCCCACAGCTCCGGGATGACCGCGCCGAGCGCCTCCAGGACCTTGCCCGAGGCGGCGCGGGTGGCGACGCCCTTGCCGGTCTCGAAGACGGGGAGCTTGTCCTCCCAGCCGGCGGGCAGCTCGTTGGCGTTGATGCGGTCGAACTCGGCGGCGCGCTCCGGGTTGGCGCTGCGCCAGGCGGAGAACTCCTTCTCCCACGCGGCGCGGGCCTCGCGGCCGCGCTCACCCAGTGCGCGGGTGTGCGCGACGACCTCGTCGGAGACCTCGAAGGTCCGCTCCGGGTCGAAGCCGAGCACGCGCTTGGTGGCGGCGACCTCGTCGTTGCCGAGGGCCGAGCCGTGCGCGGCCTCGGTGCCCTGGGCGTGCGGGGCGGGCCAGGCGATGATCGAGCGGGCCGCGATGAAGGAGGGGCGCTCCGTCTCGGCCTTGGCGGCCTGCAGCGCCGCGAACAGCGCCTTCGGGTCGAGGTCGCCGTTCTCCTGCTGCGCGACGCGCTGGACGTGCCAGCCGTACGCCTCGTAGCGCTTCAGGGTGTCCTCGGAGACGGCCGTCTCCGTGTCGCCCTCGATGGAGATGTGGTTGTCGTCCCACAGCAGCACCAGGTTGCCGAGCTTCTGGTGGCCGGCCAGCGCGGACGCCTCGTGGGAGATGCCCTCCTGGAGGCAGCCGTCGCCCGCGATCGCGTAGACCATGTGGTCGAACGGGGAGGCGCCCGTGGCGGCCTCGGGGTCGAACAGGCCGCGCTCGTAGCGGGCGGCCATGGCCATGCCCACCGCGTTGGCGATGCCCTGGCCCAGCGGGCCGGTGGTGGTCTCGACGCCCGCGGTGTGGCCGTACTCCGGGTGGCCCGGGGTCTTGGAACCCCAGGTGCGGAAGGCCTTCAGGTCGTCCAGTTCCAGACCGAACCCACCGAGGTAGAGCTGGGTGTAGAGGGTCAGCGAGGAGTGACCCGCGGAGAGCACGAAACGGTCGCGGCCGACCCACTCCGGGTCCGCCGGGTCGTGCCGCATCACCTTCTGGAAGAGGGTGTACGCGGCGGGGGCCAGGCTCATCGCCGTACCGGGGTGGCCGTTACCGACCTTCTGGACCGCGTCGGCGGCCAGAATCCGGGCGGTGTCGACAGCACGCTGGTCCAGTTCGGTCCAGTCGAGCTCTGTGGTCGTCGGCTTGGTGCTCACCGTGGGTCAGGGCTCCTCTCCACATGTCTGGTTCCCGGTGACGAACGGTGCACCGGCGCGATTCCGAGCCTACCCCCGCCACAGCGTGCAGCTATTCGAGTACCCGCGGTCCGCGCGTGACGTCTCAGCGCCGATCGGACCAACACGGGGCGACCCCCGCGCGGGACGAGCCAATGGCTACGTCTAGAGTGGCGTGGTACGCGCAAGCCTTTACGGGACCTTCATGTTTAAAAGGTTCACGTCGGAGCTTGCTGGATTCTCTGTCAGGGGTGTGCGTGACGGCCGTCGAATCCCGTCCAGCGGGGGTGCTCGGGACGAGCCCCAACCACCGGCCGTTCGGGGCCCGGGCCATGGCTTTCGTGGCACTGACCAAGCCGCGGATCATCGAGCTTCTGCTCATCACGACCGTGCCGGTGATGTTCCTCGCCGAGCAGGGCGTGCCTTCGCTGTGGCTGGTCCTCGCCACCTGCTTCGGCGGTTATCTGTCCGCGGGCGGCGCCAACGCGCTGAACATGTACATCGACCGCGACATCGACGCGCTGATGGACCGGACCTCGGGACGCCCGCTGGTGACCGGCATGGTCAGCCCGCGCGAGTGCCTGGTCTTCGGCATCTCGCTCGGGATCGCGTCCACGCTGTTCTTCGGGCTGCTGATCAACTGGCTGTCGGCCGCGCTCGCGCTCGGCGCGCTCCTCTTCTACGTCGTCGTCTACACGATGCTGCTGAAGCGGCGCACCTCGCAGAACATCGTGTGGGGCGGCATCGCGGGCTGCATGCCGGTGCTCATCGGCTGGTCGGCGGTGAAGAACGAGGTCTCCTGGGCCGCGGTCATCCTCTTCCTCGTCATCTTCTTCTGGACGCCGCCGCACTACTGGCCGCTGTCGATGAAGGTGAAGGACGACTACGCGCGGGTCGGCGTGCCGATGCTGCCGGTCGTGGCCGGCAACAAGGCCGTGGCCAAGCAGATCGTCCTCTACAGCTGGGTGATGGTGGCGGTCTCGCTGCTGCTGACCCCGCTGGGGTACACCGGCTGGTTCTACACCTCGGTCGCCCTGGTGGCCGGCGGCTGGTGGCTCTGGGAGGCGCACGGGCTGAACGCCCGCGCCAAGTCGGGCGTGACGGGCGCGAAGCTCAAGGAGATGCGGCTGTTCCACTGGTCGATCACCTACGTGTCGCTGCTCTTCGTCGCCGTGGCCGTGGATCCCTTCCTGCGCTGATGGCCCCTCCGCCGACGCGTCCGCGGTCCGTGCTTCCTCCGTTCGTGCTTCCTCCGTTCGCTACTCGCCGGTAGCATGCCTTCCATGGCAGACACCGAGGAGACCGCCGCCACGGCGGACAAGAGCGCGGCGGACAAGAAGCAGGACCGCCGGGCCGCGAAGCTGGCCAAGCAGATCGGCGCCTTCGCCGCACAGCACGGCGGCGCCGAGGGCCACCTCGCCCACATCGGCCAGGCGGGCACCCGGATCGTCCTCGTCGGCACCGACGGCGCGTGGGGCGACCTGGTGGCCCCGGCCCACGACACCGCGCGGCTCGCGGCCGGCAAGGCCGGTCTGACCCTCCACGAGGAGTTCGACGGCGAGTTCGCCGCACGGGTGCGGACAGGGCCGTACGAGTGGTCCCGGATGGCCGGCATGCAGCTCGGCGGAACCGCGAACCCGGCCGCCTGACCCGGTCGATCTTGGCTTGATGATTGGCCTGATCGTTTCCGCGTCATCCGCTCGGTCAACAGCGCGAGCAACACCTCACACCCCGCTCACCCGTTAGGACGTGTGGAAGCCCCTTCCTCACGTCCGCAACGGGATGCCCGGATGATCGAAACGCCGCCCCTGGTGGACCAGTACTGCCAGGGAGTGCTCCGCACCGAGCTCGGCCTCGCCACCTTCGAGGCCCAGCTGCTGCCCTCGGCCGGCCCGCCCGCCGCCGGCACCACCCTCTTCGACACCCAGACCGGCTTCGCCGTGCGCCGCTGGTGCCCGCCGCTGCTCGGGCTCGAACCGCACTGCGCCCCCGTCCGCTACCTCGCCCGGCGCCGCGAGCTGGGCGCCGCCGAGTCGGCCCGCCGGCTGCTGCGGGGCTGCGGGGTCGGAGCCCGGCTCGTCGACACCGGGGTGCGCGGGGACCTCACCGGGCCCAAGGAACTGGCCCTGGCCGGCGCGGCGGAGACCTTCGAGCTGGTGCGGCCGCAGCTGCTGGCCGAGGAGGCGGCGGACACCTCGGGGACCGTGGCCGCCTTCCTCGCCAACCTCGCCGGAGCGGTCCACCAGGCCGCCGCCGGGGCCGTGGCCTTCAGCTGCGGGCCGGGGGAGGAGGGCCGGGCCTGGGGGGCGGCCCTGGAAGCCGCGCCCGAGCCGCCCGGCCCGGGCGAGGTGCGGGGCGCGGCCGGGCGCTGGCTGGCCGGGCGGACGGCGGGCGGGGCCGTACGGGATCCCGTACTCCTGCGGCACCTGGCGTGGAGCGCGGTGTCCTCGGGGGTGGCGCTCCAGCTGCACACGGGCGGGGAGTCGGGCGGGCCGGAGCGGCTGACCGGGTTCCTGCGGGCGACCGAGGGCCTGGGGGCGCGGCTGGTGCTGCTCGGCGGGTACCCCCACCACCGGCAGGCGGCGGGGCTGGCCGCGGCCTTCCCGCACGTCCACGCCGACCTCGGCGCGGCGCTGGGGTCCACCGGCGCGCGGGCGGCCGCCGTGCTGGCGGAGTGCCTGGAGACCGCGCCGTTCGGGAAGCTGATGTTCTCCGGCGGCGGACGCGGGCTGCCCGAACTGCACGCGGTGGGCGCGCTGGTCTTCCGGGAGGCGCTCGGCCGGGTGCTCGGTGGCTGGGTCGCCGACGGTTCCTGGTCCTGGCGGGACGCGGAGCGGGTGGCGGCGATGGTCGCGGCGGGCAATGCCCGCCGCGTCTACCGGCTGGACGAACGGAGCTGACGAACGGAGCTGACGAACGGGGCTGACGGGCGGGACCGGCGGGCGGGACCGGCCATCAGGCCGGGCTGTCGACTCCGGGGTCAGACCGCGGCGAGCCGGGCGTCGTCCTGCGCCGGGATCCCGGCCTGCTCGGACGGACGCTCGCGCAGGCTCAGCACCACCCGGACCACCGAGATCCACACCAGGCAGGAGCCGAGCATGTGGGCGGCGACCAGGGCCTCGGGCACGTCGGTGAAGTACTGGACGTAGCCGATCGCGCCCTGGGAGAGCAGCACGATCAGCAGGTCGCGGGCGCGCGCCCGGGTGTCGGCGGGGGCGTCGACCACGCGCAGCACCAGCCACATCGCGACCGCGAGCGCGCAGACCACCCAGGCGGAGATCGCGTGTACGTGGGCGGTGGCCGACCAGTCGAAGGGCATCCGCTTGATCTCGCTGCTGTCGCCGGCGTGCGGGCCGGAACCGGTGACCACCGTGCCGGCCGCGATCAGGACCACGGTGGCCGCGACCAGCGCCCACGACAGCTTGCGCACGGGGGCGGGAACGCGGGGCCTGGCCGGGCCGTCGCCCTCGCGGGTGCGCTGCCAGGTGATCGTCGTCACGGTGATCAGCGAGGTGGCGAGCATGAAGTGCCCGGCCACGCTGTAGGGGTTGAGGCCCGTCAGGACGGTGATGCCGCCGAGGACCGCGTTGCCCATCACGATGGCGAACTGGAGCCAGCCGAGCCGGGTCAGCGAGCGGCGCCACGGCTTGGCGCAGCGGGCGGCGGTGATCGCCCAGCCAACGGCCGCGCAGAGCACGTACGTCAGCATGCGGTTGCCGAACTCGATCGCGCCGTGGAAGCCCTGCTCCTGGGTCACGATCAGGCTGTCGTCGGTGCACTTGGGCCAGGTGTCGCAGCCGAGTCCGGATCCGGTCAGCCGCACCGCGCCGCCGGTGACGACGATGACGATGCTCATGAGCACCGCTGCGAGCGCGGCCCGCCGGACGGTCCGGGGTGAGGGCGTCCAGCGGCTGGCGAGGTATGCGAGAGGGGTCAACACGGCCCTTATCGTACGCGGACACTTGTGCAAAGTTTCACGAGGGGGTGGCGGCACCACCGTCGGGCCCGATGACCAGCCGGAACCGGGCCCCGGCCGGGTCGCCTTCGGTGTGCCACCACACGCGGATCCGCCAATGCGCGGACTCGCCCGGGTAGTCGGCCGACGCCACGAAGCCGTGCACCAATTCGGCGCCTACGTCCTCCGCTGTCCGGTTTCGCACTTCCGCCCCGCTGTGCCAGGGATGTGACTGTACGTTCCACAGCCCGTCGGAGCCCCGGACCTCCACGCGCCACACCGCGACCCAGGGGGTCACTTCCAGCATCGTGTGGACCTGGTCGGGATCCAGGCCCAGCCGGGCCGCGATCTCCTCCTCGGGGGCGCCCTGGATGCGGGCGGCCACCACGGCCTGGGGCAGCAGCCGTTCGGGCAGCAGCCCCCGCGTGCGCAGCCCCACCAGGGAGGCGAAGGACAGGAAGCGCAGCCGCAGTTCGAGCTGGCGGCCGATGTGGTCCAGGGCCTCCTCGGCCTCCTGGGACTCCTCCGAGCCGGGATCGGCGAGCAGCAGCCGCCGGAAGGAGCCCTCCGCGTCGACCGCCCAGGCCACGGACTCCTCGGCCAGGCCCAGCTCCGCGAGCCGGTCGCCGAGGAACACCTTCGCCTGTGCGAGGCCCCGCTGGTTGACCGGGTCCTCCTGGTCCAGGGCCGCCCAGACCTCCACCGCGCCGTGCGTCAGATCCCGGGCCCGCTCGCCGGCGGCCCGCTCCATGGGGCTCGGGCCGCTCTCGGCGCCGGGGCCCAGCGGGTGCTTCGGCAGCCGCTCCGCGTCACTGAGGGGCCAGGACAGCCAGACCCCCTGGTTGATCAGGCCCCGGGCGTACCAGCGGGCGTACTCGGCTGCGTGCCCGGCCGCCTGCTGCGAGAACCGCAGCCCCTCCTCGATGGCGGCCAGGGCCCCGGGCCGGTCCCCGTCGGCGAACCGGCGGGCCGCCAGGTCGCCGAGGCGCAGACCCAGCCGGGCCGCGCACTCGGCGTCGGTGCGGGCCGGCTCGCGCAGGGCTCCGATCAGTTCGGCGAGCAGGGCCTCGGCCTCCGCGGGCTCCGCGTGCGCCGCGCCCGACCGGATCCGTGCCCACTGTCCGTCCAGCCGCAGAACGGCCTCCCGCTGCGCCATGCCGCCCCCCGGCGTCTGTGGTGCGCTCCCCTGTGGAGGCGACCATCCTCCTGCCAGGGCAACGCGCGGGGGAGGGGATTCACTCCCAGCGGAACCAGCGCGCGGCGGCCCCCAGGCCGCACACCGCCCAGACGGCCAGGATGGCCGCGTCGCCCCAGGGCAGCGCGGCCCCGTGCTGGAGCACCTCGCGCAGCCCGTCGGAGAGCGCGGAGATCGGGAGCAGGCCGAGGACGGACTGGACCGCGCCGGGGAACTTGTCCATCGGCACGATCACCCCGCCGCCGACCAGGAGCAGCAGGAACACCAGGTTGGCCGCGGCCAGCGTGGCCTCGGCCCGCAGGGTGCCGGCCATCAGCAGGCCGAGCCCGGAGAAGGCGGCGGTGCCGAGCAGGATCAGCAGGGCCACGGACAGCGGGTTCCCGTGCGGGGACCAGCCCAGGGCGAAGGCGATCACCGTCAGCAGCGCGATCTGCAGCACCTCGGTGACCAGCACCGACAGCGTCTTGGCGGCCATCAGCGCCCGGCGCGGCAGCGGGGAGGCCCCGAGCCGCTTGAGGACCCCGTAGCGCCGGTCGAAGCCGGTGGCGATGGCCTGGCCGGTGAAGGCCGTCGACATCACGGCCAGCGCCAGGATGCCGGGGGCGAGGAAGTCCACGGACTCGCCCGAGCCCACGTCGATGATGTCGACCGCCGAGAACAGCACGAGCAGCAGCGCCGGGATGATCACGGTCAGCAGCAGCTGCTCCCCGTTGCGCAGCAGCATCCGGGTCTCCAGCGCGGTCTGCGCCAGGATCATGCGGGACACGGGCGCGGCCCCCGGGCGGGGGGTGAACGTACCGGCGCTCATGCGCGCAGCTCCTTACCGGTCAGTTCGAGGAAGACGTCCTCGAGGGTGTGCCGCTCCACCGAGAGGCTGTCGGGCATCACCCCGTTCTGCGCGCACCAGGAGGCGACGGTGGCCAGCAGCTGGGGGTCGACGCCGCCGGTGACCCGGTAGACGCCGGGGAGGAGCTCGGCGGCCTGGGTGCCGTCGGGCAGGGCCTTGAGCAGCGAGGCGAGGTCGAGGGCGGGGCGGCCGGTGAAGCGCAGGGTGTTCTCGGCGCCGCCGCGGCACAGGGCGTCGGGGGTGCCGTGGGCGATGACCTTGCCGGCGTCGACGATGGCGACCTCGTCCGCGAGCTGCTCGGCCTCGTCCATGTGGTGGGTGGTGAGGACGACCGAGACCCCGTCGGCGCGCAGTTCCCGTACGAGGTCCCAGGTCGCGCGGCGGGCCTGCGGGTCGAGGCCGGCGGTCGGCTCGTCCAGAAAGACCAGCTCGGGGCGGCCGACGACGGCCATGGCGAGGGCCAGGCGCTGCTGCTGGCCGCCGGAGAGCCGGCGGTAGGGGGTGCGCCCGCAGCCGCCGAGGCCGAGGCGGTCCACCAGGGCGGGGACGTCCAGGGGGTCGGCGTACAGCTTGGCCATGTGGCGCAGCATCTCGACGGCCCGGGCGCCGGAGTACACGCCGCCGGACTGGAGCATCACGCCGATGCGCGGGCGCAGGGACTCGGCCTGGGCCACGGGGTCGAGGCCGAGGACGCGGACGGAACCGGCGTCGGGGCGCCGGTAGCCCTCGCAGGTTTCCACAGTGGTCGTCTTGCCCGCGCCGTTGGGACCAAGGACTGCGGTGACCGAGGCCCTCCGGACGGTGAGGTCCAGGCCGTCCACCGCGGTTTTGGGGCCGTACCGCTTCACCAGTCCGCGGATGTCCACGGCGGGGTCGTTGCTCATGGGGAGTGAGTCTACGGAGCCGTGGGAGGTGACCGGGGTGGGGCCGTAGGTCCTGCCCCCGAAGGGTCACGGACCTGCACATTCGTGACTTTATCGTCCGTTCGGGAGCGGGGCCGGGGCCTAACGTCGAATGGTGAACAGCATCGCTCAGAACGTCGAAGCCACCTCGGGACAGGCCGAGCACAAGGCCCATGACCTCGGGCATCCGCCGCGCTACTTCGTGTCGGCGATGCTCGCGGGCGCCTACATCGCCGTCGGCGAGGTGCTGCTCCTCGTCGCGATCTCACCGTTCGTGGCAAAGGGCTCGCCGGCCGTGAAACTGCTGGAGGGCGCGGTCTTCCCGATCGCCCTGACCATCGTGATGTTCGCCGGGGCCCAGCTCTTCACCAGCAACGTGATGGTCATGCTCGTCGGCGCCCTGTCGGGGCGGACCGGCCCCCGGGACCTGATCCTGTCCTGGACGCTCTCACTGGCCGGGAACCTGGTCGGAGCCTTCGCCTTCGGGGCCATGGTGCACGCCTCGGGCGTGGCCTCCTCGCCCTCGGCGCGGTCCATGCTCACCGAGATGGTGCACGGCAAGATGGCGCTGAGCGGCGGGCAGCTGTTCTGGCGCGCGGTGCTCTGCAACATGCTCGTCTGCCTGGCCATCTGGATGTTCACCCGGGCCCGCGGCGACGCCGCCAAAATTTTCGTCCTGTGGCTGCCGGTGGCCGTTTTCGTGGCCGTCGGATTCGAACACTGCGTAGCAAACATGGCTGTTTTCAGCCTCGCGATCCTGGATGGCTCAGCCGGATTCGGTGATCTTTTCCGGAATCTGATGTTCACCGTGCCGGGGAACGTCGTGGGCGGGGGATTGCTGGTGGGAGCCGTGTACTGGTTCACCGGCGGGGCCCTGCGCGAGGGCGGAGCGTCGACTTCCGTATAACGCTCCGTGGATAAATAAGGTAACCCTTAGTGATGGAGGCCACCAGAGGTGGCCTCCATCACCGCTTGTCGGGGCCCGACTAATTACGCAACAATGGCGTTGTGAAATACGGCGAACGGATGAGCGAGGCCCCCCAGGGCGAACTCGCGACCGGGGAGCGGTCAACCCGCAACCGGGTCGCGCGGTCGATCCTGGACCACGGACCTTCCACCGTCGCCGACCTCGCCCAGCGCCTCGGCCTCACCCAGGCCGCCGTTCGCCGCCACCTCGACACGCTCGTCACCGACGACGTGGTCGAACCCCGTGAGCAGCGTGTGTACGGCGCGCGGACCCGGGGGCGGCCCGCCAAGGTCTTCGCGCTGACCGACTGCGGCCGGGACGCCTTCGACCAGTCCTACGACTCGCTCGCCGCCGACGCCATGCGCTGGATCGCGCAGGCCGCCGGCGGAGGGGAGCAGGGCGAAGCGGCCGTGGCCGCCTTCGCGAAGGCCAGGCTCACGGCGCAGGCGGAGACCTACCGCGAAGCCGTGGAAGCGGCCGACCCCGCGGGGCGCACCGAGGCCCTTGCCAAGGCGTTGACCGGAGACGGGTACGCTGCTACGGCGAAGAGCGCTCCCGGTCCGCACAGCGGTGAACAGCTCTGCCAGCACCACTGCCCGGTCGCACACGTCGCCGAGCAGTTCCCGCAGCTCTGCGAGGCGGAGACCGAGGTCTTCTCCCGTCTGCTCGGGACGCACGTGCAGCGTCTCGCCACGATCGCCCACGGCGACGGGGTGTGCACGACGTTCATCCCCCGCAGTGGGAACGGCGTCGGTGCCGCAGGCGCCGCACAGACCGACATTTCAGTATCTGCAAGTACGGCCGGGAGGAACCCCGCATGACCACGGAGACTGCTCACCCTGAGCTCGATGGCCTGGGCACCTACGAATACGGATGGGCCGACTCCGACGCGGCCGGTGCGGTCGCCAAGCGGGGCCTGTCCGAGGACGTCGTCCGCGACATCTCGGCGAAGAAGTCCGAGCCGGAGTGGATGCTGAACCTCCGCCTCAAGGGCCTCAAGCTGTTCGGCAAGAAGCCCATGCCCAACTGGGGTTCCGACCTCTCGGGCATCGACTTCGACAACATCAAGTACTTCGTGCGTTCCACCGAGAAGCAGGCCGCTTCCTGGGAGGACCTGCCGGAGGACATCAAGAACACGTACGACAAGCTCGGCATCCCGGAGGCGGAGAAGCAGCGCCTCGTCGCCGGTGTCGCCGCCCAGTACGAGTCCGAGGTCGTCTACCACCAGATCCGTGAGGACCTGGAGGAGCAGGGCGTCATCTTCCTCGACACGGACACCGCGCTCAAGGAGCACCCGGAGCTCTTCCAGGAGTACTTCGGCACGGTCATCCCGGTCGGCGACAACAAGTTCGCCTCGCTGAACACCGCCGTGTGGTCGGGCGGCTCGTTCATCTACGTCCCCAAGGGCGTCAAGGTGGACATCCCGCTCCAGGCCTACTTCCGTATCAACACGGAGAACATGGGCCAGTTCGAGCGGACGCTGATCATCGTCGACGAGGACGCCTACGTCCACTACGTCGAGGGCTGCACCGCCCCGATCTACTCCTCGGACTCGCTGCACAGCGCCGTGGTCGAGATCATCGTGAAGAAGGGCGGCCGCTGCCGCTACACGACGATCCAGAACTGGTCGAACAACGTCTACAACCTGGTCACCAAGCGCGCCGTGGCGTACGAGGGCGCGACCATGGAGTGGATCGACGGCAACATCGGTTCCAAGGTCACCATGAAGTACCCGGCCGTCTACCTGATGGGCGAGCACGCCAAGGGCGAGACCCTCTCCATCGCCTTCGCGGGCGAGGGCCAGCACCAGGACGCCGGCTCCAAGATGGTCCACATGGCGCCGAACACCTCCTCCAACATCGTCTCGAAGTCGGTGGCACGGGGCGGCGGCCGCACCTCGTACCGCGGTCTGGTCGAGATCGGCGAAGGCGCCCACGGCTCCAAGTCCAACGTGCTGTGCGACGCGCTCCTGGTCGACACCATCTCCCGCTCGGACACGTACCCCTACGTGGACGTCCGCGAGGACGACGTGTCCATGGGCCACGAGGCGACCGTCTCCAAGGTCTCCGACGACCAGCTCTTCTACCTGATGAGCCGCGGTCTGACGGAGTTCGAGGCCATGGCGATGATCGTGCGCGGCTTCGTCGAGCCGATCGCCCGTGAGCTGCCGATGGAGTACGCGCTGGAGCTGAACCGGCTGATCGAGCTGCAGATGGAGGGCTCGGTCGGTTAATCCCGGCCCGCCCGAAGTCCCACAGCAGATTCTTTAAGGAAGAGAGCAACACGACAGCCATGGCTGAGGCTCAGAACATTCCGGCGGGCTCGACCACCGCCGGCTCGATCGCGGTGGCCGCAGAGTCCACCGTCGCCACTCGGATGAGTGCCCCCCCGTCCTTCGACGTGGCGGACTTCCCCGTGCCCACCGGCCGCGAGGAGGAGTGGCGCTTCACGCCGCTCGCCCGCCTCAAGGGACTGCACGACGGCACCGCGGTCGCCAACGGCACCATGAAGGCCCAGATCGACGCGCCCGACGTGGTCACGATCGAGTCCGTGGAGCGCGGCGACGCGCGCATCGGCAAGGCCGGCACCCCGGTGGACCGGATCGCCGCGCAGGCGTTCTCGTCCTTCGCCAAGGCCACGGTCGTGACCGTGCCCAAGGAGGCGGTGCTCACCGAGCCCGTGCGCGTCTCGCTGCACGGCGAGGGCGGCACGACCTTCGGTCACACGGTCTTCGACGTCCAGGCCTTCGCCGAGGCCGTCGTCGTCATCGACCACACCGGTGACGGCGTGCGCGCCGCCAACGTCGACTTCCTCGTCGGCGACGGCGCCAAGCTGACCGTCGTCTCCGTGCAGGACTGGGACGACACCGCCGTCCACGTGTCCCAGCACAACGCGCTGATCGGCCGCGACGCGACCTTCAAGTCGATCGTGGTCACCTTCGGCGGAGACCTCGTACGCCTCCACCCGCGCGTGAACTACGCGGGTCCCGGCGGCGAGGCCGAGCTCTTCGGCCTGTACTTCACGGACGCCGGCCAGCACCAGGAGCACCGCCTCCTGGTCGACCACAAGGCCCCGCACTGCAAGTCGAACGTGGTCTACAAGGGCGCGCTCCAGGGCCAGGACGCCCACGCCGTCTGGATCGGTGACGTGCTCATCGAGAAGACCGCCGAGGGCACCGACACCTACGAGATGAACCGCAACCTCGTCCTCACGGACGGCGCGCGGGTCGACTCGGTGCCGAACCTGGAGATCGAGACCGGCGAGATCGTCGGCGCCGGCCACGCCTCCGCGACCGGCCGCTTCGACGACGAGCAGCTCTTCTACCTGCAGTCCCGCGGCATCCCGGCCGACACGGCCCGCCGTCTGGTCGTGCGCGGCTTCTTCGGCGAGCTCGTCCAGCAGATCGGCGTCCCGGACATCGAGGAGCGTCTGCTCGCGAAGATCGAAACCGAGCTGCAGGCGTCCGTCTGATGACCTACGTCAAGGCCTGTGCGCTGAGCGAGCTGGAGGAGAACGCCCCCAAGCGGGTCGAGCTCGACGGCACGCCGGTGTCCATCGTCCGCGCCGAGGGGGAGGTGTTCGCGATCAACGACATCTGCTCGCACGCGAACGTCTCCCTCTCGGAGGGCGAGGTCGAAGACTGCATGATCGAGTGCTGGCTGCACGGATCGGCCTTCGACCTGCGCACCGGCAAGCCGTCCGGCCTGCCCGCGACGCGCCCCGTCCCCGTATACCCCGTAAAGATCGAAGGGGGCAGCGTCCTTGTCGACGTACGCGCCTCCCTCACCCAGGAGTCCTGAGGTATCCATGGCAACGCTTGAAATCCACGACCTGCACGTCTCCGTCGAGACGGGCGACTCGGCGAGTGGCACCCGCGAGATCCTCAAGGGCGTCAACCTCACCATCAAGCAGGGTGAGACGCACGCCATCATGGGTCCGAACGGCTCCGGCAAGTCCACCCTCGCGTACGCGCTGGCGGGCCACCCGAAGTACACGATCACCAGCGGCACCGTGACCCTCGACGGCGAAGACGTCCTGGAGATGTCCGTCGACGAGCGCGCCCGCGCCGGCGTCTTCCTCGCCATGCAGTACCCGGTCGAGATCCCCGGCGTCTCGGTCTCCAACTTCCTGCGCACCTCGGCCACCGCGATCCGCGGCGAGGCCCCGAAGCTGCGTACCTGGGTGAAGGAGGTCAAGTCCGCGATGGAGCAGCTCCAGATGGACCCGGCCTTCGCCGAGCGCAACGTCAACGAGGGCTTCTCCGGCGGTGAGAAGAAGCGCCACGAGATCCTGCAGCTGGAGCTCCTGAAGCCGAAGATCGCGATCCTCGACGAGACCGACTCCGGCCTCGACGTCGACGCCCTGCGCCAGGTGTCCGAGGGCGTCAACCGCGTCCGCGACACGGGCGAGGTCGGCACCCTGCTGATCACGCACTACACGCGGATCCTGCGCTACATCAAGCCCGACTTCGTCCACGTCTTCTCCGAGGGCCGCATCGTCGAGTCCGGCGGCGCCGAGCTCGCCGACAAGCTGGAGGCGGAAGGCTACGAGTCCTACAGCACGAAGGGTGGCGCGACCGCGTGACACAGCTGCCTGGCCTCCTCACTGGGTCCCATTTGCTTGGCGAGGCGATCCGCAAGGACTTCCCCCTTCTGGATCGTGTGGTCCACGACGGGAAGAAGATCGTTTACCTGGACAACGCTGCGACCTCGCAGAAGCCGCGCCAGGTGCTCGACGCGCTGAACGAGTACTACGAGCAGCACAACGCCAACGTCCACCGCGGCGTGCACGTGCTCGCCGAGGAGGCCACGGCGCTGTACGAGGGCGCCCGCGACAAGGTCGCCGCCTTCATCAACGCTCCGAGCCGCAACGAGGTGATCTTCACCAAGAACGCCTCGGAGTCGCTCAACCTGGTCGCGAACATGCTCGGCTGGGCGGACGAGCCCTACCGGGTCGACCGCGAGACCGAGATCGCCATCACGGAGATGGAGCACCACTCCAACATCGTTCCGTGGCAGCTGCTCTCGCAGCGCACCGGCGCGAAGCTGAAGTGGTTCGGCCTCACCGACGACGGCCGGCTCGACCTGTCCAACATCGAAGAGGTCATCACGGAGAAGACGAAGATCGTCTCCTTCACGCTGGTCTCCAACATCATGGGCACGGTCAACCCGACCGAGGCGATCGTCCGGCGCGCGCAGGAGGTCGGCGCGCTGGTGCTGATCGACGCCTCGCAGGCCGCTCCGCACATGCCGCTCGACGTGCAGGCGCTCGGCGCCGACTTCGTGGCCTTCACCGGCCACAAGATGTGCGGCCCGACCGGCATCGGCGTCCTGTGGGGCCGCCAGGAACTGCTCGAGGACCTGCCGCCCTTCCTGGGCGGCGGCGAGATGATCGAAACCGTCTCGATGCACTCCTCGACCTACGCCCCGGCGCCCCACAAGTTCGAGGCCGGTACGCCCCCGATCGCCCAGGCCGTCGGCCTCGGCGCGGCCGTGGACTACCTGACCGCGATCGGCATGGACAAGATCGCCGCGCACGAGCACGCGATCACCGAGTACGCGATCAAGCGCCTCGCGGAGGTCCCGGACCTGCGCATCATCGGCCCCACCACGGCCGAGGACCGCGGCGCCGCGATCTCGTTCACGCTCGGCGACATCCACCCCCACGACGTCGGTCAGGTACTGGACGAGCAGGGCATCGCGGTCCGCGTGGGACACCACTGCGCCCGCCCGGTCTGCCTCCGGTACGGAATTCCGGCGACGACCCGAGCGTCTTTCTATCTGTACTCCTCTCCGGCCGAGGTCGACGCGCTGATCGACGGGCTGGAGCACGTACGGAACTTCTTCGGCTGACCAGGGCGACGAGGACGACGAGGACGCAGTGAAGCTGGAATCGATGTACCAGGAACTGATCCTGGACCACTACAAGCACCCGCGCGGGCGAGGCCTGCGCGACGGCGACGCCGAGGTGCACCACGTCAACCCGACGTGCGGTGACGAGATCACCCTGCGCGTGAAGTACGACGGCGAGACCCTCACGGACATCTCGTACGAGGGCCAGGGCTGCTCCATCAGCCAGGCCGGCGCGTCGATACTGAACGAGCTGCTCGTCGGCAAGGAGCTGGGCGAGGCGCGGAAGATCCAGGAGGTCTTCCTGGAACTGATGCAGTCCAAGGGCAAGCTGGAGCCCGACGAGGCCATGGAGGAGGTGCTGGAGGACGCGGTCGCGTTCGCCGGCGTCTCCAAGTACCCGGCCCGGGTGAAGTGCGCCCTGCTGAGCTGGATGGCGTGGAAGGACGCGACCGCCCAGGCACTGGGCGACGCCGAGAGGAAGACGGCATGACCGAGAACGCGACGCCCGAGGCGTCCATCAAGCCGGCCACCGAGGAAGAGGTCCGCGAGGCCCTCTACGACGTGGTCGACCCCGAGCTGGGCATCGACGTCGTCAACCTGGGCCTGATCTACGGCATCCACGTCGACGACGCGAACATCGCCACCCTCGACATGACCCTCACCTCGGCGGCCTGCCCGCTGACGGACGTCATCGAGGACCAGGCGAAGTCGGCCACGGACGGCATCGTCAGCGAACTGCGCATCAACTGGGTGTGGATGCCGCCGTGGGGCCCGGACAAGATCACGGACGACGGCCGCGAGCAGCTGCGCGCGCTCGGGTTCAACGTCTGACCGACGCCAGGCCCCGCATCACCCCGCACGACGGCCGTTCGACGGCCGAGTGAACGGACGACCCCCGGCACGGGTGTGCCGGGGGTTCGCTGTTTTCCCGGAGGACCGCCCGCGTGCACCGGGAGTTGGCCACGGTGGCCGAATCTTCTCGACGGCCCGTCACAACGTGACGGCGCAGACGAGAGGACCTCCGTTGACCGTTCGCCCTTCACCGGCACGCCGCCTCGGTGCCGTGGGAGCCGCCGGGGCCGCCGCCCTGCTCGCCGCGGGACTGGCCGCGCCGGCCCACGCCGCCCAGGAAGCCGCCGCCGAACCGACCATCGCGCTCTCCGCCGGGTACCTGTCCGGGGCCGTCGGCGCGATCGGCGACCCGGGCGTCACCGTGGACATCGCGCAGGAGGGCATACCCGCCGCCTTCCTCAAGGTCGACGTCCTCTCCTCCAGCAACCCGGCGGTCGCCGGACCCGGCGACGTGCGCATCGAGCGGACCGGCCACGGCGAGCGCGAACTGACCGTCCGCCCGCGGACGCAGGGCCACACCGAGCTGACGCTCCGGGTGACCGGCCGCGGCGGCAGTACGGCCACGGCCACCCTCTCCTACGCCGCTTCGGCGCGGGTGGGCACCGGCGCCCTCACCACCCGCTACCTCACGGGCTCCGCCGACTCCTCGGCCGCCGTGGACGTCGGCGGCGGCTACGCGCTCGTGGCCGACGACGAGACCAACGTGCTGCGCCTCTACGACCGCTTCCGCTCGGGCGCCCCCGTGAAGACCTGGGACCTGGGCCCCGCGCTCGGCATCAAGAAGGAAGCCGACATCGAGGCCGCGGCCCGCGTCGGCGACACCGTCTACTGGACGGGCTCCCTCGGCAACAACAAGGACGGCAAGTACAAGGCCGAGCGCAACACCGTCTTCACCACCCGGCTCACCGGATCGGGCGCGGGCACCGACGTGGTCTTCGGCTCCGCCTACAAGGGCCTGCGCGAGGACCTGATCGCCTGGGACACGGCCAACGGGAACCGCTACGGCTTCGCGGCGGGCACCGCCGCCGGCAAGATCCCCAAGAGCATCGACGGGTTCAACGTGGAGGGCCTGGAGTTCGCCCCGGGCTCCACCACCACCGCCTACCTGGGCTTCCGTGCCCCGCTGGCGCCCGCCGTGCCCGGCGGCAAGGCGCTGGTCGTGCCCGTCACCAACATCGACCAGGTCGTGGCCGGAGCGGCAAAGCCGGTCTTCGGCGAGGCCGTCGAGATGGACCTCGGCGGGCTCGCGATCCGCGACATCCGCAAGAACGCCGCGAACCAGTACCTGATCCTGGCCGGCTCCTGGGCGGCGGACGACAACTCCGACCCGTACGCCCTCTACCAGTGGGACGGCGTCCCCTCCCACGCCCCGGTCAAGCGGGCCGACCTGCCCACCACCGACCCGGGCGGCTGGGAGGCCATCGTGGCCGTTCCCGACCTGCGGGTGCCCTTCGCACCCGTCCAGCTGATCACCGACAGCGGCTCCGCCGACCTGTACGGCGACGGCACCGAGGCCAAGGACCTCGACCACGCGGAGTGGAAGAAGTCCCGGTCCGGATGGTTCACGCTCAGCCCGATTCGTGGAGATCACCGATGAACACGCAGCAGGGGAAGACGATGAAGAAGACGTACCTCGGGGCCGCCGGCATCGCCGCCCTGTTCCTCGCCTCCACGGCCGTGCCCGCACAGGCCGTGACGTACGGGACGCCCACCATCGCGCTGTCCGCCTCCTACCTCTCGGGGGCCGTCGGCGCGACGGGGGACCCGACGGTGGACGTGACCGTGGCGCAGAGCGGTGCGGACGTCTCCGCGCTCACCGTGAGCGCCTCGGCGTCCAGCAAGGCCACGGTCGCCGGGACCGGCGACGTGACCGTCACCGGGGCCGGCGCGGTCCGCAAGCTGGCGGTCGCCGCGCGCGGCCGCGGCTACACCAACCTCACCGTCAAGGTGACCGGGCTGGGCGGCAAGACCGCCACCAAGACGCTGTACTTCGCGGCCTCCGCCGCGGTGCAGAACCCGGCCGAGGCCCGCTACTTCACCGGCGCCTCGGACTCCTCGGCCGCCGTGGACGTCGGCGGCGGCTACACGGTCGTCGCGGACGACGAGAGCAACGTGCTGCGCCTGTACGACCGCGCCAACTCCGCCGCCCCGGTCAGGACCTGGGACTTCAGCTCGCAGCTCGGTGTCACCAAGGAGGTGGACATCGAAGGCGCGACCCTGATCGGCGGCACCATCTACTGGACGGGCTCGCTCGGCAACAACAAGGACGGCGAGTACAAGGCGCCCCGCAACACGGTGTTCACCACCACGCTGAGCGGCTCGGGCTCCACCACGCAGCTCGCGTACGGGCGTTCGTACAAGAAGCTCCGCGACGACCTGGTGGCCTGGGACACGGCGAACGGGAACCGCTACGGCTTCGCGGCGGGTACGGCCGCCGGTGAGGCGCCGAAGCAGATCGACGGGTTCAACGTGGAGGGCCTGGAGTTCGCCCCGGGCTCCACCACCACCGCCTACCTGGGCTTCCGTGCCCCGCTGGCCCCGGCGGTGCCCGGTGGCAAGGCGCTGGTCGTACCGGTCACCAACTTCGACAAGGTGCTCTCCAGCGGGACCAAGGCCACCTTCGGCGCGGGCATCGAGCTCGACCTCGGCGGGCTCGCGATCCGCGACATCCGCAAGAACGCCGCGAACCAGTACCTGATCCTGGCCGGCTCCTGGGCGGCGGACGACAACTCCGACCCGTACGCCCTCTACCAGTGGGACGGGATCGCCGGCCACGCCCCGGTCAAGCGGGCCGATCTGCCGACCACCGACCCGGGCGGCTGGGAGGCCATCGTGGCCGTTCCCGACCTGTCGGTCGCGGGCGCACGGGTCCAGCTGATCACCGACAGCGGCTCCGCCGACCTGTACGGCGACGGCACCGAGGCGAAGGACCTCACCCACGCGGAGTGGAAGAAGTCCCGCGCGGCCTGGTTCACGCTGAACTGAGCTCCCCTGAGGGCGCCGGCCGGCCGCTGAGCTCCGCCACCCGGCCCTCGCGGCGGATCCGCCGGTCCGCGTAGAGCAGGCCGGCGGTGAGCTGCGGGAAGCAGAGCAGCAGGGTCTGCGCGGCCATCGCGCCGAGTGCGGTGAGGGCGGCGTGCACGAGGCCGCCGTCCACCGCCGGGATCAGGCTGAGCGCCCCGGCGAGGGCGAAGGGGAGCCGGACGGCGTACGCCGCCGCGAGCGCGACCGCGGCGGCGGCGGCGATGAGCCCGAGCGTGCGCCACCAGGCCCCGCGCACCAGGCGGGCCGAGCGGCGCAGGGCGCCGACCGGGCCGAGCCCCTCGCAGACGGCGGCCGTGGGCGCGAGCGCGAACAGCACCCCGAGCACGAGCGCGGCCGGCAGGGTGGCCGCCGCCAGCAGCGGGGACAGCCCGGCGGCCAGGACGACGGCGCCCGGTCCGGCCACGGCGGCGAGCACCAGCAGCTGGGTGCCGAGCACGGCCGCGAACCGGGGGCCGGCGGCGCGCAGCAGCGTACGGGCGGTCGAGGGCCGGCCGAGCACGGCCGGGCGGAGCACGGCGCCCGTCAGGGCGGAGGCCAGGGCGCAGGTCAGCAGGGTGGCCAGGGCCGCGGCGGGAACCAGGGCGGCGACGGGCCGGACGTGCAGCGCGAGCGCGGTCAGCGCGGCCGCGGCGACCAGCAGCAGCGTGCCGAGCTGGCCGAGGAGCATGGCGGTGGCGAGGCGGATCCCGTACCGGGCGAGGGCGGCGCAGGCGCCGCCGAGTATCTCGCCGGGGGTGAGCGGCCGCAGGGACACCACCCCGGGCCGGGGAGCCTGCGGGGGCAGCCAGCCGCCGCCCCAGGGCGTCCACGGCCGGGCCGCCGGCCGGGCCGTGCGCCGGGTCGCTTGCCGCGCTTCGGGCCCCGCTTCGGGCCCCGCTTCGTGCCGCGTCCCGTCCTGGGTCATGCGGACCTCCCCGTGCCCCGGTGCGCACGGCCCGGCGCCGCCGCGAGCGGACACCGTAGCGGCAGGGGCCGGGGAAGTCCCGGGGCAGCGCGGATGTGTACGCGCGTCCACAACGATGTGTACTGTCGTACACATGCCCTACATACTGCTCGCCGCCGCCATCGCCGCAGAGGTCGCCGGGACCACCGCCATGAAGTTCAGCGAGGGCTTCACGAAGCTGTGGCCCTCGCTGATCACGCTGGTGGGCTACGTCATCGCCTTCACCCTGCTCGCGCAGACGCTGAAGTCGATGTCGGTGGGGACGGCGTACGCGATCTGGGCCGGCGTGGGCACGGCCGCGATCGCCGCGATCGGCATGATCTTCATGGGGGAGGCCGCGACGGCCGCGAAGATCGGCGGCATCGCGCTGGTGATCGCCGGGGTCGTGCTGCTGAACCTCGGCGGGACCACGCACTGATGGCCGGCTCGGTGCGCCGCTACGACCCGGACCGGCGGGAGCGGATCATCGCGGCCGCCATCCGGGTGGTGGGAGCGCGGGGCATCGCGGGGCTCAGCCACCGCAGCGTGGCCGCGGAGGCCGATGTGCCGCTCGGGTCCACGACGTACCACTTCACGACCCTGGACGACCTGCTGGTCGCGGCCCTGCGGCAGGCCAACGAGGGCTTCGCCCGGACGGTGGCGGACTCCGCGGCCCTGGCCGATCCGGATGCGGACCCGGCGGAAACCCTGGCCGCCCTGCTGGGCGGGTTCCTGGGGGCGGACCGGGCACGGGCGGAGCTGGAGTACGAGCTCTACCTGGCCGCCCTGCGCCGCCCCGCGCTGCGTCCCGTGGCGGCCGCATGGTGCGAGGCCGTCGCCGAGACGCTGTCCGCGCGGACGGACCCGGCCACGGCGCGGGCACTGGTGGCGGTGATGGACGGGATCAGCCTCCACGTGCTGCTGACGGGAGCGGAGTACGACGAGGCGTACGCCCGCGAGGTCCTGCGGCGGGTGCTGCGGGCCTGACGGCGGCTGGGCGGCGGACCGTCGGCTGCCCAACGGCGGCCCGCCAGCGGCCCGGCGGTGGCCCGGCGGCGCAGGCGGTGGCCGGGCTCGTGGCCCCGGTGGCGGCGGATCCCGGCTACGCGCCGCGGACCGCCGCCAGGGCGGCGGCCACGCTCGCCTCGATGTCCTGGACCGGGTAGAAGACCTCGCGGACGGTGCGGTCGCGGTCCACGACCAGCGTCAGGCGCTTCAGCCGGCTGATGCCCCCCGCCCGGAACGTCGGCAGCCGCAGCGCCGTCACCAGGGCGAGCTCCGCGTCGGAGAGGAGGGGGAAGCGCAGTCCCTCGGCCTCCGCGAACTCCTGCTGCTCGTCGGGCCGCTGGGTCGACACCCCGTGCACGGTGGCGCCCGCCGCCGTGAACTCCGCGAGCTGGTCCCGGTAGGTGCACGATTCGAGGGTGCACCCCCGCGCCCCGGGGATCCCTGCCCACCCCGGCGGGTAGGACTCGGACCGGGCGAACGCGCCCGGGAAGCAGTACAGGACGGTGAACGGGGTGTCCGCCACCGGGTCGCGGAGCTCGCCGAAACGGTCCGGCAGCGAGAGCTCCGGCAGCCGGGTGCCGCGCAGCGCGTGGACCCGTACCGCCTCGCGCGAGGCCTCGTGGGTGGTCGCCGTCATCTCTCCCTCTCCCAGGATCCATGTGTCCCCCCAGTCCTGGAGGGCGACGAGCACGGGCAGCAGCCCGCGGCCGCGCGGGGTCAGCCGGTACGCGTGGCGCACCGGCCGCTCCTGGTACGGCTCGCGGGTCAGCACGCCCGCCTCGACGAGCAGCTTCAGCCGCTCCGTCAGCACCTTGCGGGACATGCCGAGTTCGCGCTGGAACTCGTCGAACCGGTGCACGCCGCGTGCCGCGTCCCGCACGATCAGCAGCGTCCACCAGTCGCCCACGACGTCGAGGGCCTGGGCGATGGAGCAGTCCGCGTCGTCGAGGTGCGTGCGCTGGGCCATGGGCACTCCTTATGTCCGTTGACCCGAGGTTGTCATGCTGACATAGTCCGTTCCCAAAGGGAACTTACTCATGGACGTGGGGGACACCGGTGTGCTGCAAGGGTTCAAGGACGTACCGAGGGTCGTGTGGCTGCTGGCTGCGGGGATCTTCGTCAACGCCGTCGTCAGCTTCACCTTCGTCTTCGTCTTCCTCTACCTGACCGGTCCGCGCGGCCTCGGTCCCGCCCAGGCGGGCCTCGTCGTCGGTGTCGGCGGCATCGGCCTGGTCGCCGGCAACTTCACCGGAGGCTGGTACGGCGACCGGTTCGGCCACCGCCGGGTCCTGCTCAGCGCCTCCACGCTCGGCGGAGCCGCCCTCGTCGTCCTGCCCGCGGTCCCGACCGGCCTGCTGGTCCTCGTGCTGCCGCTCGCCCAGTACGCCTCCGGGGTGATCCGCGCCGCCAATGCCGCACTGGTCGCGGTCACCGTGCCGGAAGGATCCCGGCGCCAGGCCTTCGCCCTCACCCGGTGCCTGTCCAACGCCGGGTTCACGGTGGGCGCGCCCCTCGGGGCGCTCGTCGCGACCGCGTTCTCCTACGGCTGGCTCTTCGTCGCGGACGGCCTGGGCACGCTCTTCTTCGCGCTCTGGACCGCCCGGGTCGTCCCGGCCCGGGCCGCCACCGGCTTCGCCGCGGCCCCGGACAGGGGTCCGGGCCGCGGCGGCCTGTGGCGGGAACTGCGCGCGCGGCCGGCCGTGCTCGTCCTGCTCGGCGCGATCGTCGTCATCGACGTCGTCTACCGGCAGCACTACACGACCTTCCCCGTCTACCTCGCGGACCACGGCCTGGACACCCGCGCCTACGGGCTCTTCATCGCGATCAACGGCGGTGTGATCATGCTCCTGGAGATCCCCGCGGCCCTCGCCCTGCGGCGGCGCTCCCCGCTGCACATCATCGGGACCGGGCTGGTGCTGGTCGGCGGCGGCTACGCGATGCTGACGCTCGGGGTGGGCGTCGTGACGGCCGCCGCGATGATGCTGCTGCTCACCCTCGGCGAGATCCTCTACAAGACCACCGCCACGGCGTACGTGGCGGACGAGTCGCCCGAGCACGCCATCGGACGCTTCCAGAGCCTGTACGCGGGGGTCTCCGTCAGCGGTGTCGTCCTCGCGGGGCCGCTCGGCGGGGCCCTGTACGCGGCGGCGCCCGGCCTCCTGTGGCCGCTGTGCGCGGGCCTCGGAGCGGCCGCCGGGGGGACCGTCCTGGCCATGGGCGCGCACGGGGCCCGGCGACGCGCACGCCCGGCACATGAGACCGGTTCGCGACCGCGGGCCGTCGCCGGTTAGGTTTCGGGCATGACTGCTACGCGTACCACCGGCGCCGTCGCCGCCGGACTTGCCACCATCACCGCCGACGGCACCGTCCTCGACACCTGGTTCCCCGCCCCCCAGCTCGTCGCCGAGCCCGGCCCGGCCGGCACCGAGCGCCTCACCGCCGAGCAGGCCGTGGAGCTGCTGGGGGCCACCGCGCCCAAGGCGATCCGCCAGGACGCGGTCCGTGGCGTCGAGGTCGTAGCCGTCCGCACCGTGATCGCCTCCCTGGAGGACAAGCCGCTGGACGCGCACGACGCGTACCTGCGCCTGCACCTGCTCAGCCACCGCCTGGTCAAGCCGCACGGCCAGAACCTGGACGGCGTCTTCGGCCTGCTGGCCAACGTCGCCTGGACCTCGCTGGGCCCGGTCGCGATCGACCAGGTCGAGACGGTCCGCCTGAACGCCCGCGCCGAGGGCCTGCACCTCCAGGTCACCTCGATCGACAAGTTCCCGCGGATGACGGACTACGTCGCCCCCAAGGGCGTGCGCATCGCCGACGCGGACCGGGTCCGCCTGGGCGCGCACCTCGCCGAGGGCACCACCGTCATGCACGAGGGCTTCGTCAACTTCAACGCCGGCACGCTGGGCACCTCCATGGTCGAGGGCCGCATCTCCGCGGGCGTCGTGGTCGGAGACGGCTCCGACATCGGCGGCGGCGCGTCCACGATGGGCACCCTGTCGGGCGGCGGCAAGCAGATCATCTCGATCGGCGAGCGCACCCTGATCGGCGCCGAGGCGGGCGTCGGCATCGCGCTGGGCGACGAGTGCGTCGTCGAGGCCGGTCTGTACGTGACCGCGGGTACCCGCGTCACCCTGCCGGACGGCCAGATCGTCAAGGCCCTGGAGCTCTCCGGCGCCAGCAACATCCTCTTCCGCCGCAACTCGGTGACCGGTGCCGTCGAGGCCCGCCCGTACAAGGCGGCCTGGGGCGGCCTGAACGAGGTCCTGCACAGCCACAACTGACCGGTCGCGGTCCGGTCGTACCGGTGCCCTCCCACCCCGCCGGGGTGGGAGGGCACCGTGCGTGGTGAGTCCCCTCCCGCCCCGAGCGGGGGAGGGGGTTCGCGCACGCGGGATCAGCGCGGGTCAGCGCAGGTCAGTGCGGGCCAGCGCAGGTCAGTGCACGTCGGCACGGGCCGGCGCTGGTCAGCTCAGGGGGATCGTGCGCACCAGCCCGGCGAAGGCCTGCTGCTCCGCTTCGGTCAGCTCCACCGACTCCATCGGGTGGACGGAGGTCCCGCGCTGGGCGGGGATGACCGAGAGGCCTTCGAAGGCGCCTGGTTCCGGGTGGTGGAAACGGCTGTCCCACAGCATGTGGCCGAGGCCGATCAGCCAGACGGCGGCGGCCACGAGCAGGACGGCGATGCCGATTTCCTGAGCGAGGGAAATGGAGGGGAACACGCGGTCCTCCAAAGGAGTGCTGGAGTGCGGTACAAGATCGGGCGTGGGGACACTCAACACCAGAACCGCCCGAATGGGTAGGGATGTGCCGAGTGTCACGCCAGGGCCAAAGGTCCTGTCCCGGGCTCCCGACCGTCCGTTCCAGGACAGCGGCAGCTTCTAGGACAGCGGCAGCTTGAAGCCCTCGTGGCTCCGGGCGTAGCCCAGCCGCTCGTAGAACCGGTGCGCGGCGGTGCGCCGCTTGTTGCTGGTGAGCTGCATCAGCCCGCAGCCGCGCGCGCGGGCCCGGTCCGCCGCCAGTTCCATCAGGCGGGCTCCGAGCCCCCCGCCCCGCCGGTCCGCGCGGATCCGTACCGCCTCCACGAGGGCCCGCTCCCGTCCGCCCTGGCCCAGACCCGGGACGTACGTCAGCTGCAGGCAGCCCACGAGGTCCCCGTCCTCCTCCAGGACCAGCATCTCGTTGCGCGGGTCCGCCGTGATCGCGGCGAAGGCCCGCTCGTGGGCCTCGGAGACCGGCTCCGGCCCGCGCGCCGGGGCCGGAGTGCCGGTGCCGGTGCCGTTCGCGTCCGGGTTCTCGTCCTGGGCCAGCAGGGCGAGTACGGCGGGCAGGTCCTGACGCGTCGCGGTACGGAAGATCATGCCGGGATCATGCCAAAGGGGCCGGGCGGCGGTGCGGCCCGGCCCCCTCGGCGGCCCGCCCTACGGGCGGAAGCGCACGACCTGCGGGTCGTGGTCGCTGTTCTGGTTCGCGAACTCGGCGTTGATGTGCACGCTGTCGTAGCTGAACTGCTTGACGCCCGGGCTCGTCAGGATCTGGTCGAGGACCTGCGCGTTGCCCTGGTAGACGTACGAGTAGCGCTCCGGCTTCGGCAGGGACTTGATCGCCGAGTACAGCGCCCCGCCGTCCTCCAGCGCCTGCGTCGTACCGGAGAACTCGAAGTCGTTGATGTCGCCGACCGCGAGGACCGCGGCCTTCTTGTCCACCGCCAGGATGTCCTTGACGAAGGCGTTCACGGCCTGCGCCTGCAGCAGCCGCTTGGCCTCGGAGGAGCGCACCGGGGGCTGGTGCGAGGAGGTCAGGCCCTCGTCGCCGCCCTTCGAACCGAAGTGGTTGGCGATCACGAAGACCGTCTTGCCGCGGAAGACGAACTCGCCGGCCAGCGGCTTGCGGCTGTCCGCCCACGCCGGGTTCGCGGGGTCGATCCGGCCGGGGGAGTGGGTCAGGGCGGCCTTGCCGTTCTCCTTCACCACCCCGGTCGCCGTCACGGCGTCGCCGGGAGCGCGCTCCGTGAAGGAGACCCGCGCCGGGTTGAAGAGGAACACCTGGCGGATGTTGCCGCCGGGCTCGCCGCCGTCCTTCTTGTCCTCCGGGTTGACGCTGCGCCACTGGTAGGCGGGGCCGCCCGCGGCCGCGATGGCAGCGGTGAACTTCGTCAGGGTGGCCTCGGCCGACACCGTGCCGTCGTTCTTGGCGCCGTTGTCGTCCTGGATCTCCTCCAGGGCGAGGATGTCGGGGGAGGCGAGGTTCTCGACGACGGCCTTCGCCAGGTTGTCGAACTTCTCCTGCGGGTCGGTCGGGTCGAGGTTCTCCACGTTGTACGTGGCCACCGCGAGTTCCTTCTCGGCCTGCGGCTTGGTCTTCTCCGCGGCGAGGGTGCCCGCCTTGACCGTGCCGAGGGTACGGGCCACCAGGGTGTAGCCGCCGAACTGGTTGAAGTCCAGCGGGCCTTCGGTGCGGCCGGTCAGCTTGTCGCCGACGTTGGCCACCGGGAACGGCTGCTGCGCGAGCGGCGCGAGCTGCTGGATCTGGAGGCGGCCGGTGTTCTGCGCGTCGTACGAGCCGTAGAGCGTGCCGCCGCGCCTGGTGTTGTTCTCCCAGCCCTTCACCGTGACCCACAGCTCGGCGTACGGGTCGGTGGCGCCGACCACGCGCGAGTTGCCGATCGCGATGTTCATGCCCTCGAGGGACTCGTAGTAGTCCAGGGCGTAGCGCGAGGGCTCCAGCGTCAGGCCGTTGATGCTGCCGGCGGCGGCCGGGTCGCCGTCCGGGGCGTACGCGCAGGGGACCGAGTACTCGTTGACGGCGGTGGCCGCAGGCACCGCGTTGCCGGAGGAGACCACGGTGACGACGGGCTTGGAGATCTGGGTGACCGACTGGTTCCCGGAGGCGACGCCGCCGGGGATGTACTCGCCGACCAGGCCGGAGACGGTGACGGCGTCGCCGACGGCGACGGTCGGCACGGAGCTGGTGAAGACGAACACGCCCTCGCTGGTGGCGTCGTCGTCGTCCGCGTCTCCGTCGGCGGACTGGATCCAGAAGCCGCGCGAACCGTACGTGCGGACGCCCGTGACGATGCCCGCCACATCGGTGACCTGCTTGCCGACCAGCGGGGATATGCGGGTCGTGCCCTGGATGTCGTGAATGCGTATCGGATCGGCGGACACGGCGCCTTCGGCCGCGTCGGCGGTGCCCGCGAGCAGGCCGGTGGCCAGCGCGGTGGCGACGAGGGCCGCGACGGCGGCGGAACGGGGATGCGAGGAGCGCATGGGCGGGAACTCCGGTGTGTGGAGGGGGAAGCAGATATCTACGCGCGTCAATTTCCTTCGTGCCCGGCAAAGTTGTCAAGCCCTCCAGGGAATACGGCGGTTGACTGTGGGATGAACCAAAGGGGAGGGGCCGCCGGGACCGCCCGAAATGCGTCTACTCTGGGGCGCCGTACGACCCGTACCCGACGCACCGGTCCAGCCGCATCCGCGGTACCCGGACCACCCGCATCCGCAGCAACCGAACACCCGCATGCGCATCCGCAGCAACCGAACCACCCGTACGCGAACCACCCGTGCCCGCGAGGAGAACCGCCCCATGTCCGCAGACTCGCACCCGACGCTGCCGCCGGTACGGCTGCTCCCCGACGCGGAACTGGCCCGCGACGCCCTGGCCGCCCCACTGTTCGCCCGCGCCGTGCGCCTCGCCCGCTGGGCCGGACCGGACACCCGGGTGGACACCGGGGGCGAGCTCGTGCACGCGCAACTGCCCGAGGCCGTGGCCCTGCTGGGCCTGGACCCCGCCGACGAGGACTCCGCCGCCCACGCGAGCCAGGCCTGGCGGGTGGCCGTCGACACCGGCCTCGTCGACGTCACCGAACCGGAGGAGGACGGCGACGGCTCCGGGGAGGCGGACGCGGAGGGGCGGGAGTTCGGCACCGCCGAGCCCGGTGAGGACCTCGCGCTGGTGACCGGCGGAACCCCCGGCGACGTGCTCGACCTGTGGCTGGCGGCCCTGGACACCGTCCTCGCGGACGCGGCGGTGCCCGCCCTGGACGACCTCGTCGACGCCCTCGACGCGGGGGGCGAGATCGACTTCGACCAGCTCGACTGGAACCCGGGCCGCGAGGCCGACTTCCTCGACGGGGTCCTCGCCAACCTCTACCTGCTCGCGGTGGCCGAGGGCGGCACCGCCGACGGGCCGGTGCCGCTCCCGGTGCTCGCCGCCTCCATGGTGGTGCCGGACGACATGGGCGATCCCACCGACGCCGTGCTGGAACAGGTCTCGGACGCGATGATGCGCCTCGACGACCAGTTCCGGCAGCTGGAGCCGATCGGGCTGGTCGAGTTCCGCCCCGTCGACGAGGAGCTGATGGCGGAGGCCGACGACGAGGACTTCCTCACGGGCTCCGGCTCCGCCCCCGGCGAGGAGGACGTCTCCCGGTACGGGCTGGTGCGCCTGACCCCGCTCGGGCTGTACGGCATCCGGGCGCGCATGCTGGAGGCCGGCGTGGAGGCCCCGGCCGTCGGTGAACTCGCCGCCAAGGGCGCGGACGTCCTGCTCGACGTGGTCTCCCACTACTCCGAGGCCGCCGCCCAGGCCGAGATCGAACACTGGCTGGCCGGCCGCCCCGTACCCGAAGCGGCCAGCGAGCTGCTCGCCGCCGCGCGCGGCGCCGACGAGGGCGGCCCGCTGCGCCGGCTGCGCTGCCAGCAGGCCCTCGCGCCGGCCGGGGCGGAGGCCGAGCCGGCCGTCCGCGCCGTACTGGACGACGCGGAGCTCGGCGGCCTCGCCCGGGTCTGGCTGGCCGAGCGCGGGGTGGCCGACGTACCGGCGCCGGACGAGGAGATGGTGTTCTGGCTGACGGTCGACACGATCGCGGCGCAGCTCGCGACGGGCGGCGCCGCCGGCGGTGGGGGTGCCGGGGACGGCGCCGAGGCGGAGCTGCCACTGCTGATCGAGTCGCTGACCGCCCATCATGCCGGGTTCTTCGAGCAGGCCTGGCGGGTGGAGCACCCGGCCACGGCCCACGTGCTGGAGGCGATGGGGCGGCTGCACCCCGACAGGAAGGCCGCCAAGGAGGCCCGGAAGGCCGCGTTCAAGGCGCGTTCCCGTGGCGTGTGAGGGGTGTGTGAGGCGCTGGTAACCAGCCGTTCCCGCAAGGGAGTCGGCCAACGGTGACACGGGTCAAGGGGTCGATTCGTTTTCCCGGGTAGTTCAGTCGGCGTTCACGTGCGGGCGGGAGCGTGTGCGCCGACGACCGCACGACAGGCGCAGCACCTCCCCACCCCTGGAGACCCGATGCCGCTCAGCCGCAGAGATTTCACCACCCGCACCGCCCTCGCGGGTGCGGGAGTCGCGCTCACCGGAACGGTCGGCGCACTGGCCACCGCCCCCGGCGCCCTCGCCGCGGACGACGGCGCCCGGCAGGACGCCGGCCCGGACCAGGAACGCGGCGAGGGTCACGGCCACGGCCACGGTCCCGGCTACGGCCCGCTCGTCGCGGACCCGGCCGGCATCCTGGCCCTCCCCGCCGGATTCTCGTACCGCGTGATCACGCACAGCGGTGTCACCGCACTCGACTCGGGCGAGAGCACCCCCTCCAACCACGACGGCACGGCCGCCTTCGAGGGCCACCGCGGGGTCACCCTGCTCGTCAACAACCACGAGCTGAAGGGCCCCCGCGCGAACTGGACGCACCCCGTCCCGCTGACCGAGGGCCTCGTCTACGACCCGGCCGCGGCCGGCGGCTGCACGGTCGTCGAGGTCCGGCGCGGCGGCGAGGTCGCCGAGTGGGTGGGCATCGCCGGTACGTCGACCAACTGCGCGGGCGGCTCCACCCCCTGGGACACCTGGCTGACCTGCGAGGAGAACGAGGACCTCGCCGGCAAGAACGGGATGACCAAGGACCACGGCTACGTCTTCGAGGTGGACCCGCACGACCGCCGGGCCAACCTCGGCCCGAAGCCGGTCAAGGCCTTCGGCCGGTACGCCCACGAGGCCGTGGTGATCGACCCGCGGCAGGGCCACGCCTACCTCACCGAGGACGCCTCCGGCCCCAACGGGCTGCTCTACCGCTGGACCCCGCCGAGCGGCTTCCGCCACGGGCGCGGCAAGCTCCGTACCCTCGCCGACGACGCCGGTGTGCTGGCGGCCGCCAAGTGCTTCGACAGTGCGGGACTGTTCGTCGACGACCTCTCGCGCGCGACGCGGATCGGGACCACCTACGGGGTGGACTGGGTGCCGGTCCCGGACCGCGACGCCCGCACCGTCGCGGTGCGCAAGCAGTTCGGCGAGTCCGCCGTGACCCGCGCGCGCAAGCTGGAGGGCATGTGGTGGGCCGACGGCGGGGCGTACTTCGTCTCCTCCTACGCCCGCGAGGAGAGCCCGGGCGCGGCCCACGACGGCCAGGTCTGGTTCTACGACCCCAAGCGGCGCACGGTGCGGCTGCAGGTGCTGCTCGGCGTGAACGCCGACCCGTCGGTGGAGGGCGGCTACGACGGCCCGGACAACATCACGGTCTCCCCGTACGGCGGTCTGGTCATCGCCGAGGACGGCTCGGGGCTGCAGCACCTCTTCGGAGCGACCGAGTCGGGGCGCACGTACCCGCTGGCCCGCAACGAGATGAACATGGGGACGGCGCAGGCGCCGGAGTACTCGGAGTTCACGGGGGTCTGCTTCTCCCCGGACGGGCGGACGCTGTTCGTCAACATCCAGGAGCCGGGCATCATGCTGGCCGTCACGGGACCGTGGCGGCGCGCGTGCTAGCCGGGGAGCGCCGGAGATGACAAGAGCCGCCGGGCCCTGGGGCCCGGCGGCTCTTGTCGTTTCATCCGTTCTTCTACTGAGCTTCGGCGCGGCTGGCCGCGGCCCACTCTTCGAGGAGGAACTCGTACGCCTCGGAGGGCCACTCGCCGTCCACCCGGCTCTCGACGAGCTGCCGGATCGCCTCGTTCGCCTCGGCGGCGGACGGGCGCGCGGGGCCCGCGGGCTGGAGTGTCTGGTGCATGCTTCCAAGGCTACGGGCGGGCACTGACAGCGACCTCCGTATTAAGGGTGGAACAGGTCACCCGGGAAGGGCGTCCGTTGCTCCATGTACCCGCTCACCTGCTCAGAGTGCCTGTGCGGCCGGTTTGACCATGCCCCGCACTGTGCGCGACTTCACAAACTCGCCCATGGCCGTCATCTCCCATTCGCCCGAGAACTGCCTGATCAGCTTGGCCATCATCACGCCGGTCTGCGGCTCGGCGCTGGTGAGGTCGAAGCGGACCAGCTCCTCATTGGTCGCGGCGTCGATGAGACGGCAGTAGGCCTTCGCCACCTCGGTGAACTTCTGGCCGGAGAAGGAGTTCACCGTGAAGACGAGGCCCGTCGCGTCCGCGGGCAGCCGGCCGAGGTCCACGACGATCACCTCGTCGTCACCCGCGCCCTCGCCCGTCAGGTTGTCGCCGGAGTGCTTGATCGAGCCGCCCAGGATGGAGAGCTTGCCGAAGTAGCAGCTGTCGATGTGGTTGCGCTGCGGGCCGTAGGCGATGACCGAGGCGTCCAGGTCGATGCTCCGGCCGCGGAACGCGGGCTCCCAGCCGAGACCCATCTTGACCTGGGAGAGCAGCGGGCGGCCGCCCTTGACCAGGGAGACGGTCTGGTTCTTCTGGAGGCTGACCCGGCCCTTGTCGAGGTTGATCTTCCCTGCGCCGGGCGCGGGGGAGGCGGCGGGAGCCGCGACCGGTGCCGGGGCGGCCGGTGCGGGGGCCGGGGCCGCCCCGGGGGCGCCACTGGTGAGCCAGGGGGAGGCCGCGTACGTGGGCGGCGCCGCCGGGGGAGCCGGCGGTGCGGGCGGGGCGACGGGGGCCGGGGCGGCGGCGGCCGGAGCCGGTTCCTCGTCCACCGAGACCCCGAAGTCGGTCGCGATGCCCGCGAGGCCGTTCGCGTACCCCTGGCCGACCGCGCGCACCTTCCACACGCCGCCGCGCTGGTAGACCTCGACGACCACCAGGGCGGTCTCGGTGCCGAGCCGGGGCGGGGTGAAGGTGGAGATCACCGCTCCGCCGGCGGAGTCCCGCACGGTGGCGGTGGGCTCGATGCCCTGGAAGGACTGGCCCGCGGCGTCCGGGCTGGCGGTGATGACGATCCGCTCGATGCCGGGCGGGACCGCACCGGTGTCCACGGTGATCGAGTCCGGTGCCGTGCCGCCGCCCGAGCGGTAGCTCACGCCGGGGCCGGACGGCTGGTTGAAGAAGATGAAATCGGCGTCGGAACGCACCTTGCCGTCGGCGGCGAGGAGCAGCGCGGACACGTCGAGCCGCACCGGGGCAGCCACGTCCACCGTCACGCGGACGGCATTGAGCGGCAGGTTGGAACCAGGGGTCATAGCGGTCATGCCGGGAGAACGACCGAGGTGGCTTTGCCGTTCCCTTACTTTCACCCGGTTTCCCGGTTCTTCACCCGCGTCCCGCCCGTGTCCCGCCCGCGTCCCGCCTCCTGTCCCCGCGCGTCCCGCCCGCGGTTCAGGCGCGGCCCTGGTTGCGGGGGTGGTTCCTGGCCGTCCGCTCGTTGCCGAACTTGTACGAGCCGGTCCAGCGCGCCATCACGAGCTGGGCGTCACCGGCTTCGACCTCGGCCAGGAAGGCGGCGGCCCGCCCGCCGCGCAGGGTGGCCGCGGAGCGGCCCTGATGGGTGATGACGACGCTCTGGTCGCCCCGCTGTTCGTACGAGAATCCGTGAGGTCTGGGCATGGGCCGAGGGTGCCGTCCCCGGGCGGCGGCCTGCAACGCAATATGAGCTCCAGGAGAGCGGAGTGGTGCGCATCCTCGACCTCACCTTCGTCCGCAAGGAGCGGGACGGCGCGGTGTCCGTGGTGGAGCTCGCCGACTCCGAGGTGGCCGATCAGTTCGAGCGGGTCCTCGGCGAGGAGTTCGATCTGCTGAGCGACGGGGACCTGGAGACCGTGGCGCAGGGCCTGGCTCCGGACTCCTCCGCGCTCGTGGTGGTCTGGGAGAACGCCTGGGCCGCGCGCCTGGCCTCGGCGGTGCGGGAGTCCGACGGGCAGGTGCTCTTCATGGAACGCGTTCCACGGGACGGCGTCGAACGAGCCGTCGCCGCACTGACTGAGCAGGAGAGAACCGAGCGGTGGAGAACCGAGAAGCTGGGAGGAGAGTCATGCGTCGACGCATGGGGCGCCCGGGGCTGCTGGGCGCGATGGCCCGCACCGCGGTCGTGGCGGGTACGGCGACCGCCGTTTCGGGCAGGATGCAGCGCGGCCAGGCCGAACGCAGCGCGCAGCAGCAGGCCGCGGCGGACGCCGAGCAGCAGGCCCTCGTCAACCAGGCGGCGGCCCAGGCGGCCGCGCAGCAGCAGGCCTGGCAGGCCCCGCAGGCCCCGCAAGCCGCTCCCGCGCCGGCTCCCGCAGTCGACCGGGTCGGCCAGCTCACCGCGCTGGCCGAGCTCAAGGCCCAGGGCCTGCTCACCGACGAGGAGTTCGCGACGGAGAAGGCCCGGGTCCTGAGCGGCTGACCGGGCCTTCCCGTCAGGTTCCTAGCCTCCCGTGACCCGTCGCGGGAGGTTCAGGGGGTTGGCCTCGCGCAGTTCCGCCGGGAGCAGGGCGTCCGGCACCGACTGGTAGGCCACCGGGCGCAGCCAGCGCTCGATCGCCGTGCCGCCGACCGAGGTGGAGTGGGAGGTCGCCGCCGGGTACGGGCCCCCGTGGTGCTGGGCCGGGGCCACCGCGACACCGGTCGGCCAGCCGTTGACCACGACCCGGCCCGCCAGGGTCGTGACCTGGGAGATCAGCTCCGCCGCCGGACCGGGGCCGCCGTCGGCCTCGGCGGCCGACAGCTGCAGGGTCGCGGTGAGGTTGCCGGGGAGCCGCCCGAGCACGGCGGCGGCCTCGTCCTGGCCGGCGTACCGGGCCAGCACGGTGACGGGGCCGAAGCACTCCTCCAGGAGCACCTCGTAGGGCCCGCCCTCCAGCAGGGTCCGCGCCGGCACGCTCAGGTAGCCCGCGCCGACGGTGTGCTCGCCGCCCGCGCCGGGGGTGACGGGTGCGACGACCCCGGGCAGGGCGGCGCGTTCGCGGACCCCGGCGACGAAGTTCTCCCGCATCCGGTGGTCGAGGAGCACGCCGGGCTCGGTCTCCCCGAGCGCCTTGGTCAGCGCGCCCGCGAGCCGGTCCCCGTCCGCGCCCTCGGGGACGAGGACCAGGCCCGGCTTGACGCAGAACTGGCCGACGCCGAGCGTGACCGAGCCGGCCAGCCCGCCGCCGATCTCCTCGGCGCGCTCGGCGGCGGCCGCCGGGGTGACCACGACCGGGTTCAGGGAGCCCAGTTCGCCGTGGAAGGGGATCGGTACGGGCCGCGCGGCGGCGGCGTCGAACAGGGCCCGCCCGCCCCGGATGGACCCGGTGAACCCGGCGGCGCCGACCAGCGGGTGGCGGATCAGCTCCAGGCCCGCGTCGAACCCGTGGACCACGGCGACGACCTCGGCCGGCAGCCCGCAGGCGACGGCGGCGCGGCGCAGCAGCGAGGCGCACAGCTCGGAGGTGGCGGGGTGGTCGGGGTGCGCCTTGACCACGACCGGGCAGCCCGCGGCCAGGGCGCTGGCGGTGTCGCCGCCGGGCACGGAGAAGGCGAGCGGGAAGTTGGAGGCGGCGTAGACCGCGACCACGCCCAGCGGCACCTTGTAGCGGCGCAGTTCGGGGCGGGGCGGTGCGGTGGTGGGATCGGCGCGGTCGATGCGGACGTCGAGGTAGGAGCCCTCGTCCACGGCGTCGGCGAAGGCGCGGAACTGGCCCGTGGTGCGGGCGAGCTCGCCGGTGAGCCGGCCGGGGCCGAGGGCCGTCTCGGCGTCGGCCGCCTCGATGACGTGCGAGGCGGACGCGTCGAGCAGATCGGCGGCGGCCCGCAGGAAGGCGGCGCGCCTCCCGGCGTCGGCCAGCGCACCGCGGACGGCGTGGGCCGCGCGCACGGTTTCGTCCAGCTCCCGGGGTGTGGCCTCCACCGCAACCTGCTCCCGGTGCTTCCCGGTACGGGGGTCCACACTCCAGACTGGTGTTGCTGCCATGGCGAACTGCCTCCTGGATCTACGCTGACCCGCGCGGATGCGTTCAGTATTGTGAACGCCGTTCCGTTGGATGAATGATCACATCCACCGTGGACTCTATTTCCGTGACTTCCGGGTGACAAGAGACAGCAAGAGGCAGAGGGGCGCGAAGGCGGATGACCACCACAGCTGAGCCGGGGGGCCCGGGAGCACCGGCGGCCGTCAAGTCGGCGGTACGCACGGTCCTGTTGCTGGAGCACTTCGCTTCCCGGCCGGGGCTGCACAGCCTGGCCGAACTCCAAAGCGACCTCTCCCTGCCCAAATCCAGCCTCTACATGCTGCTGCGCACCCTGGTGAACCTGGGCTGGGTGGAGACGGACGCGACGGGCACGCGGTACGGCATCGGCGTACGGGCCCTGCTCGTCGGCAGCTCGTACATCGACGGGGACGAGGTGGTGGCGGCGGCCCGGCCCACGCTGGACCGGCTCTCCGACGACACGACGGAGACGATCCACCTGGCCCGCATGGACGGGACGAGCGTGGTCTACCTGGCGACCCGGCAGTCCCAGCACTACCTGCGCCCCTTCACCCGCGTGGGGCGGCGGCTGCCGGTGCACTCGACGGCGCTCGGCAAGGCGCTGCTGGCCACGCACACGGACGAGGAGGTACGCGCCCTGCTGCCGCGCCGGCTCGAAGCCGTCACCGAGCACACCATCACCGACCGGGAACGGCTCATCGAGGACCTGGCACTGGTGCGGGAGCAGGGGTACGCGGTGGACCGCGAGGAGAACACCCTCGGACTGCGCTGCTTCGGGGTGGCGGTCCCGTACCGGACGCCGGCGCGGGACGCGGTGAGCTGTTCGGTACCGGTGGCGCGGCTGACGCCGGGGCACGAACGGGGCATCAAGGCGGCCCTGTTCGCGGCGCGCGACCGGCTGTCGGTGGTGACGCGGCGGATGTAGCGGATGTGGGGGCGGACCGCCGGCCGTGGGTGGGGGGCGGACCGCCGGCCGTGGGTGGGGGAGGGTCGCCGGCCGTGAGCGGGGGCGCGCCGGAGGGCACGGTTCCTCCCCCGGACGGGGGAGACGGATCCCCTTCACGGGGGAGGCGGCGGGGCAACGGACGCGGGACCGTTGGGTCATGACCACACGAGCCGTGCACCTGCCGCAGCCACCACGACCGGCCCGCGACGCACCGCGCCCCGCCGCCGCCGCGCCGCGGGCCGGCCGCAGGGTCCTCGCCGCGGTGGCCGTCGCCGCCACCGTCCCGTACCTGACCCTGAAGGCCGCCTGGCTGTCCGGGAGCCACGTCGGGATACCGGCGGGCAGCGTGCTGCTGGAGCCCCGGCTGCTCCTCACCGTGGCGAACGCCGTCACCGTGCTCATGGACGCGGCCGTGATCCTGCTCGTGCTGGTGCTCATCAGACCCTGGGGCAGGCGGGTTCCGTCCTGGCTGCTGGTGGTTCCGGGCTTCGTCGCCACCGGTCTGCTCACGCCCATCGTGCTCGGATTTCCCGGCCAGCTCCTCCTGAGGGGCATGGGGCTGGGTCCCGACGAGGCCGCGCCGACGGCGGCGAAGCCCTTCCTCGACGACTGGGTCTTCCACGTGGTCTACACGGGCTTCATCGTCCAGGCGATCGCCCTGGCCGGCCTGTTCGTGCCCTATGCCCGCGAGCGCTGGGGCCGGCGCTGGCAGGGGCCCCTCGACACGCGGCTCCCGCCACCCACGGGGGTGGTGGCGGGAGCCGCGGCAGTACTGGCCGCGGTGGTCGCGGCGGCGCACTTCTACTGGGCCCTGGGCGGCACGGCCGGGCAGAACGCCTCGCAGATCGCGCAGTACTCCTCGGACACCGCCGTGGGCTCCGCGGTCCACGGGATATGCGCGCTGACCGCGGCGGCGGGGGCACTCCTGCTGGCCAGGGGCGGGACCCGGCGGGCGGGATGGCCACTGGCCGTGGCGTGGACCGGGTCGGCGGCGACCCTGTGCTGGGGGATGTGGATGCTGGCGGCCTTCACGAGCGGCGACCCCGGCCCCGGCGAACGGACCACCACCGCAAGCTACTTGATCTACGGTGGCCAGATGGTCACAGCCCTCCTCGCGACCGCGGTCCTGGGCCGGTTCCTCGCCGGCCGCCGCACGGGCTGAGAAGGGGGGAGGGCGTGGAGCGGCGTCCGAGGTGGCGGCCCCTGCGCTGGGTCCATCTGATCCTCGGCGGCGCCATGCTGATGCCGTACTTCCTCCTCACGGAGGTGGTGGTCGGTGTCCTCGCGGGCGGGAGCAACGCACGCACGTCCCTGCCGCTCAGCCTCGCCGCCTACGCGGCCGCCCTGCCGCTCATCGCCGCGACCGGGCTGCACGGACTGGTCCGGCCGATGTCCGCGGGCGCCGCGCGCGTCCTGTGCGGGCTGCCGGGGGAGCGGTTCGCCGAGGGGCCGGCCCGCAGCTGGGCCGCCCGGGGGCGGGCCTCGGCCTGGTGGACCCTGCACCTGGGGCTCGGAGCCCTGGTCAGCGGGATGAGCCTGGCGGTACCGCCCTTGGCGCTGGTGCTGCTCGCCCTGCCGTTCGTGCGCGCGCTGCGGGATCTGCCGGTCGGGCTCGGCCCGTTCGACGCGCAGGCCCAGCCGTACGCCGCCCCGCTGCTCGGGGCCGGGCTGCTCGCCGGGCTCGTCCTGTGCGCCGCCGCAGCGGGGGCGCTGCTGGCACGGCTCGCGCCCGTCCTGCTCGGGCCGACGGCGGCGGACCGGCTGGTGGCCGCCGAGGAGCGTGCCGCGGACCTGGCGGTCCGCAACCGGCTCGCCCGGGAGCTGCACGACGCCGTCGGGCACGCCCTGAGCGCGGTCACCCTCCAGGCGGGCGCCGCCCGGCGGGTGCTGGACAGCGACCCCGGCTTCGTCCGGGAGGCGCTCGCCGCGATCGAGGAGACCACCCGGCGCACGGTGGGGGAGCTCGACGCCGTCCTCGGCCTGCTGCGCGAGGGCGACGGCGCGGGGGCCGGGGGCGGCGCACTGCCCGCCTCCCCGACGCTCGCCGCCGACCTCGACGGGCTGCTGGCCCGCAGCCGGGCCTCCGGGACCCCGATCACCGCCCGCCAGGACCCGGGACCCTCCGGGGACTGGGGGAGCCTTCCGGCGATCGCCTCCCGCGAGGCGTACCGGATCGTGCAGGAGGGGCTGAGCAACGCGCTGCGGCACGGGACGGGCCCCGTCGATCTGCGGATCCTCGTACGGGCGCGGGGGGAACCGGGCGAAACCGGTGAACCAGGCAGAAAGGGTGAACGGCGCGGACATGAGGAACTGGAGATCACCATGACGAACGACCCGGCCGGAGCGACCGGGGCCGCCGCGCGGGCCCGGCCCGGCGGGGGCCGGGGGCTGCACGGCGCCGCCGAGCGGGCCGCACTCCTCGGCGGGAGGGTCGAGGCCGGGCCGTACGGGGGCCGGTGGCGGCTGCGGGCCGTCCTCCCGCTCGGCGAGGGCGCGCGATGAGGACCGAGCCCCGGCCGCCGCTGCGGGTGGTCGTCGCCGATGACGAGCGGATGGTCCGCACCGCCCTGCGGGTCATCCTCGACGCCGAGCCCGACATGGAGGTCGTCGGGGAGGCGGCCACGGGGGCCGAGGCCGTGGCCGTGGTCCGGGCACTCGCCCCGGACGTGGTGCTCATGGACGTGCGGATGCCGGAGATCGACGGCATCCGGGCCACGGAGCGGATCCTCGCCACCATGACCGGGCCGCCCCGGATCGTGGTGGTCACCACCTTCGAGAACGACGCCTACGTCTACGACGCGCTGCGCGCGGGAGCCTGCGGGTTCCTCCTCAAGCGGGCCGACCCCGACGAGCTGACCGCCGCCGTCCGGCTCGTCGCGCGCGGGGACTCGCTGCTCTTCCCGGCGGCCGTCCGCTCCCTGGCCGCCGCCCACACCCCGCCCGGGGCCGGCCCCGCCGCCGCGCCCTGGGTCGCCCGGCTCACGGACCGGGAGGCCGACGTACTGCGCCTGATGGCGTCCGGGCTCTCCAACCACGAGGTGAGCGAGCGGCTCGGCGTCGGCCCGCAGACGGTCAAGACGCACGTGGCGGCGGTGCTCGCCAAGACCGGCTCCCGGGACCGGACCCAGGCGGTCATCGCGGCGTACGAGGGAGGCTTCCTCATGAAGAAAGGCTGAGAACTCCGCCACAATCGGGGCAGAGCGGAACGGCTGGGACGGCCGGGACGTCCTTCTGGGGGATGAACAAGACGATCAGGCGTGCGTCGGTCTTCTGTCTGCTTCTGGTGCTGGCCCTTTTGGTGCGGGTCACCTGGGTGCAGGCGTACCAAGGCCAGGCCCTCGCAGACGACAAGAACAACCGGCGCAACCTCATCGGGACGTACGAGAACCCGTTGGGGAACATCATCGTGGGCGGGGAGGCGATCACCGGTTCCAAGGACACCGGAGGCAAGGACTTCCGGTACAAGCGCACCTACACCGACGGCCCGCTGTACGCCCCGGTCACCGGCTACAGCTCCCAGGCCTTCGGCTGGAGCATGCTGGAGGGCGTCTACAAGGAGATCCTCAACGGCTCCGACAACCGGCTCAAGACGGTCATGGACACGCTCACCGGCAAGCGGGCGGCCCCGGGCAACGTCCTGACCACGATCGACAAGGGCGTCCAGAAGGCGGGCTGGGACGCGCTCCAGGGCAAGCAGGGCTCGGCCGTGGCGCTCGACCCGGCGACGGGCGAGATCCTGGCCATCGTGAACAACCCGTCCTACGACCCGGGCAGCATCGCCGGCGCGGGCGAAGCGGACCAGAAGGCGTGGAACGCGCTCAACGCCAACGGCGGCAAGGCCATGGAGAACACGGCGCTGCGCAACCCGCAGGCACCCGGCTCCACCTTCAAGCTGGTCACCCTGGCGGCGGCCATCGAGAACGGCCTCGTCAAGAACGTGGACACGCCCACCTCGGTCCCCGGCGACTACGTGATCCCCGGTACGCGGATCAAGCTGCGCAGCGAGGTTCCCGACGCCATGTGCAACAACGTGTCCCCCCGGACCGCGCTGAAGCTGTCGTGCAACAACGTCTTCGCGGAGTTCGCCCACGAGCTGGGCCAGGACAAGATGCGCGCGATGGCCGAGAAGCTCGGCTTCAACGTGGTGCAGAAGCTCCCCGTCTACACCGACCCCGCGAGCAAGTACCCGAAGAAGAAGATGTCGGTCGACCAGGTCGCGCAGACGGGCATCGGCCAGTTCGACGTCCAGGCCACCCCGCTCCAGATGGCGATGGTGAGCGCCGCGATCGAGAACGGCGGCAAGCTCGTCGCACCGCACGAGGTCTCCGAGGTCACCGACTCCAACGGCAACGTGCTGCAGAGCTTCAAGGACCCCAAGTCCACGCAGGTGATGAGCGGGCGGACCGCCTCGATGCTCCAGGACGTCATGAAGACGGTCGCCACCGAGGGCGGTGGCAAGAACGTCCAGATCCCGGGAGTGGAGTCGGGCGCCAAGACCGGTACCGCCCAGCGCGGCGTGGACAACAGCCTGCCGCCGCTCGCCTGGTACACCACGTACGGCAAGGCGGGCGGCAAGCAGATCGCCGTCGCCGTGGTGATCGTCGGGTCGGACACCGACCGCAACGAGATCGCGGGCGGCAAGCTGGCCGCCCCGGTGGCGCAGAAGATGATGAAGGCCTGGCTGAAGTAGTAGCCCGCGCCGGGAACCGCAGGGGGTTCCCGGCGCGTTGTCCTTCCCATGATCCGGACCGCGCAGCCCGAAGACCTCGACGCCATCGCAGCCCTCCACACCCGGGCCCGCGCCACCTACTACCGGGGCCGGATACCCGAGGAGGCCTACGGCGGCGCCGCCGAACTGGCGCGCACCCGGGAGGGCTGGTCCCGGGCGGTGGCCCGGGCCGCGGCCGACGGCGGGGTGCTCTGCGCCGAGAGCGGCGGCGAGCTGACCGGGGTGGCGGCCTTCCGCACCGAAGACGGGGAGACCACCCTCACGCAGTTCCACGTGGACCCCGTCCACTGGCGGCGCGGCACCGGGGCGGCCCTGCACGCCGCCTGCCTCGACGCCTGGCGCGGCGGGGGCGTGCGCAGGGTCCGCCTGGAGGTCTTCGAGCACAACCTCCGCGCCCAGGCCTTCTACGCGGCCCACGGCTGGCTCCCGGATCCCGCCGGAGCACGCGCCGCGGGCTCCCACCGCATCCTGTGGCTCACCGTGGAGGACGTGTCCGGCGAGTGACCCGTCCCGGGGAATGGGACGCGGGAGCAGGTGGTTGAACACGGAACAGTTGATTCCGTGGAGGGAAGAAGGAACATGCGCGTCGAGATCTGGAGCGACATCGCCTGCCCGTGGTGCTACATCGGCAAGGCCCGGTTCGCCAAGGGGCTGGCCGGCTTCGCACACCGCGGGGAGGTCGAGGTGGTCTACCGCTCCTTCGAGCTCGACCCGAACGGCCCCAAGGGCCAGGTGGCCCCCGTCGTGGAGATGCTGGCCAAGAAGTACGGCCGGACCCTGGAGGAGGCCTGCGGCATGGAGGAGCACGTCGCCGCGAGCGCCCGCGCCGAGGGGCTGACGTACCGCACCGAGGGCCGCGACCACGGCAACACCTTCGACATCCACCGCCTGCTGCACCTGGCCGCCGCCCGCGGCCGCCAGGAGGAGCTGCTCGACCTCGCCTACCGCGCCAACTTCGGCGAGGAGCGCTCCGTCTTCGACCCGGAGGTGCTCGTCACGCTCGCCGTCGAGGCCGGACTGGACGAGGGGGAGGCCCGGGCGGTGCTGGCCGACGAGTCCGCGTACGCCGCCGAGGTGCGGGCCGACGAGCGCGAGGCGGCCGAGCTGGGCGCGAACGCCGTACCGTTCTTCGTGCTCGACCGCCGTCTCGGGATCTCCGGCGGTCAGCCCGCCGAGGTGTTCACGCAGGCGCTGGAACAGGCCTGGGCCGGCCGCGAGGTCCTCGTGCCCGCCGCTCCCGAGGGCGAGGCGTGCGAGCCCGACGGTGCGTGCGCGGTACCGCGCCCGTAAGGCCTCTCCATAAGTAGTCCTTTGGTGTGGTGCGGGAAGTCCGGCAATGGACTGTGGGTTGGTCCTGGCGCAGAGTGAAGGTCATGGACCTATCTGTGCCCGGGGCCGTCCGCGACGCGTTCGCCCACTCCCTCACCTATCTCAACACCGCCAACAACGGGATCCTCCCGCGAGCCGCCGTGGCCGAGGTGCGGCGGCTCGCGGAGGCGGCCGGGGCCGGACTGCCCGAAGGCTTCGGCGACTTCGGCCGCGTCGAACGGGTCCGGGAGTCGTTCGCCCGCCTCGTCGGGGTCGACGCGGACCGCGTGGCCGTCGGCGCGGCCGTCTCCACCCACGTCGGCCTCATCTCCGCCTCCCTCCCGGCGGGATCCGAAGTCCTCTGCCCGGAGGGCGAGTTCGCCTCCGACATCAACCCCTTCGTGGTACGCGACGACCTCAAGGTCCGCTTCGCCCCGCTGGAGTCCCTCGCCGAAGCCGTCGGCCCGCACACCGCACTGGTCGCGCTGAGCGCCGTACAGTCCGCCGACGGGCGTACGGCGGACCTGGCGGCCGTCCGCGCCGCGACCACCGCGCACGGGGCACGGATGCTCGTCGACGCCTCGCAGGCGGCGGGCTGGATGCCCTTCGACGCGAGCCCCTACGACTACACGGTCACCGCCGGGTACAAGTGGCTGCTCGCCTCGCGCGGGGTCTCCTACCTCACGGTCTCGCAGGAGGCCCAGGACGCCGTGACCCCGCTGCACGCCGGCTGGGTGGCGCTCGCCGACATGTGGGACGCCATCTACGGCCCGCTGCGGGAACTGGCCCCCGGGGCCCGGCGCTTCGACGAGTCCCCGGCCTTCCTGGCCTACCACGCCGCCGAGCCCGCGCTGGCCCTGCTGGAGCGGACCGGCATCGACGCCGTCCACGCCCACGACACCGCCCTGGCCGCCCGCTACCGCGCCGGCCTCGCCCGCCTGGGACACGAGCCCGTCCCCGGCGGTTCCCCGATCGTCTCGGTGCCCGGACTGGCCGGCCGTCAGGGCGCCCTGCTCGCCGCGGGCATCTCCACGTCCGCCCGCGCGGGGAGCCTGCGGGCCTCCTTCCACCTCTACAACACCGAGGCGGACGTGGACCGGCTGCTCGACCTCCTGGAGGGCTGATCCCGCCGGGCCGGGCCCGTGGGACCGGCCCCGCGGGACCGGCCCCGCTCAGGCAGCGGGCAGGACCGCCGACCAGGCCGAGCCCGCCGCCGCGAGGGCCCCGGCCGGATCCACCGACAGGGCCCCGGCCAGGGCCGCCAGACCGGACCCGACGGCGTCCAGGGAGGCCGCCGTGCCGTAGTGGTTGACCCGGACCATCTCCCGGGCCAGCGCGCCGCCGCCCGCCGCGAGGGGCGCCGCCGGATCCACCGCGAGGGCCTTCGCCACCACCAGCGAGGCCTCCGGGACCCGCAGGGTGGTGGCCACCGGGGCGGCCGCCTCGTCCCGGCCGACGAACGGGGCGAGGCCCAGCGCCACGGCGCCCGCCCGGGTGGCCGCAGCGGCGGCGGCGTGACGGGCCGTCACGGATGCGAGCCCCTCGGCTGCGATCCGGTCGAGGCAGGCCTCCAGCGCCAGCATCTCCAGCTGCGCCGGCGCGTGCGGCAGCGCCGTGCGCCCGGCGTCGATCCAGCGCTCCTTCCAGTCCAGCAGGGAGAGGTACGAGCGGCGCGGCGCCGAGGGGTTCTCCGCGAAGCGGGCCCAGGCGCGCTCGGAGACCGACACCGCCGAGACGCCGGCCGGGCCGCCCATCGCCTTCTGCGCGCCGATCACGCACAGGTCCACGCCCCAGGCGTCCGGCAGCAGCGGCTCCGCGCCCACCGAGGCCACCGCGTCCAGCATGAACAGCGCCCCGTGGGCCCGTACGGCCTCGCCGATCTCCGCCACCGGGTTGGTGTTGCCGGTGGCCGCCTCCGCGTGGACCAGGGAGACGAAGTCGATCTCCGGGTGCTCCGACAGGGCCCGGTCCACCTGGGCGGCGGACACGGCGGTGTCGAAGGGGACCTCCAGGTCCACGACGTTCGCCCCGCAGTCGCGCAGCCAGTTGCCGAAGGTGGTCCCGTAGGGGCCGGTCACCACGTTCAGCGCGGTCGAGCCGGGCCGCGCGCCCGACCGGATGCAGCCTTCCAGCGGCAGCAGGGCCTCGCCCTGGGTGATCACCACGTCGGCCCGGGTCCCGAGCAGCTCCGCGACCCCCCGCTCGATCGACGCGAAGCGCGCGGCGGTCAGGGGCGGAAGGTCCAGGAGGGGGTGGGTCACGGCGGCGCTCTCTTCGTTCTCTCGGGTCGGGGTCTTTCGTCCCGACAAGTCCGGACCGGTCCGGCCGGTCTGGAGAGCCTACCGAGCCCGCGCATAGAGTGCCGCCATGAGCGACGAGGTCAACGGAGACGGCGCGAAGCCGGGGCTGCTGCACGTGAAGGGGCGGGTGCTGGTCGGGCCCGAGGAGGTCCGCGACGAGCTCTGGGTCGTCGGCGGCCGGATCTCCTACGAACGCCCGCGCGGCGCCCGGGAGATCACCGAGGTCACCGGGTGGGTGCTGCCCGGGCTGGTCGACGCGCACTGCCACGTGGGGCTCGACGCCCACGGCCCGGTGGACGCGGACACCGCCGAACGGCAGGCCCTGACCGACCGGGACGCGGGCACGCTCCTCATCCGCGACGCCGGATCCCCGTCCGACACCCGCTGGATCGATGCCCGCGAGGACCTGCCGAAGATCATCCGGGCGGGCCGGCACATCGCCCGCACCCGCCGCTACATCCGCAATTACGCCCACGAGATCGAGCCCGAGGACCTCGTCGCGTACGTGGCCCGCGAGGCGCGGCGCGGCGACGGCTGGGTCAAGCTGGTCGGGGACTGGATCGACCGCGAGGTGGGGGACCTGACCGCCTGCTGGCCGCGCGCCGAGGTGGAGGCGGCCATCGCCGAGGCCCACCGCCTCGGGGCGCGGGTCACCGCGCACTGCTTCGCCGAGGACTCCCTGCGGGACCTGGTCGAGGCGGGCATCGACTGCGTCGAGCACGCCACGGGGCTCACCGAGGACACCATCCCGCTGTTCGCGGAGCGCGGGGTGGCCATCGTGCCGACCCTCGTGAACATCGCGACCTTCCCGAAGATGGCGGCGGGCGGCGAGGCCAAGTTCCCGCGGTGGTCCGCGCACATGCGCAGGCTGCACGAGCGGCGCTACGACACCGTCCGCGCCGCCCACGACGCCGGCATCGGCGTCTACGTCGGCACGGACGCGGGGGGTTCCCTCCCGCACGGCCTGGTCGCGGCCGAGGTGGGCGAGCTCGTCAAGGCCGGGATCCCGCCGCTGGAAGCCCTCTCGGCGACCGCCTGGGGTGCGCGCGAGTGGCTCGGCAGGCCCGGCCTGACCGAGGGCGCACCCGCCGACCTCGTGGTCTACGAGGCCGATCCGCGGGCCGACGTACGGGCACTGGCGCAGCCGCTGCGCGTGGTGGTGAACGGCACCGTGGTGGCCTGAGACCGCAGGGCGTACCGGAGTTGACGGGGCGTGACGTCGGCGGCCGCGCGGTCGTTGTCTACGCCCGGCGCGACTCCCGGCGGCCGGGATTCCCGGGATGGGAGGGAACTTCCGTTCCGGATGGGGCGCATGTAATCGAACCTATGCGTGGAAACCACCCTTTGGGGTGAACTCACGCCGGGTTCACCCCCGTTCACTCTCAGTGCGTAAAGATTCCGGGGTCGAGGCCGTCGGCGCGCGCAATGTCCCCCATTGGCGCCGCGACGGCTCCCATCTCCCTGGGGGTTCCACCACCTTGAACAGCAACACCTTCCGCATGCCCGTGGCCGCGCTCGTCGCCACGGGAGCGGTTGCCCTGCTCGCCGCCCCGCCCGCCTTCGCCACCGGCTCCACCGGCTCCCACCCGGGCGGGGGCCGGGCCAGTGCCGTCGTCCTGCGCACCACGCTGGACGTGGGCCTGCTCAACAAGACCGTGCACGTCCCGCTGAACGCCACGCTCAACGAGGTCAGCGCCCCGGCGGACGCCGCGAAGACGGCGCTGACCGTCACCCTCGACGGGGTCGAGGGCGGAGCGCCGGTCAGCGTCCTGCGCGCCGACGTCGCCACCTCCAAGGCCACGGTCGACGAGGACCGCGCGGCGGCCGAGGCGAACATCGCCAAGGCCCGGGTCCACGTACCGGGCCTGCCGCTGCTGTCCGTGATCGAGGTGGAGAAGGTCAGCTCCAAGGCCGTGTGCGAGGCGGGCAGGAAGCCGGTCGCGAGCTCCAACGTCCTGGGCACGGTGACCGTCCTGGGCAAGAAGGTCACCCTCTCGGCGGGCGGCCCCACCAAGATCGAGGTCCCCCTGGTCGGCCTGGTCGGCCTGGAGCTGTCCACCTCCCAGACCACGTCCACCACGGCCGCCGCGACCGCGCTGCGGCTCAAGGTGTCGGTGAACCCGGGCAAGCTGAACGTCGCCGAGGTCGACGGCGAGATCGTGCTCGCCGAGGCGCGCTGCGAGTCCCCGGCCGCCCCCGCCCCCAGCGCCAGCGCGTCCAAACTGCCCGACGTCAGGCCCCAGACGGCCACCACGGGCGGCTCCGGGAGCCAGGCCGGCCTCGCCGAGACCGGTGGCGGCTCGCTCACCCCGTACGTGACGGGGGGTGCGCTGCTCCTGCTCGGCTTCGGCGCCGCCGCGCTGGTGGTGACCCGGCGCGGCAAGGCCTCGTAGGGCGCGGGACGTCGCAGGACGGCGGGCCTCGGGGGGCGCGGCGCTACTTCGTCGCGCGCGTCAGTCCCTGCTCCGCGGCGCCGCGTGACATCACGGCCTTCGTGACCTCGCGATCGGCGGCGGCGTAGGCGCTGTCGCCGGACGGGGCGGCCGCCGCGCAGGAGGTGCAGACGACGCGGAACGGCGGCCGCATGTCCGAGAACTGGGTGAGGTACTCGGCCTTCACCACCTCCCAGCGGCCGGGGTGGGCGGCCGCCGGGGCGAAGGTGAAGCGGGGGACCGAGGACATGTTGCCGCGGGCCTTGTCGGCCTCGTAGAAGCTGGCGACCTGATCGCCCATGCCGTAGACCACCCAGGTGCCGTTGATCTTCTCGTACGGCTGCGGCACGTGGTTGTGGGTGCCGAGGATCAGGTCGATGTCGGGGAGCCCGTCCGCCCCGCGCGAGGCGGTCAGGGTCCGGGCCAGCTCCAGTTGCTGCTCGTCCGGGGCCGTCTGCCACTCGGAGCCCCAGTGGACGCTGAGGACGACGACGTTCGCGCCGGCCGCGCGCGCGGCGCGGGCGTCGGCGAGGATCCGCGCCGGGTCGATCAGGTTCACGGCCCAGGGCTTGTCCGCGGGGAGCGGGATGCCGTTCGTGCCGTACGTGTAGTCCAGTTGCGCGACCTCGGCCCCGCCGGCCTCCAGCAGGGCCGGGGCCTTGGCCTCCGCGGCGCCGCGGGCCGAGCCGACGTGGCGGATGCCGACGCGGTCGAGGTGGTCCAGGACGCGGACGAGGCCGTCGTACCCGTCGTCCAGGGTGTGGTTCGAGGCGGTCGAGCAGCTGTCGTAGCCCGTGTCCTTGAGAGCGTCGGCCAGTTGGTGCGGTGCCTTGAAGAGGGGGTATCCGGTGTAGGGGCCGCCGGGCCGGCCGTACGGTATCTCGTGGTGGCATATCGCCAGGTCGGCGGCGGAGACGACGGGCTTGACCCCGGCCAGTATCTTCCGGAAGTCGTAGCCGCCCTTCGCGGCGGAGTCGTCGGCGGCCCGCTGGATGATCGACGGGTACGGGATGATGTCGCCGGTGCCGACGAGGGTGAAGGGCTTCCCGCCGGGCACGGCCGAGGCCGTCGCTCCGGACGGGGTGTCCCGGCCCGGGCTCGCGGTGGCCCCCGGCTTCGCCCCCAGCCGCTGCTTCGCCGCCGCACCGCCGTCCTCGCCGGCCAGCTGCGTCACGCCGTAGACGGCGCCTCCCACCACGGCCAGTGCGGCCGCGGCCGTGCCCATCCTGCCGGCTGTCTTCATCCCCGTACCCCCGGTGTCGCTCATGGCCATTCCCTTGGGAATGGTCGCGCACCGGTGCGGGCGCCGCCACGCCTGACCCGCGCAAACGTGCCATCGGGGTGAAGCCCGCGCGGGCGGGCCCGGCCCGCACGGATCGCCTCGGGGCCGGCGGCGCGTTCCGCGCATGGCCGGGGCCCGGCCGACGCGCGCTCGGGGCCCGGCCGACGTCCGCTCGGCGTCCGGCCGGTGCCCGCTCGGCGCCCGCCCGACGTCCGCTCGGTGCCCGCCCGACGTCCGCTCGGCGTCCGGCCGACGTCCGCTCGGCGTCCGGCCGACGTCCGCTCGGCGCCCGCCCGACGTCCGCTCGGTGCCCGCCCGACGTCCGCTCGGTGCCCGCCCGACGTCCGCTCGGCGTCCGGCCGCTCGGCGCCCCGGCCGGCGCCCGGTCAGCGCGCCGCGAGGGCCAGGTCGAGGGCCTGGAGGAGGCGGCCCGTCGTCGCGCGGTCGCGGACCGCCAGCCGGAGCCAGGAGCGGTCCAGCCCCGGGAAGGTGTCGCCGCGGCGCACCGCGAAGCCCAGCGCGCGCAGCCGGGTGCGGATCTCCGCCGCACCCTCGACCCGGATCAGCACGAACGGCCCCGCCGCCGCACCCGCCACCGAGATCTCCTCGAACTCCGCGAGCCCCGCCAGGAGGTGCTCCCGGTCCACCGCGATCTGCCGGGCCGCGGCCTCCGCCTCGGCCAGCGCCGCCGGGGCCACGCACGCCTCGGCCGCCACCAGCGCGGGCGTGGACACCGGCCACAGCGGCTGCGCCGCCGCCAGCTTCGCGATCACCCCGGGTTCGGCCAGCACGTACCCGATGCGCAGCCCGGCCAGCCCCCAGGTCTTGGTCAGGCTGCGCAGCACCACCAGGCCCGGTACGTCCGTCCGCCCGGCCAGCGCCTCGCGTTCGCCGGGGACGGCGTCCATGAAGGCCTCGTCGACCACCAGGATCCGCCCGGGCCGGGCCAGCGCGGCCAGGGTCGCGGCCGGGTGCAGCACCGAGGTCGGGTTGGTCGGGTTCCCGACCACCACCAGGTCGGCGTCCTCCGGCACCGCCGCCGGGTCCAGCCGGAAGCCCTCCTCGGCCCGCAGCACCACCCGCTCCACCCGGTGGCCCGCGTCGCGCAGGGCCGCCTCCGGCTCGGTGAACTGCGGATGCACCACCACGGGCCGTACCGCGCCCAGCGCCCGCGCGATCAGGACGAACGCCTCCGCGGCCCCCGCGGTCAGCAGCACCCGCTCGGCCGGCAGCCCGTGGCGCAGGGCCACGGCCGCGCGGGCGGCGCGGCCGTCGGGGTACGCGGACAGGACGTCGAGCGAAGCCGCGATCCGGTCCTTCAGCCACTGGGGCGGCGTGTGGGACCGTACGTTCACCGCGAGATCGACCAGGTCCGCGCCCGCGTCCGCGACCTCCGCGTCCCCGTGGTGGCGCAGATCGTGCGCATGGGCCGTGGCGACGGCGCAGGTCGCCGCCATCGAGCGCCGCTTGGGTACGAGGAGTTCCCCGCCCCCGGCGAGCGCGGCGGCCTCCGCCACGGACGCGGTGCCGGCCGCCTCGCGGGCGGCGTCCGAGGGGTGCGGCACCGGGATCGCGGCCAGCCGCTCGGCGGGATAGCTCAGCAGGGGCACGCCGAAACGTTCCGCCGCACCCGCGATCCCCGCTTCCAGGACCTTGCCCTCCACGGTGGCCAGGGCCGTCACCGACCCGGACGCCAGCCCGGCGCCGCGCAGGGTCTCCTCCACCAGCGCGCACACCTCCGCCACGGACACGCCCGCGCGGCCACCGACCCCGACGACCAGTTGCGTCGCGTACTCGCCCAACAGGTTCACCCGTTCTCCGTCGTCGTGTTCGTGGCGCCGCGCACCGTGCCGGTCGCCGGCCCCGCGTACGGCCGGCCCGTCAACCCTCCGTGGCCCGCCACCCGGCCGCGGAAGTGCGCGGGCGGCGCGGAGTCGGTATGCAGGGGCACATGGCCGTGATCGTGGCGTTGGGTGCGTTCCTGATGACCCTGGCAGGCGGATGGACGGCGCAGCGCGTCACCGACCGCCGCCACCTCGTGCTGGGCCTGGCCGGGGGGCTGATGCTCGGCGTCGTGGGGCTCGACCTGCTCCCGGAGGCCATGCACGCCGCCGGCGACGAGATCTTCGGGGTCCCGCTGGCCCTGCTGCTCTTCGTCGGAGGGTTCCTCGCCGCGCACTGCGTGGAACGCCTCCTGGCCGTCCGCCAGGCCTCCCACGGGGCCGCGAACGGCAACGGGCACCCCGAGCACGGTCAGCGGGTCCCCGAGGTCGGCCTGACGGCGGCCGCCGCCATGGTCGGCCACAGCCTCGCCGACGGGGTGGCCCTCGGCGCCGCGTTCCAGGTCGGCGGCGGGATGGGCGTGGCCGTGGCGCTGGCCGTCATCACCCACGACTTCGCCGACGGGTTCAACACGTACACGCTGACCCGGCTGTACGGGAACGCCCGCCGCAAGGCCCTGCTGATGCTCTTCGCGGACGCGGCGGCCCCCGTCGTGGGCGCCGCGTCCACTCTGCTGTTCACCCTTCCGGAGGAACCGCTCGGGGCCTACCTCGGCTTCTTCGGCGGTGTCCTGCTGTACCTGGCCGCCGCCGAGATCCTGCCCGAGGCCCACCACAAGCACCCCGCCCTGTCGACGCTGATGTGCACCGTCGGCGGGGTGGCGGGGATCTGGCTGGTCGTGGGCCTGGCGGAGTGAGCGGGCGGCCGGCCCCGGGCGGAGGCGGTTCACCGGTGCGCTGCCGCGGCCTCGGCGAACCGCAGGGCCACGGAAGGCTCCGCCGCCCAGTGCGTGTGCAGGTAGCTGGCGTGCACGCCGGCCTCCACGAAGCCCTCGACCCGGCGTTCCGGATGCGTGAAGCCCCACGCCGGTGCGCTGCCGGCGCCCGGCTCGATCACCGTCCGGTGGAACTCGTGCCCGCGCAGCCGGGTCCCGGCCGCGGCGAGGACGCTGTCGGAGACGGCGACCGCCTCGCGGTAGCCGAGCGTGAGCCGCTCCGACATCCGCGCGTCGGCGTCGAGCACCCCGCACATCTCCTTGCCGTCGAGTGAGCGTGCGAGGTACAGCAGCCCGGCGCACTCGGCCGCGACCGGGCCCCCGGCGGCGGCGAAGGCCGCGACGGCCTTGCGCAGCGGTTCGTTCGCCGACAGCTCGGGCGCGTACACCTCCGGGAACCCGCCGCCGATCACCAGGCCGGTGGTTCCCTCGGGCAGCGCCTCGTCCCGCAGCGGGTCGAAGGTGACCACCTCCGCCCCCGCCGCGCGCAGCAGCTCCGAGTGCTCGGCGTACGAGAACGTGAAGGCGGCCCCGCCCGCGACGGCGACGACCGGCCGCCGGCCGGGGCTCCGCCCGGAACCCCGCGCCTCACACGCCGGCGAGGCTGAAATGTGCCGCTGCGCGGCATCATTCAGCCCGTCCGGCGTTTGAGGCCCGGGTCCGGGCAGGGCCCGGCTTCGGGAAGGGGCGGGGTGGGGGAGAAGAGCCGCGTCCGGAGCCCAGGCCTCGCAGGCCAGCGGCGGGGCCGTCCTGGCCAGGGCCATCAGGGCCTCCAGGTCGCAGCCCTGGCGGACCTGTTCGGCCAGGGCCGTCACGGAGTCGAGGGCGTCGCGCCGCCGCTCGGCGACCGGCACCAGCCCCAGGTGCCGCGAGGGCGCGGCCACCTGCGGAGCCCGCCGCAGGACGCCGAGCACCGGCATCCCGGCCTCCTCCAGCGCCTCCCGCAGCATCACCTCGTGCCGGTCGGAGCCGACCTTGTTCAGGATCACGCCGCCGAGCCGCACCTGCGGGTCGAAGGAGGCGAAGCCGTGCACCAGCGCCGCCACCGACCGCGACTGCGAGGACGCGTCGACGACCAGTACCACCGGCGCCCGGAGCAGCTTCGCGACCTGCGCGGTCGACGCCAGTTCGCCCCGCCCCGCGGCCCCGTCGTAGAGCCCCATCACGCCCTCGATGACGGCCAGATCGCAGCCGGCCGACCCGTGCGCGAACAGCGGGGCCACCAGCTCCGGCCCGCACATGAAGGCGTCCAGGTTCCGCCCCGGACGGCCCGTGGCCAGCGCGTGGTACCCCGGGTCGATGTAGTCCGGCCCGGCCTTGTGCGGGGACACGGCGAGGCCGCGCTCCGAGAAGGCCGCCATCAGGCCCGTGGCGACGGTGGTCTTGCCGCTGCCGGAGGAGGGAGCGGCGATGACCAGTCTCGGTACGTTGAACGAGGTCACCACTCGATGCCCTTCTGGCCCTTCTGGCCGGCGTCCATCGGGTGCTTGACCTTGGTCATCTCGGTGACGAGGTCCGCGAACTCCACCAGCTTCTCCGGCGCGTTGCGCCCGGTGATCACCACGTGCTGGGTTCCGGGACGGTTCCGCAGCACCTCGACGACCTCGTCGACGTCGATCCAGCCCCAGTGCATCGGGTACGCGAACTCGTCCAGCACGTACAGCTTGTGCGTCTCGGCGGCCAGATCGCGCTTGACCTGCTCCCAGCCCTCCTTGGCCGCCTGCTCGTTGTCGAGCTGCGCGTCGCGCTGGACCCAGGACCAGCCCTCGCCCATCTTGTGCCAGACGACGGAGCCGCCCTCGCCGGAGGCGCCGAGCACCTTCAGCGCGTTCTCCTCACCCACCTTCCACTTCGCCGACTTGACGAACTGGAACACCCCGATCGGCCAGCCCTGGTTCCAGGCGCGCAGCGCCAGACCGAAGGCCGCCGTGGACTTGCCCTTGCCCGGCCCCGTGTGGACGAAGACGAGCGGGCGGTTGCGGCGCTGACGCGTCGTGAGTCCGTCGTCCGGAACGACGGACGGCTGTCCCTGCGGCATTACGCGGCCCTCCTGAGGGTCGGGGATGGGGTACGGACGTTCTTCACGAGCCCGGCCAGCGAATCGGCCCGCAGCCCGTCGAGGGTGACGGCCGGGCCGCCCAGATCGGCGGCCAGTACGCCGGCCAGCCCGAGCCGGACCGGACCCGACTCGCAGTCCACGACCACGGAGGCGACCCCGCCGGCGGCCAGCAGCCGGGCGCTGCGCGCCGACAGCTCGCGCGGGTCGCCGCCCACGGAGCCGGCCGAGGTGGCCCGTCCGTCGGTGACGACCACGAGGAGCGGCCGCCGGCTCGGATCCCGCAGCCGCTCGATCCGCAGCACCTCGTGGGCCTTGAGCAGCCCGGCCGCGAGCGGGGTGCGCCCGCCGGTCGGCAGCTTCTCCAGCCGGGCCGCGGCGGCGTCGACGGACGAGGTCGGCGGCAGGGCGAGTTCGGCGGTGGAACCCCGGAAGGTGATCAGGCCGACCTTGTCCCGGCGCTGGTAGGCGTCGAGCAGCAGGGACAGCACCGCGCCCTTGACCGCGCTCATGCGCTGCCGGGCCGCCATGGAGCCGGAGGCGTCGACGAGGAACAGCACGAGGTTGCCCTCGCGGCCCTCCCGCGTCGCCTGCCGCAGATCGTCCTTGCGGACGACCAGGCCCCGCCCGGTGCGCCCGCGCGCCTTCTGGTGCGGGGCGGCGGCGTGCACGGTCGCCGCCAGGTGCAGTTTGGTCAGCTGGCCCCGGGGGCGCTGGGCCCCGGTGGTGCGGCCGTGCGCGGTGCGGGCGCGCGAACGCCGCCCGGACGCGCCCTCGCCGAGTCCGGGGACGCTGAGCATCTTGGTGCGGAACGGCTCGGCGGCCCGTACGGCGGCCTGCTCGGCCGGACCGGCCGGAGCCTCGTTCTCCTGCGCGGAGGGCTGCGTCTCGGGCTGCTGCCCGGGCGCCTCCGGCGTCCGCGGCTCGCCCTCGGGCGCGTCGTCCGGTCCGGAGCCCTGCGGGGGTACGCCGCCCCCGCCGTCGGGGCCGCCGCCGTCCGGGCCGTCGTCCCGCGGTCCCTCACCGGGACCCTCCGGCTCCGGCTCCGGCTCGGGCTCCGGGTCGGGCTCGTCGTCGGGGAACCCGTCCAGGATCCGGTCCAGCTTCTCCTCGTCGAGACCCGGCGCGTCGAAGGGGTTGCGGCGGCGCCGGTGGGGGAGCGCCAGCAGGGCCGCCTGCCGCACGTCCTCCTTGCGCACCTCGGTCCGCCCGGCCCAGGCGGCCAGCGCGGTCGCGGTACGGGCCATCACGATGTCGGCGCGCATCCCGTCGACCTCGAAACCGGCGCAGGTCGCGGCGATCTGCAGCAGCGAGGTGTCGCCGAGGCGCACCTGCGGGAGCAGCGCCCGCGCGGCCACCACCCGGGCGCGCACCTCCTCCTCGTCCCCGGACCAGCGGCCCGCGAACCCCGCGGGGTCGTCCTCGTACGCGAGCCGGCGGCGGACCACCTCCACCCGCTGGAGGGGCTCCCGGGAGGCGGCGACCTCGACGGTCAGCCCGAACCGGTCGAGCAACTGCGGGCGCAGCTCGCCCTCCTCGGGGTTCATCGTGCCGACGAGGAGGAAGCGTGCCGCGTGCCGTACGGAGACGCCCTCGCGCTCGACGTAGGAGGCGCCCATCGCGGCGGCGTCGAGGAGCAGGTCGATGAGGTGGTCGTGGAGCAGGTTGACCTCGTCGACGTACAGGATCCCGCGGTGCGCGTCGGCCAGCAGGCCGGGCTCGAAGGCCTTCACGCCCTCGGCGAGGGCGCGTTCGATGTCGAGGGCGCCGACGAGCCGGTCCTCGGAGGCGCCGACGGGCAGCTCCACCATGCGGGCGGGCCGCGCGGCGGCCGGTCCCGGCTCGTGGGGGCCGTCGGGGCAGGCGGGGTCCGGGGCGGTGGGCGCGCAGCTGAACCGGCAGCCGGGGACCACGTCCACCTGCGGCAGCAGCGTGGACAGGGCGCGGACGGCGGTGGACTTGGCGGTCCCCTTCTCACCGCGGACGAGAACACCGCCGACCGCGGGGCTCACGGCGTTGAGCAGCAGCGCGAGGCGCAGATCGCTCTGGCCGACCAGTGCGGTGAACGGGTAGGGCGTGCTCATGCGGTGGCCCCTTCTTGGGCGTGTGTACGGATACGCGTGCGCGGGCGGGCACGGACGGCGCGGCCGGGCCGCGGGGTGCCGCTGCGCGGGGCGGGGGACGGCCCCCGCAGGGACGGGGACGTCATGGCGCGCCCGGCGGGAGGAAAGGGAGGCCCGAGGGGGCGCCGCCCTCGATCAGGCGGAGCAGGGCGTCCGTGTCCGCGTGTTCCTCGATCAGGTCGCCGAGCAGGTCCAGCTGCTCCTCCCGCAGGGAGGCGAAGGAGGTGTCCGGGGCCGGGACGAAGCGGCGGCCCGCCGCGGCGGCGACCTCGCGGAGGAAGGCCCGGCGGAAGCCGTCCGACTCCAGGGAGCCGTGCCAGTGCGTGCCCCACACCGCCCCGACCCGGCACCCGTCCAGGAAGGGCGTCCCGCCCAGGACTTCGGCCACCCCGTGGTGGATCTCGTAGCCGGAGACCTCCTCGCCCAGCGCCGAACCCACCGGCCGCGCCAGGGTCTTCTCCCGCTCGAAGCGGACCCGGACGGGAAGCAGCCCGAGCCCCGGCACGGAGCCGGCCTTCGACTCGACCTCGTCCTCGATGTGTTCGCCCAGCACCTGGAACCCGCCGCAGATGCCCAGCACCGGCCGCCCCTCGGCGGCCCGCCGGGCCAGTGCGTCCGCCAGCCCCCGCTCGCGCAGCCAGGCCAGGGCCTTGACCGTGCCGCGGGTGCCGGGGACCACGACCAGGTCCGCGTCGGCCAGTTCCTCGGCCCGGTCCACGAACCGCACGACCACGCCCGGCTCCGCCGCGAGCGCGTCGACGTCCGTGAAGTTGGACATCAGCGGCACCGCGCAGACCGCGACCCGCAGCACGTCCTCGCCCACGGGCGGGGCGACCACGGATTCGCGTACCGCGCCCCGCAGGGAGACCCGCAGGCCGTCCTCCTCGTCGATGCCCAGACCGTGCTGGAAGGGGAGCACCCCGTACGTCGCCCGCCCGGTCAGGCCGCGCAGCATCTCCATGCCCGGCTCCAGCAGGGTGACGTCGCCGCGGAACTTGTTCACCAGGTAGCCCGCGATCAGCGACTGGTCCTCGGGCGAGAGCAGCGCCGTCGTGCCGAAGAAGGACGCGAAGACTCCGCCCCGGTCGATGTCGCCGACGACGACCACGGGGAAGCGCGCGGCCCGCGCGATGCCCATGTTCACGATGTCGGTCCGGCGCAGGTTGATCTCGGCCGGGCTGCCCGCCCCCTCGCAGATCACGGCGTCATACGTGCCCCGCAACTGCTCCAGGCAGTCCGTGACGATGCCGAGGAGCTGCTCCTGACGCCCCCCGTGGTAGCCGCGCGCGCTCATCTCGCCCACCGGCTTGCCCAGCAGCACCACCTGGCTGCTGCGGTCGCTGCCGGGCTTGAGCAGCACCGGGTTCATCAGCGCGGTCGGCTCCACGCGGGCCGCCTGGGCCTGCATGGCCTGCGCCCGGCCGATCTCGGCGCCCTCCCGCGTCACGAAGGAGTTCAGCGACATGTTCTGCGCCTTGAACGGGGCCACCTTCACGCCCTGCCGGGCCAGCCAGCGGCAGATGCCCGCCGTGACCACGCTCTTGCCCGCGTCCGAGGTCGTACCGGCGACGAGGAGCCCCCCGCCGCGCTTCGCGCCGCCGCTCATGCGTGCCGCCCCTTCTTCGTCCTACGGGAGTCCAGCGTCCGGGAGACCAGCGTCCGGGCCGCCACACAGGCCCCCAGCGCCACCCAGGTCACCTGGCGCGACAGCCGTACCGCCCGTTCGATGTCGGCGACCTCCACGGGCCGCCCGGCCGCCCCGTTGAGGACGGCCCGGTGTTCGACCCGGCCCGCGTAGGCCAGGGTCCCGCCCAGCCGTACGCCGAGGGCCCCGGCGAACGAGGACTCCACGGGCCCGGCGTTGGGGCTCGGGTGCTTGGCGGCGTCCGCGCGCCAGGCCCGTACGGCTCCCCGCCGGTCGGGCCCGGCCAGTACAGCGGCCAGGGCCGTCAGCCGGGCGCCCGGCCAGCCGGCCACGTCGTCGAGCCGGGCCGAGGCCCAGCCGTAGCGCAGGTGGCGGGGGGACTTGTGGCCGACCATCGCGTCCAGGGTGTTCACGGCGCGGAAGGCCAGCAGCCCGGGGACGCCGGCGACGGCGCCCCACACCAGGGCGCCGACCACCGCGTCGGAGGTGTTCTCGGCGACCGATTCGACGACCGCGCGGGCCATCTGCTGCTCGTCCAGCGCCTGCGGATCGCGCCCGCACAGGTGGGGCAGCCGCTCGCGGGCCACCTCGGCGTCCCCGGCGGCGAGCGCGCCGCCGATGGCGCGGGCCTCGCGGCCCAGCGAGGTGCCGCCGACGACGGCCCAGGTGGCGGCGGCGGTGAGGGTGATACGGGCGGCCGCGGGCCGGGAGCGCACGGCGCGGGCGCCCAGCGCGCCGGCGGCGGTGGCGCCTCCGGCGCACAGCAGGGTGTGCAGGACGCCGCGGGCGCGGTCGTCGCGCCACAGGGCGCGTTCGACGGCGGCGGCGGCTCGTCCGAAGGCGGCCACGGGGTGCCCTCGGCGCGGATCCCCGAGGATCCGGTCGCCGATCAGGCCCGCCGTGACGCCGTACGCGAAGACGCGATCGGCACGCATGGTGGCAGGTATGTCCTCACTCAGGGTCCGCGCCCTGGTTCGACGTGTCCGGCGGCGAGAGTTCCTGGCTCCCGGCCGCACACGGGGTCCGCGTGCGCCGGTGACAGTGGCGGGACCGCGCCGGATTCGCACCGGACTTCCTCTCCATGCCGCCGTATTGGCTCGGGCAGTCCACCACGCAGCGCGAAGGCCCGTCAACTCGCGGTTGACCTGCGGCGGGGTGGTGGTGCATGCGGCCCCGGGCATGCGAAAGCTCCCTCCGGGACGAACCCCGGGGGAGCCTTCGTACGTGCCGTCCCGCGCCTCAGGCGACGATCAGGTAGATCCCGTAGGCCACGGCCGCCGCGCAGAGCGCGAAGCAGGCGTACGCACCGCTGCGGGCCAGGGTGGCGGCGCCGCCCTGCTCGGTGGCCGCCTCGTGCTTGGAGAGCCCCATCAGGCCCAGGGTGAACAGGGTCACCAGGACGACGGTGGCGGAGAGGCTGACCCCGAAGACGGAGCCGAGTGCTTCCCAGTCGATCTTCATACCGCTGAATCCTCTGTCGTTCTCGGGCCGGTCAGACCGCCGCGGCCGGGGCCGCGGGGGTCGTCGCCGTGGCCGGGATGGTGGCCTTCAGTTCCTCGTCCGTCACGGCGGCGGTGCTGCCGGAGGTGGCGGCCGGGGCCGTGGCCGGCGGGACGCTGACGGCGGCCATGGCCGTGGTGACGACACCCGGCTGCTCGGCGTCGACCGGGGCGACCTCGTTGACGTTGGTGTGGTCGACGACCTGGCGGCGCGAGATCAGCCAGATGGCGACGCAGGAGCCGATCAGGAAGACCGCGACGGCGGCGACGCCGACGTCCCCGATGCGCATGACGCGCTCGGCGCCGGCGGAGACCAGCGCGGCGGCCGGCAGGGTCAGGCCCCAGGCCATGAACATGCGGGAGGCGGTGGACCAGCGGACCACGCCGCCCTTGCGTCCCAGACCCGAACCCATGACGGCGCCGGAGCACGCGTGGGTGGTGGAGAGGGAGAAGCCGAGGTGCGAGGAGGCCAGGATGACGCTGGCGGCCGAGGTCTGGGCGGCGAAGCCCTGCTGCGGCTGCAGGTCGGTCAGGCCGCTGCCCATGGTGCGGATGATGCGCCAGCCGCCCAGGTAGGTGCCCATCGCGATGGCCAGACCGGCGGAGACGATGACCCAGACCGGCGGGTTGGAGCCGGGGGCGATGGCGCCGCCGGCGACGAGCGCCAGGGTGATGATGCCCATCGTCTTCTGCGCGTCGTTGGTGCCGTGGGCGAGCGAGACCAGACCGGCGGAGGCGATCTGACCGGCGCGGTAGCCCTTGGCCGAGGTCTTCTCACCCATGCCCTTGCCGACCTTGTACGTGACCTTCGTGGCCAGGTACGCGGCGACACCGGCGACGATCGGAGCCGCGATCGCGGGGATCAGCACCTTGGTGACGACGACGCTGCCGTTGACGGCGCCCATGCCGGCGGAGGCCACGGCCGCACCGATCAGGCCGCCCATCAGGGCGTGCGAGGAACTGGAGGGCAGGCCCACCAGCCAGGTGACGAGGTTCCAGAGGATCGCGCCGACCAAGGCGGCGAAGATGACCTCCGGCTGGATGCCTTCCTCGTTGACCAGTCCCTTGGAGATCGTCTTGGCGACCTCCACGGACATGAAGGCGCCGACGAGATTGAGCACGGCGGACATGGCCACCGCGGTCTTGGGCTTGAGGGCGCCGGTCGAGATGGTGGTGGCCATCGCGTTGGCCGTGTCGTGAAAACCGTTCGTGAAATCGAACACGAGAGCGGTGATGATCACGATCCCGAGGAGAAGCGTTATGTGCTCCATTTACCCAGGCTTCTGTTTGACGTCAGTGGTTCGTGGACCGTAGGCAACCTGGATGAACGGAAGGTGAACTGACAGGGTTCATGCGGTGTATCGCCACGGCACCCCATCGGGACCTTCGTCCCGGGAAGCACGTTGATATGTCGATTAACGCATGTCACGACGGGGTGTCCGGATGTTTCCGGGGCGGGACTTCCGGTAGGTGCCGCCCCGCCCCCGGGGCCCCGAAGAGACCTAGATCACCTCCCGGCCGCCCCCCTCGCCACCCCTTCGGGGTGCCGGCCGGAACGATCGCCTCCGGTGGCCCGCCGGAGCGTCCGCCTCGACACTGGAGCGGTGCGTACCGCTACAGCGACGGCAGCGGCCGTCACCACGACCCTGCTCGGCGCCGGCGCGGCCGCCGTCACCGCCGCCGCGCTCGCCGGCCGGTACGCCGCCGACGCGGCCCTGCGGACCGAGCCCGGCCGTCCGCTCCCCGGCAGCCCCCGGCTCACCGTCCACTCCACCGCGGCCGGCCGGGTCGAGCTGACCCGGTCGCTCGCCTCCCTGCGCCCCGGCACCTACGGGCTCACCGCCCCCGGGGTGCACGCCGTGGTCGGGCCCGTCCTCCCCGACGCCCCGCACGGCCCCGACACCGTCGTGCGCCGGCTCCTCGCCGTCACCCACGGCAGCCTCGACCCCGGAACCCGCCTCACCCTCACCCCCCAGGTCCACCTGGGGAACCCGGGCGCCGCCCTCGGACTGGACCACGCCGACGTGGACGTCCCCGGGGAGCTCGGGGCGCTGCCCGCCTGGTTCCTGCCCGGCGCCCGCGACACCTGGGTGATCACCGTCCACGGGCTCGGCGCCACCCGCGAGCACCCGATGGTGGTCATGCCCTTCCTCCACCGCAACAAGCTCCCCGTCCTGGACCTCGGGTACCGGGGGGACCTCGGCGCACCGGAGTCGCCGGACGGGCTCGGCCACCTCGGCGAGTCCGAATGGCGCGATCTCGACGCCGCCATCCGCTACGCCCTGCGCTACGGCGCCCGCCGCGTGGTCCTGCACGGCTGGTCGACCGGCGCCACCATGGCCCTGCACGCCGCCGAGCGCTCGGCGCTGGCCGACCGGATCTCCGGGCTGGTCCTCGACTCGCCCGTACTGGACTGGCACGCCACCCTGCGCGCCCTCGCCGCCGCCCGCCGCACCCCGGCCCCCCTGCTCCCGTTCGCCGTCAAGGCCGCCGAGGGCCGTGCGGGGCTGCGCGCCGAACGGCGGGCCCCGGGCTCGGACGCGGCCGCGCTGAAGATCCCCGTACTGATCTTCCACGGCCCCGACGACACCCTCGCCCCGTGGGAGCCCTCGCGGCGGCTCGCCGCGGCGCGCCCCGACCTCGTCACCCTGCACCCCGTTTCCGGGGCCGCCCACGGGGCGATGTGGAACGCCGATCCGGCCGCCTACGAAGAGGCGCTGCGCCGCTTCCTGACCCCTTTCATGTGACGGGCCGCCCGACCGGTCGAGCGGCCGGTCGGGTGACGGGTCGGGTGACGGACCGTCGGACGGGTTGTCCGAAGAGTGTGGGGCGGGCGGGACAGGGAGGGTGAGTTGCCCCGTTCTGTCCCTTCGGGGTCTTGTGGCAATGGCCGGTTCCGTTTGGGCTTTCGGCCAGTGACGGGCGAGACTGCTCACGTGACGTCCCGAAAGCCTGATGAGCAGTTGGCTCGCGACTCCAGACTCCGACTCGTCGCCCCGCGGTCCGTGGCCACGGCACGCAAGGCGGTGACCGACCGGCGCACCCGGACCGCCCCGCGGCCTCCGGCGGGCACGCCCGCCACGGCCGACCTCGCGAACAGGGCACGCGCCTCCCTCGCCGACGCCGTTCGGCTCGCCCGCTGGGCCGAACTCCACCTCGGCGCGGCCGACGGCAGCGGACCCGCCCTCGCGGGCGCCCTGCCCGCCGCCGAAGCCGAACGCGCCGCCGCCCAGCTGAGCCTGACGCCGGGCCAGATCCGGGTCGGCTGGGACCGCGCCCGGCTCGCCGGACTGATCGAGATGCACGGCGGGCACGCCCGGCCGGGCTGGCGCCTACGCGCCTGGGACCGCGACGACACCGCCGTCCTGCGCGGCTGGGTCGCCCTCTTCGACGCCTGGTCACTGGTCCACCCGGCCCCCGCCGACATCGCCCCCGCGGCCGTCGCCGAGGTGGTCGAGGCCATGCCCCAGCTCCTGTCCCTGCTCCAGCTCTCCGCCGGTCCCGTGACCGTCCCCGATCTGCTGGACCTGCTCCGCCAGCGCGTCGAGGAACTGCGCGACGAACGGTGCGAGGTCCCCTACGAGTCCACGGCGCAGCCGGACACCGCCTCCGGGGGCCCCACGGGCTCGGTGCCGACGGCCTCGGTGCCCACGGGCGCCGTACCGGCCGGCCCCGCGCCGTCCGGTGCCGCCGCGGCCGCGCCGCCCTTCCCGCTCGCCCGGCTGCTGCGCTGGGCGCTCGGCGGGCTCGCCGCCGTGGACGCCGTCACCCTCGGCCCCGCCCGGGCCACCCTCACCCCGCTCGGGAGCTGGGCCGTCTGGGTCAAGCTCGAACAGATCTGCGTCGCCGCGCAGAGCCCGGCCGGGAACATCGAGCAGTCCGCCGCCGCCATGCTCCACGGCTGCGCGCGGCTCACCCCCGGCCCGGCCCGCGCCGAGTACCAGGCCTGGCTGGCCGCCCGGCCCGTCGGCCACGCGGTCTCCGAGCTGCTGCACGCGGCCCGGGGCGAGGACGCCCTGCTGCGCGGGCTCGCCTTCGAAGCCCTGCGCGTCGTCGGCGCCCCCGCCGAGCCCGAGGTGCGGGGGGCCTCCCGCGAGGCCGCGCTGCGCCCGTACGCCCTGCTCTGGCTCGCCGAGCACGACGGGGTCGACCCCGACGAGGCGCAGGACGTGCTCACCGCCGAGGAGCAGACCTGGCTCTGGGTGGACACCGCGGCCGCCATCGCCGACCACGGCGAGGCCGAGCTGCTGGCCCGCCACCTCGACTCGGCGGTACGGACCACGGTCCCGCGGCTGCTGGACGAGGTCCGCGCGGTCGGGCACCCCCGCACCGTGCAGGTGCTGGTCGCCCTGGCCGCCGCCCATCCCGATCCCGCCCTGGCCAAGGCGGTGCGCCGGGCCGCGTTCCAGGTGCACACCGGCGGCGCGTAGCGCCCCGTACGGGAGTCGCGTACGCGCCGCCGGCCCTCAGACCTGCGGCGCGTACGTCCCGAAGCTCCAGACGTTGCCCTCGGCGTCGCGGGCCATGTAGTCCCGCGAGCCGTAGTCCTGGTCGGTCGGCTCCATCACGATCTCCACACCGTGCTCCACGGCCCGGCGGTGGTGGGCGTCCACGTCGTCGACGAGCACGTAGACCCCGGCCGGGCCGGCGCTCGCCATCGCCTTGTCGAAGGGCCCGCCGGTGCCCTTGCTGCCGAGCATCACCATGCCGTTCCCGTAGGACAGCTCGGCGTGCGCCACCGCGCCGTCCTCGCCCTCGTACGCCGCGACCTGGGTGAAGCCGAAGGCCTCGGTGAGCAGCTGGATGGCGGCCTTGGCATCGGTGTACAGCAAGGTCGGACAGATGGACGGAACGCCTGCCATGACGATCACTCCCTCTCGTACCGGGGGCGCGCGGTCCGCGGGTGGACCGTGAGCCACGTCACAGCATGGCAGGCGTCGCGGCAAGTCAGCGGAAGGTGTTGCACTGGGCCATGTCGCCCGTGCGGTAGCCCTGGTAGAACCACTGCTGGCGCTGCTCGGCCGAGCCGTGCGTCCAGGACTCCGGGGTCACCCGGCCCTGGAACTTCTCCTGGATCCGGTCGTCGCCGACCGCCGCCGCCGCGTCCAGGCCGTCCTTGATGTCCTGGTCGGTGAGGCTCGTGATCAGAGGCTTCCCGGTGGACTCGTCCGGGGTCTTCGTCGCGTTGTGGGCCCAGACCCCGGCGTAGCAGTCGGCCTGCAGCTCGACCCGTACCGCGTTGCTGTTCGCGCCCTGCCGGCCGTCCTGGGCCTTCTGCAGGGTGCCGGTCAGGTTCTGGATGTGGTGTCCGTACTCGTGGGCCACCACGTACGCCTGGGCGAAGGGGCCGCCGCTCGCGCCGAACTTGGTGCGGAGCTCGTTGAAGAAGCCCAGGTCCAGATAGACCTGCCGGTCACCGGGGCAGTAGAACGGGCCGACGGCCGAGGTGGCCGCCCCGCAGGCGGTGCCCACCTTGCCGGTGAAGAACACCGTCTGGGCGGGGGAGTACTGGGCGCCGCGCCGGGCGAACTCCTGCTTCCAGAAGTCCTGGGTGCTGTTGATCACCGCCACCAGCCGGCAGTCCTCCTTCGTGTTCGCGTCCGCGCCGGTCTTGCAGCTCTGCTGCACCTGGGCGGCCGAGGAGGCGGTCGACGCCGGTTCCTGGTTTCCGTCGGACAGGCCCAGCTGCTCCGGGCCCACACCGAACAGCAGACCCATGATCAGCGCGATGAAGCCGATGATGCCGCCGCCGATCGTGGCCCTCCCGCCCGGGATGCGGCTGCCGCGTACGTCCTTGACCTCGGAAGTGTCCAGATTGGCGTTGTCGTCGAACTGCATCCCGCACCGCCCTCCATTCCTGACCGGGGGGTACGTGTCAGCCCCTGCGGCGAGTATCAACCCGTTCATCCTCATACGCCCCTCGGCCCGCGGGCGTGTTCCCTGGGCCGAACGGGGGACGCGGGCGCAGGGGCGGAGCCGGTCCGGGGAGGGGCGGCCGGGCCCGAAAGTAGTTGCGGGCCCCCGGTAGAATGACTCCCATGGCAAATCTCCTCGCGGATTAGCGGCGTAGAAGCATCGCGTCCTGCCCCCCTTCCGCCGTCCCGACCCGCCCTGGAGTATTTCCGTGATCACCGCCACCGGCATCGAGCTGCGCGCCGGCGCCCGCATCCTCATCGAGAACGCTTCCTTCCGCGTCGCCAAGGGCGACCGCATCGGCCTCGTCGGCCGCAACGGAGCCGGCAAGACCACCCTCACCAAGTGCCTCGCCGGCGAGGGAACCCCGGCCGGCGGCAGCATCGCCCGCTCGGGCGAGGTCGGCTACCTCCCGCAGGACCCGCGCACCGGCGACCTCGACGTCCTGGCCAGCGACCGGATCCTGTCCGCGCGCGGGCTCGACGTCCTGCTCAAGAAGATGCGGGCGAACGAGGAGCGCATCTCGTCGGGCTCCGGCGCCACCCGCGAGAAGGCGATGCGCCAGTACGAGCGCCAGGAGACCGAGTTCCTCACCAAGGGCGGGTACGCCGCCGAGTCCGAGGCCGCGACCATCTCCGCCGCCCTCGGCCTGCCCGACCGGGTGCTCGGCCAGCCGCTGCACACCCTCTCCGGCGGTCAGCGCCGCCGCGTCGAGCTCGCCCGGATCCTCTTCTCGGACGCCGACACCCTGCTCCTCGACGAGCCGACCAACCACCTCGACGCCGACTCGATCGTGTGGCTGCGCGACTACCTGAAGACCTACCGCGGCGGCTTCATCGTCATCTCCCACGATGTGGACCTGGTGGAGACGGTCGTCAACAAGGTGTTCTACCTGGACGCCAACCGCGCCCAGATCGACGTCTACAACATGGGCTGGAAGCTCTACCAGCAGCAGCGCGAGGCCGACGAGAAGCGCCGCAAGCGCGAGCGCCAGAACGCCGAGAAGAAGGCCGCGGCGCTGAACTCGCAGGCCGACAAGATGCGCGCGAAGGCCACCAAGACCGTCGCCGCCCAGAACATGGCCAAGCGCGCCGACCGCCTGCTGGCGGGCCTGGACGCCGTCCGCGTCTCCGACAAGGTCGCCAAGCTGCGCTTCCCGGACCCGGCGCCCTGCGGCAAGACCCCGCTGACCGCCGAGGGCCTGTCGAAGTCCTACGGCTCGCTGGAGATCTTCACCGACGTCGACCTGGCCATCGACAAGGGCTCCCGCGTGGTCATCCTCGGCCTCAACGGCGCCGGCAAGACCACGCTGCTGCGCCTGCTCTCGGGCACCGAGAAGCCCGACACCGGCACGGTCGTCCCCGGTCACGGCCTCAAGCTCGGCTACTACGCCCAGGAGCACGAGACCCTGGACCCGGAGCGTTCGGTCCTGGAGAACATGCGCTCCTCGGCCCCGGACCTGGACCTGGTCTCCGTACGCAAGACGCTCGGCTCGTTCCTCTTCTCCGGCGACGACGTGGACAAGCCCGCGGGCGTCCTGTCCGGCGGCGAGAAGACCCGCCTGGCCCTGGCGACGCTGGTCGTCTCCTCGGCCAACGTGCTGCTGCTCGACGAGCCCACCAACAACCTCGACCCGGCCAGCCGCGAGGAGATCCTGGGCGCCCTGCGCACGTACAAGGGCGCCGTCATCCTCGTCACCCACGACGAGGGCGCGGTCGAGGCGCTGGAGCCGGAGCGGATCATCCTGCTCCCGGACGGCGTCGAGGACCTGTGGGGTCCGGACTACCGGGACCTCGTCGCACTCGCCTGAGGTGCTTCCGCTTCCGTGATCCTTTGCTTATGGATCATTCGGCTCAGGCGTGATCCATCATCTGAGTGAGACGGTCTCATACCGATCCGTGCGTGACGAAGGCCCCGGCCGCATCTTCCAGGAGATGCGGCCGGGGCCTTCCGCTTCCGCTCTCCGGCCCCTGACCTGCCGATTCATACCGGCCGAGCGGAAATGTGACGGAGGTCATGCAGCGGAAGAGAAGATTCCGTTCTGCTCATGTGTCCACGCCTGAAGAAATGACGCCCTACCACCTTGCTGAATGGGTGGCCAGGAAGCCGGGGAGGGGTGATCATGAGAAGTCAGAGCGCACTTCCCATGAGGAGGCACGGGTGGCCGAAACTCTGAAGAAGGGCAGCCGGGTGACCGGCGTCGCGCGCGACAAGCTCGCGGCAGACCTGAAGAAGCAGTACGACTCCGGTGCGAGTATCCGGGCGCTGGCCGAATCGACCGGCCGGTCCTACGGATTCGTCCATCGGATGCTCAGTGAGTCCGGAGTCACGCTGCGTGGTCGCGGTGGCGCGACGCGCGGCAAGAAGGCGGCTACGGCCTGACCATTTGGTTCTCCATGGTTCCCCATGGTTCCAACGGTTTTCCGTAATCAGCTTCACGGTTCCAGTTCCACCGTCCTTCGGTGACCCCCCGGTCGGCTCCATGGCCGGCTGGGTGGTTACTGTGCAGTCACTTAGGCCGAGATCGCGGCCGAACGACGGCACGACACCGGAGGCACACAGATGGCTCTGCTCGACAAGGACGGCGTACGGCTCACCGTCGACGACACGGTCGCCACGGTGACATTGACCAATCCCGCCAAACGAAACGCTCAATCCCCCGCGCTCTGGCGGGCGTTGACGGAGGCTGGAAGGTCATTGCCGGGCACCGTCCGGGTCGTCGTGCTGCGCGGCGAAGGGCAGTCCTTCTCCGCAGGGCTCGACCGGCAGGCGTTCACCCCCGAAGGCTTCGAGGGCGAGCCGTCCTTCCTCGACCTGGCGCGCGGGTCGGAGGAACTGCTCGACTCCACCATCGCCGAGTACCAGGAGGCGTTCACCTGGTGGCGGCGCAACGACATCATCTCCGTGGCCGCCGTTCAGGGGCACGCGATCGGTGCCGGTTTCCAGCTTGCCCTCGCGTGCGATCTGCGCGTCGTCGCGGACGACGTGCAGTTCGCCATGCGCGAGACCGGGCTGGGCCTGGTGCCCGACCTCGGCGGCACCCAGCCGCTGACCTCGGCGGTCGGCTACGCCCGCGCGCTCGAAATCTGCGCGACGGGCCGCTTCGTCCACGCCGAGGAGGCGGAACGGATCGGCCTCGCCAACCTGGTCGTCCCCGCGGGCGAGCTCGACGCGGCCGTCCAGGACCTCACCACCGCACTGCTGGCTCCGCCGCGCGATGCGGTGACCGAGACGAAGGCACTGCTGCGCGGTGCGGGTGCCCGCTCGTACGACGACCAGCGGGTCGCGGAGCGTGCCGCCCAGGCCCGCCGCCTGCGGGACCTGGCGGGCCTCTCCGACTAGCCGCGCCGCCGCGGCACGGGGCCTGCCCCCGGATCCCCGCGCCTCACAGCACGTCCGGGCCTTTCCAGCCGTCCGGCGTGTGAGGACCGGGGTCCGGGGCGCAGCCCAGGTCCTTTCGGGTCCGGGCGGCGCCCGGGGAACGGTGGAAGGGCGGGTAGGGGACCTCGCCCCCGCAGGGCCGGCCCTGCGCAGCCGGGCACCGGCGGGCCGCGTCGGGAGGGGCGCCTGCCCGGACCGCGGCTTAACGTGGTCGGGGGCCCACCGCGCGAAGGGGTACGAGATGACCGAATCCGCCGCCACAGGCAGCAGCACCGCCAAGCCCCCCGCCGACCGTGGCCGCACGAGCATCGCCGACGGCGTCGTCGAGAAGATCGCCGGCCTGGCCGCCCGCGAGGTGGTCGGCGTCCACGCCATGGGCAGCGGCAGCGGCCTCTCCCGTACCTTCGGCGCCGTCCGCGACCGCGTCCCCGGCGGGGCCAAGTCCACCGTCAGCCGCGGCGTGAAGGCGGAGGTCGGCGAGGTGCAGACCGCCCTCGACCTGGAGATCGTCGTGGATTACGGAGTGTCGATCCGGGACGTGGCCCGGGCCGTCCGTGAGAACGTCGTCTCGGCGGTGGAGCGGATGACCGGTCTGGAGGTCGTCGAGGTCAACATCGCGGTCAGCGACGTCAAACTGCCGGACGAGGACGACGAGGAGCCGGAGTCCCGACTGCAGTAGAGGAGCCCGCATGAGCATGTCGGTCGTCGGCCTGGTGGCCGGCATGGCGCTGGGGTTCGCCGGGTACTTCGGCGGCTTCGGAGCGTTCCTCCTGGTGGCCGCGCTCGGCGCCATCGGCTTCGTCCTGGGCCGGTTCCTCGACGGGGACCTGGAACCCGGGGACTTCTTCCGCCCCCGGGGCCGCCCCGGCGACCGCGACCGCGACCGCAACCGGGAGCGCGACCGCGACCGGGACCGCGACCGATGAGTACCCCCCGCCCCGCCCCGCCGCGGGTGCCCGCCGCCGAGCGGGGAGCGACCCGGATCGCCGACCGGGTCGTCGCGAAGATCGCGGCCCGGGCCGCGCGGGAGGCGCTGACCCGGCCCGCCCCGGACGCCGCCCCGCCGCACGCCACCGTCACCGTGCACCACGACATCGCCCGCGTACGGGTGGCCCTGGAGCTGGCCTACCCCTCCGACCTCGCCGCCCAGTGCGCGGCCGTCCGCCGCCAGGTCGCCCTGCGCGTCGAGCAGTGCGCACAGATGGCCGTACCCGAGGTGGACGTGGACATCGAGCACCTGCGCCCCGCGCGGGGACGCCCCGCCGCCGGTCCGGACCGGCGGGTCCGGTGAGCGCCCGCTTCCGGTCGCCCCGGCGGATTCCGGCGGCCCTGGGGGCGTGCGCCGTCCTCGGGGTGGCGGGGCTGTTCCTGTACGACCTGGCGGCGGTACGGGCCCACCGCCCGGGCATGCGCTGGCGCGACGAGCTCTCCCGCGCCCTGGAACGGCACACACCGGCCGACCCCGGCGTGCTGATCGGCGGCGCGGTCCTGGCCGTCGCCGGGGCCGTGCTGCTGCTGTACGCCCTCACCCCCGGCCTGCGCGGCATCCTCCCGATGGCCTCCGGGCACCCGCAGGTCCGGGGAGGGCTCGAACGCAAGGCCGCCGCGCAGGTGCTGAGGGACCGGGTCATGGAGGTGTCCGGAGTGCGGTCGGTGCGGGTCAGGGTGGGCCGGGCCGGCATCGGGGTCCGGGCGGAGTCCCACTTCCGCGATTTGGACGACGTACGGGCCGATCTGGACGCGGTACTGGCCGTCGGCGTCGAGGAACTGGGCCTGGCCCGCGAGGTGCGGCCGAGGGTACGGGTGAACCGCCGGTGACCCTCGGGAGGGTGAACCGGGTCCTGCTCGCGCTGCTCGGACTGGTCCTGCTGGCTGCGGGGGTGTCGGTGCTGACCGCGACCGGGCCGTTCGAGGGCCGCCACGCACCCCTGCTGGCCCCGCACGGTCCGGGCCGGCCGGCGCCCTGGTGGGCGGTGCTCGCCGCGCTCGGGGTGTGCGTCCTGCTGGCCCTGTGGTGGCTGCTGTCCCAACTGCGCCGGGCCCGGCTCGCGGCGGTGCTGGTGGACACCGGGGACGGGGCGTTCGCGGTGCTGCGCGGCCGGGCCCTGGAGGAGGCCGTCGCGGCCGATGTCCAGGAGGCCGTGGAGGGCGTGGCACGGTGCCGGGTCACCCTGTGCGGGCGGCGCGGGGCCCCGGCCCTGCGGGTCGCCCTGGAGCTGGACCCGCACGCGGTGCCGGCCGACGTACTGGCGGCCCTGGCCGGCCCGGTGCTGGGCCGGGCCCGCGCCTCGGCGGCGCTCGCGGCCCTGCCGGCGGAGGCCCGGCTCCACGTCACCCCCCGCCGGGCGCGGCGGGTGACGTAGGCCGTCCGTCCGCGACGCGTGCTCAGAAGCCGTGCCGCGAGCCGCCGTCCACCGGGAGCATGACGCCGGTCAGGTAGGAAGCCGCCGGGGACAGCAGGAACGCCGCCGAGCGGCCGAACTCCTCCGGGGTGCCGTAACGCCGCAGCGGGATGCCGGCCTCGTTGCGGGTACGGGCCAGGTCCGCGTCCCCGGACAGGGCGTCGAGCTCGCGGACCCGGTCGGTGTCGATGCGGGCGGGCAGCAGGCCGACCACCCGGATGCCGCGCGGGCCCAGTTCCACGGAGAGCGACTTTGCGAAGCCGGCCAGGCCGGGGCGCAGGCCGTTGGAGATGGTGAGTCCGGGGATCGGCTCGTGCACGGAGCCCGACAGGACGAAGCCGATGACCCCGCCGTCGGAGAGCTCGGCGGCGGCCGCCCGCGCGAGGCGGACCGCGCCGAGGAACACCGACTCGAAGGCGGCCGCCCACTGTTCGTCGGTGTTGTCCGCCGCCGAACCGGGGGCCGGACCGCCGACGCTGATGAGGATGCCGTCGAGGCGGCCGAAGTGCTCCCGGGCCGCGGCGACGAGCCGGGCGGCGGCTGCGGGGTCGGAATTGTCGGCGGCCACGCCGACCGCGTTCGGGCCCAGCGCCTTGGCCGCGGCCTCGGCGCGCGCGGCGTCCCGGCCGGTCAGCAGCACCTTCGCGCCGTCGGCCGTCAGTTCGCGGGCGGAAGCGTAGCCGAGGCCCCTGGTGGCGCCGGTGACCACGTAGACACGGTCCTTCAGTCCAAGATCCATGCCCGACACGCTACGCGGTCGTCACGGGCTCCCGCTCGGAAGTGGCGGCGGAAGCCGCGGCCGCCGCATCACGGTCGCGCTTCTCGCGCCGTACGAGCACGATCCAGCCCACCGGCACCGCGAAGGTGAACAGCCACCACTGGATCGCGTACGCCATGTGCGGCCCGATCGAGTCGTGGTCGGGCTCGGCGACGGCCTCGGGCTTCCCGCCGGCCGGGACCGGGGCGGTGAGTTCCAGATAGCCGCCGAGGACGGGCTTGCCGAGGTACCGCGCCTGCTGGGCGCTGTTGATCAGCATCACCTGGCGGTCCGGCAGTCCCTTGCGGTCCTTGATGCCGCTGCCGCCGCTGGTCTCGTCGGCCTTCAGCCGCCCGGTGACCGTGACCTCGCCGGCCGGCGGGGCCGGCACCGGCGGGTAGGCGCGCGGGTCGTCGCCGCCCGCGACCCAGCCGCGGTTGACGAGCACGACCCGGCCGTCGGCCAGGACCAGCGGGGTGAGGACGTGGAAGCCGACCTTGTCGTCGTTGTCGGTGCGCATGCGCACCACGACCTCGTGCGCGGAGTCGTACGTACCGGTGGCGGTCACGGCACGCCAGTAGTCGGCGCGCGGGACCACGTGGCCGGGGGAGGTGACCTCGGTCATGGGGACCGGCTTCGCCCGCAGGTTCGCGTCGATCAGCTGGTTCTGCGCGACCCGGTGCTCATGACGGTGGAACTGCCAGAACCCCAGCTTGATCATCGCGGGGATCAGGGCGAGGCCGATGAGGGTGAGGCACACCCACTGCCGGGTCAGCACAAAGCGGTACACGCCCACGACGGTACCCCCAGCGGCGAGGACCCCGGCGGCCGGGTGGCCGTCCGGGGTCGTGGCGGGGGAGGGAGGGGAGGACGGGACGGGAGTCAGACGCGGTCGGTGATGCCCACCTTCCCCTCCGCGCGGGCGCAGTGCCCTCCGCAGAACCACTGTCCGTCGGCCTCGACGCCCTGCCCGATGATCTGGACCCGGCAGTGCTCGCAGATGGGCGCCATGCGGTGAATGGCGCAGGAGAAGCAGTCGAAGACGTGCACAGCACCCTGTGCGTGGACTTCGAAGGACATGCCGTAATCGTTCCCGCAGACTTCGCAACGTGCCATGCGCGGCATGCTGCGCAGGCCGGACCGCCGGAACAAGATCCACCGGGGTGAGTCGCCGAGCGTGCACCCGGGCGGCCCAACGGGCCGGCCTCCGGCTCTCGCCGGTCCCCGCCGCCGGCTCTCCGCCGCTCCCCGCCGCTCGCCGCCGCCGGTCAGTCCTGCGCCGGAGCCACGTCCCGCAGCAGTTGGGTGAAGGCCGCCTCGTCGACGACGGGGGTCCCGAAGGACTTCGCCTTCACCGTCTTGGAGGTCGAGGAGTCCGGGTCGTTCGTCACGAGCAGGCTGGTGAGCCGGGACAGGCTCGTCGCGACGTGCAGGCCCGCCTCCACGGCGCGGTCCTCCAGCAGCTCCCGGTCCACGGAGGTGTCGCCGGAGAAGGCGATCCGCATGCCCTGCTTGAGCGGGGTGCCGTCCACCCACCGCCCCGGGTTCGGGTACGGGCACGGCGGCCGCTTGCGCGACGGCCGCCAGCTCGACCCGGCGTTCCCCCCGCCCGCCCCGTAGGAGGCCTGGTACCCGACGCGCGGGGCGGCGGGCGTGTCCGACCACTCCGTCAGCGGCCGGCATTCCAGCAGGGGCAGCCGTACGTTGTCCCGCGCGGCCGCGTGCAGCGAGGGACGGAACGCCTCCGCGAGGACCCGGGCGTCGTCCAGCGCGTGGTGGGCGCGCTGCTGGACCACGCCGAAGTGCGCGGCGAGCGACTCCAGCTTGTGGTTGGGCAGCGGGAGGTTCAGTTCCTTCGACAGGGCGATGGTGCACAGCCGCTGGCGCACCGGAGCGGTGGCCTCGGCCCGCGCGTACTCGCGGGCGATCATCTGCCAGTCGAAGATCGCGTTGTGCGCGACCAGCACCCGGTCGGCGAGCCGGTCCGCGAACTCCTCGGCGATGTCCTTGAAGAGCGGCGCGTCCTGGAGCATGTCGCTGGTCAGACCGTGGATCCACACGGGGCCGGGGTCCCGGAGCGGGTTGACCAGCGTGTACCAGTGGTCCTCGACGTTGCCCTGAGCGTCGAGCCGGTAGACGGCGGCGGAGATTATCCGGTCGTCGCGAGCGAGCCCGGTGGTCTCCACGTCGACGACCGCGTACCCCTGTGGGTACGCGGTCGGCCACATCGTCTCTGCGGTCGTACGGTCGGCGAGCATGGTCACAGAGGATATCGGCCCGCGCCGACACCCGTGGCCCGATGCCCCTTCGGCCCGGCCCGACCACGAGGGCCCCGGCCGTCACCCGGGCGAAGGACCCGGGCACTTCGGCAGGTCCGGGGAAGAGCCGGCAGGCCGTCCCCGAACCTTCCCCGGGAGCCGCGCCCGCGTGGGTCGGCGCCAGGAACGCGCGCTTCCCGGCGGCCGGTTGGGCCGCCTCCGCGCCCGCGCCCGCGGGGCCCCGCGCTGCCCGGGTCCAGGTCCACGTACGCGGTGGCGCCGGCCGAGGAATTAACCGCCCGGCGCCAGCAGGGCCCGGACCAGGGCCCTCAGGGTCAGCTGGAACAGCCGTTCCGGGTCCACCGGCCGGGCCAGCGCGCGGGCCAGCGGGGGGTCGTGCGGGGCGTCGGCCGGGTCCCAGAGCTCGCTCTCGGCGGGGGACTGGGCGGGGGAGCGTTCGCGATTGCGCTCGACCAGGACGAAGCCGATGATCTGGAACTGGATCGCCCGCACCGCGTCCGCGGCCCGGGCCCCGCGCAGGCCCGCCGCGTGCACCTCGTGGACGAGGGCCTGCTGGGCGGGCAGGAACATCCGGTCGGTGAGGCCGCGCTCGTGGACCATGGCGATCAGGTGCGGGCGCCCGCGCAGCTCGCGGCGCAGGATCCGGGCGACCGAGACGATCCGGTCGCCGGGGTTGCGGCCGGCCGGCCGGATGGCGCCCACCTCCTCCACGGTCCGCTCCACGAGGGCGTCGAGCAGGGATTCGCGGTTGCCGACGTGCCAGTAGATGGAGGTCACCGCGGTGCCCAGCTCGGCGGCGAGCTTGCGCATCGTGAGGGCGGCCGGGCCGTGCTGTTTGACCAGGGACGCGGCGGCGTCCAGTACCTCCGCGCGGGTCAGCGTGGTTCTGGTCATCGTGTCCGCCCCAACTTTCTGTCGATCCGTCAGATCGGTTACGTGCACGGGTCTTTACCCTTCATCGGCAGCGGTGTAACTGTGTTACAGAACCGACTGCGTCCTAGACGAAGGATGGTGCGATAGATGGCACGCGTACGGTACGGAGCGCGCACCGAGGCCGAGATCGCCGCTTCGCGCGAGAAGAGTTCCAAGCTCCCCGACATCTGGTCCACCGGCGTGGTGGCCGTCTGGGAGACCGACCCGGACGTGGTGGCGGCGGTCCTGCCGCCGCCGCTGAAGCCCACGGAGCGGCCCCTGGTGCGGGCCAACATCAGCAAGGTGGACCTGCCCGGCTACCCGCTCGGCGCCGGTTCCGTGGCCGTCGCCGCCCAGCACGACGGGGTCGAGGGCTGGTACCCGCTGGTCATGCCGATGAGCATGGAGCGTGCCCTGATCGGAGGCCGCGAGGTCTTCGGCGAGCCGAAGAAGCTCGGCGAGATCACCGTGGAGCGCGAGGGCCTGGTCGTCCGGGCCTCGCTCGCCCGGCACGGGATCGCCTTCGTCGAGGTGCGCGGGGCGGTGGACCGCGAGCTGCCGCTGCCCGAGCCCACCGTGAAGACCGACTTCTACTTCAAGTTCCTTCCCGCGGTCGACGGTTCGGGCTTCGACGCCGATCCGGTGCTGGTGCACTGCACCCGCAACGAGAAGGTCCGCAAGCTGGAGCACATCACCGGCGACGTGGTGCTGCGCGAGTCCATGTTCGACCCCATCGCCGACCTCCCCGTACGCCGCCTCGTCGAGCTCACCATCGGCGAGAAGACCACCGACCAGCGGGGCAGGGTCGTCGAGCGGGTCAGCGCCCAGGCCCTGCTCCCGTACATCCACCAGCGCTACGACGACCCGATGCAGATCCTCGACGGACCGCCCGAGGGGAGTGTGTGACATGCGGCTCGAACCCGGACAGGTGGCCGTCGTCACCGGCGCCGCCAGCGGCATCGGCCTCGCCATGGCCCGCCGCTTCGCCGCCGAGGGGCTGAAGGTGGTCCTCGCCGACGTGGAGGAGGGGGCCCTGCGCAAGGCCGCCGACGAACTCGCCGCCGAGGGCGCCGAGGTGCTCGCCAGGATCGTCGACGTCAGCGACCGGGACTCCGTGCTCTCGCTGGCCGACGCGGCGTACGAGACCTTCGGCGCCGTGCACGTCCTGTGCAACAACGCGGGCGTCGGCTCCGGAGCCGAGGGCCGCATGTGGGAGCACGAGCCCAACGACTGGAAGTGGGCCTTCTCCGTCAACGTCTGGGGCGTCTTCCACGGCATCCAGGCCTTCGTCCCCCGCATGATCGCGGCCGGCGGCCCCGGCCACATCGTCAACACCTCCTCCGGCGACGGCGGCATCGCCCCGCTGCCCACCGCCTCGGTCTACGCCGTCACCAAGGCGGCCGTGGTGACCATGACCGAGTCGCTCTACGCCCACCTCAAGGCGGAGGGCGCGCAGATCGGCGCCTCCGTGCTCTTCCCCGGACCGCACATGCTGCGCACCGGCCTGTGGGAGTCGCACCGCAACCGGCCCGAGCGGTACGCCAAGGAGCGACCGCGCAAGTCCCCGTACCGCAGCCTCGACCAGTACGAGACCGCCATGAGGAAGGCCGGTCACGAGGTGAACTTCACCCCCGTCGAGGACGTCGCGGACCACGTCGTGGACGGGATCCGCGCCGACCGCTTCTGGATGCTGCCCGACAGCGAGCACAGCGACCGGCAGATCCGCGCCCGGTCGCAGTCGATGCTCGACCGCGCCAACCCCGCCTACCTGGAAAGCTTCATCCTCGACTGAGGAGCCTCAATCGTGAGTGCGTACGAAGACCCGTACCTGATCATCTCCTCCGACTGCCACGCGGGGCTGCCCACCGAGCAGTACCGCCCCTACCTGGACCGCGCCTTCCACCCGCAGTTCGACGAGTTCCTCGGCCAGCGCGACGCCCGGCGCGCCGAGGCCACGAAACTGGGCGTGCGCAACGAGGCCTTCGCCGAGAAGTGGTTCCACGACCACGAGGAGGGCCTCAAGGGCGGCTGGGACGTCGGCCAGCGGCTGAAGGAGCTCGACGGCGACGGGGTGGCCGCCGAGGTCGTCTTCCCCGACGCGGACGCCGTGGACAGCCAGACCGCCGCCCCCTTCGGGGTGGGCCTCGGCCTCTCCGGCGACCAGGACCCCGAGCTCGGCATGGCCGGCGCCCAGGCGCACAACCGGTGGCTCGCCGAGTTCGTGTCCGAGAACCCCGAGCGGCACTGCGGGGTCGCCCTGCTGCCCATCACCGGCGAGCCCGACAAGGTCGTCGCCGAGATATACCGGGCCAAGGCCTCCGGGCTCGGCGCCCTGATGATCCCGGCCATGTGGGTGGACAAGGCCCCGTACCACGACCGCCGTTACGACCCGGTGTGGGCGGCGGCGGCCGAGACGCGGATGCCGATCGTCACCCACTCCGGCTCCTCGCCGCGCCACGAGTACGGGGACCACCTGGGCATCTTCGTCTCCGAGGTCACCTGGTGGCCGGCCCGCCCGCTGTGGTTCCTGCTCTGGTCCGGGGTCTTCGAGCGGCACCCGGGCCTCAAGTTCGGCGTCGCCGAGTCGGGCTGCTGGTGGCTGCCGAACCAGCTCTGGTTCATGGACCGGCTCTACCTCGGCGCCCACGGCGGCAAGAAGCTCTCGCCGTTCGAGGAGCTGAAGCGGCCGCCGAGCGAGTACCTCGACCGGCAGGTGTTCGTCTGCGCGACCAACACCAAGCGGCGCGAGCTGGCCCAGCGCTACGAGATCGGCGTGGACAACATCCTGTGGGGCTCGGACTTCCCGCACCCCGAAGGGACCTGGCCGAACACCCGCGGCTGGCTGAAGAACACCTTCCACGACATCCCCGTCGAGGAGACCCGCCGGATGCTGGGCCTGGCCGCCGCCGAGGTCTTCGGCTTCGACACCGAGAAGCTGGCGCCGATCGCCCGCCGCATCGGCCCCACCCCCGCCGAGCTCGGCCAGAGCGCGGACCAGCCGGCCGTCGAAGCCTCCTGGGCGCGCTCGCGCGAGGTGGGCCGGCACTGGCTGACCGACCACGACTTCCCGGTGCTGGGGGTGAACCCGTGAGCCCCGACAGCCCCGACGGCCCCGACAGCCCCGTGAGCCCTGCCGGCCCCGCCGGCCCCGACGCTCCGGCCGCCGGGGAGGACCGCTACACGGTCATCTCCGCCGACTGCCACGCGGGCGCCGACCTGCTGGACTACAAGCCGTACCTGGAGAAGCGGTACCACGAGGAGTTCGACGCCTGGGCCGCGACCTACGTCAACCCGTACGAGGACCTCCTCGCGGACACGGCCGACCGCAACTGGAACTCCCAGCGCCGGCTGGCCGAACTCGAAGCCGACGGGATCGTCGCGGAGGTGCTCTTCCCGAACACCATCCCGCCGTTCTTCCCCAAGGCCTCGCTGATGGCCCAGCCCCCGACGGCGGCCGAGTACGAGATGCGCTGGGCCGGTCTCCAGGCCCACAACCGGTGGCTGGCGGACTTCTGCGCGGACGCGCCGGGCCGCCGGGCGGGCGTGGTCCAGATCCTGCTGAACGACGTGGACGCGGCGGTCGAGGAGATCCGCCGCACCCGCAACGCGGGACTGACCGGCGGCATCCTGCTGCCCGGCGTCCCGCCCGGCTCCACCGTTCCCGAGCTCTACTCGGAGGCCTACGACCCGATCTGGGCCGTCTGCGACGAGCTGGACGTCCCCGTCAACCACCACGGCGGCTCCGCCTCGCCGCCGCTGGGCGACGAACCGGCGGCGCGGGCCGTCTTCATGGTGGAGACCACCTGGTTCTCCCACCGGGCCCTGTGGCACCTCATCTTCGGCGGTGCCTTCCGCCGCAACCCCGGGCTGAAACTGGTCCTGACGGAGCAGGGCTCCGGCTGGATCCCGGGCGTGATCGAGATGCTGGACTACTACCACGGCCGCCTGGTCGCGGCCTCGGCCACCGCCGAGGCCAAGTTCGGGGCCGGGCTGGCGGAGTCCATGGGCAGGGGGCCGAGCGAAGTCTGGCGGGACAACTGCTTCGTGGGAGCGAGCTTCATGCGCCCCCACGAGGTCCCGCTGCGGGGCCGGATCGGCCTCGACAAGATCATGTGGGGCAGCGACTACCCCCACGACGAGGGCACCACGCCCTACTCCCGCGAGGGCCTGCGCATCGCCTACGCGGGCCTGCCCCGCGAGGAGGTCGCCGCCATGGTCGGCGGCAACGCCGCCCGGGTGTACGGCTTCGACCTCGCCCTCCTCGACGCGGTGGCCGCCAAGCACGGCCCCCTCGTCTCGGAGGTCGCGCAGCCCCTCACCGAGGTCCCGGCGGCGGCCACCAGCCCGGCCTTCGCCCGAGGGGGCTCGGTCCGGGTCTGGTGACCGGCGGCTCCCGCCGGAGCGGCTCAGTCCCTGCGGACGAGCCGCTCCGGCGGGATCAGCTCCGCCCCGGTGACGTGCGTGCCCCGGCGCAGCTCGATCACCAGCTCCTCCAGCGGGGCGAGCGGAGCCAGGTCCACGGTCCCGAGGCATTCGCTCAGCACCAGCCGGCGCAGCGCCGGGACCTCGCGCAGCGCCTCCAGGGAGCCCTCCAGCGCGCACCGGATCAGCACGAGCCGGCCCAGGCGCTCGTACGGCAGGAGCGCCCCGGCCGATACGGGGGCGGCGTGCCGGATCTGCAGCGCGGTCAGTCCCCTGAGCGGCAGCGAGCGCACCAGCTGCCGGTACTGGCCGCTCCCGGCCACCGTCAGCTTCTCCACCCGCGGCCAGCGCTCGATCCCGTCGAGCGTCATCCGGCGGGCGCCCTGCCACAGGTGCAGTGCGGTCAGCGAGTCCGCGGCGGGCACGTCCCCGATCCGCCGCTGCGCCGGCTCGAAGCCGATGATCAGCGAACGCAGGTCCGCCGCACCCGCCAGCGGGGCGAGCGAGAGGTCGTCCCGCAGGTAGCCGAAGGCGAGGCTGTCCGCGCGCAGTTCGCCCACCACCTCGATCCCGGTGACCTGCGGGCAGTCCAGGACGCCCAGGTGCCTCAGCGAGGACTGGCCGGCCAGCGGGGACAGATCGGCCAGCCGCGGATTGCGGTGCAGGGTCAGCGACTCCAGGTCCCGGCGCCGCGCGATCTCCGGCGGGACCGGGCCGTCCCAGGTGACGTGCAGCCGGCGGACGTGCCGGAGCCGGTCCAGGGCCCGCAGCTGTCCGGGCGTCCGCACGTGCAGGTGCGCGGTGCTCATGGGCGCGTCCGCGAGCACCGTGTCCGCGTACACGTCCACGGGGAACCGCCCCCAGGCGTCGGAGAGTTCCCGGGCGGCCTCGTAGCGGTCGTCCGTCCGGAAGCCCGCGATCACCCGGAGCGCCCGGTCGCCGCCGACGAGCGCCGCCGTACGGATCGTCGCGGCCGCCTCGGCCTCGACGAGCCCGGCCGGCTCCGGCAGCAGCTCCAGCACCAGTTCCCCGGCCTTGGCCAGTTCCTCGGCCTGGCCGGGGGAGCGCGGGGGCAGCAGGCGGGCCGTCCGGGCCGTCACCTCGCGCCGGACCTCCGGGTCCAGCTCCGGCGCGTGTTCCAGGCAGGCGGCCGCGAGCAGCACCAGCCGGCTGCGGTCGGGCTCCGACCGGTCGGCCCGTGCCAGCAACTGCCGCAACAGGTAAGCGCGTTCGTCGGGCCGGGCGTGCCCCACGGCCATCCGGACCACGTTGTCCCAGGTGTACTCGTGCGCATTGCGCACCAGGACGCCGAAGTCCCGTGCCTCCACGGCCGCCTTGGCGCCGAGGTAGTCCTGGAAGGTCTGGTGGACGAACAGGACCGAGCCCGGTACGGGCTCGCGGAGCAGCCCGCTGCGGATCAGCAGATGACGGAACACCGTCTGCGCGCCGCCCTGCGCCTTGACCTGGGGCATGGAGTCCAGCGATTCGGCGATCATCCCGATCGCCTCCTCGGCGGAGGCCTCCACCTGCCCGTTGCGGATCAGCCAGTACGCCAGGCGCTGGAGCAGCAGGGTCTGCTCGTCCCGGCTGAGGTAGACGCCCTCGACCCCGGAGATGTCCCGTTCGCTGTCGCGGCGGATCAGCAGCATGTCCAGAGCCGTGTCGTACAGCTCCTTGCGGGCCCGCGGCAGGTGCATCCGGCGGTCCCGGTTCAGGGCGCACAGCAGGGCGCACATCAGCGGGTTCGTCGCCAGCCGGCCCAGGTCCCGGCGCGATCCCACGGCCTCCAGGAGCGCCTTCTCGTACCGGTCGAGCAGTTCGCGTTCGGACTCCGCGCCCTCGCCGTCCGCCTCGGCCCGGGCGGAGGCGTGCCAGTGCGTGATGAAGGCGCCGACGTCGTCGCGGTCCATCGGCAGCAGGGCGAGGGAGGTGAAGCCGTGGGCGGTCAGCCAGTCCTCGGGCACGGCCGAGTGGCGGGTGGTGACCACGAAGCGGGCCGCCGGGTACGCGGTGAGCAGCGCCCGCAGCCAGGACTCGGTCCTGTCCCGCAGCCGCGGGGACACCTCGTCCACGCCGTCGATCAGCACGAGCGCCCGCCCGGAGGCGAGGAGCCCGGTGATCCAGCCCTCCGGAGGGGACAGCCGGACACCGGTCGCGCCGAGCCAGTCCTGCGGCCGGGGCAGTCCGGCGGGGGAGTTGAAGGAACGCAGCGGCAGGACGAAGGGGACCAGGCCGTTCCAGTCCCGCAACTGGGGGCCGAAACTGCTCCGGGCGGCATTGAGGGCCAGCCATTTCACGAGGGTGCTCTTGCCCGAGCCGGCCGGGCCGCGCAGCAGCACCCGCTCCGTCGCGTTCAGCGCCACCTCGGCCTTCACCGAGCTCTGCAGGCCGGGTTCCTCCAGGAACTCCCCGCCGCTGACCGCGAGGCTGATGTAGGCCAGGTCCAGCGACCAGTCCTGGCGGGCCTGGCTGAGCGTCAGGCCGTACAGCTGGACCCGCCCCTGGGCCCCGGCGACGTACTGGGCGTAGCTCTCCTCGAAGGCCGCGGCGGCCTCCTCGGCCGGTGTGGTCCCGGGCTCGTCGTCCTCGGCGGGCACGGCGTCCTCCTGCGGCGGCCGGCCGCCGAGGCACAGGACGAACAGCCTCCGGTAGGCGGCCTCCGCTGCCGGGGACAGTTCCCCGGGCGGCGGGGGCACGGTGACGGCCGAGGCGCCGAAGGCGGCCAGGAGGAGGGCCCCGGCCTGCTTCGGGCCGAGCGCGGCGAACGCCCGCCCGACGGCGGCCACCGCCTCGGAGCGGGCGGGTTCGTCCAGCCCCGCGCTGCCCTCCGTCAGGAGGGCGACCAGCCCGTGCGCGTGGCGCAGCCGGTCCGGGCCGTTCACCCGGACCGGTAAGAGCCGGAGTCCCCCCGGCGGCCGGGCCCTGCCCAGCGCCCACGCCACCGCGTCCGCCGCCTCGAAGGCGATCTCCTCGAAACCCGGTACGTACCCCATCCCCCATGCCCTCCCCTTGGCCCGGACACCCTCACCCGGAAGCATCTCGTGAACCGTCGGTAACACCGATGGATACCGATCGGTAACAACCCCTAGCCGAGCCCCGGAATCCGCCTCTATGGTGCGGGCATGCCGAACCTGCCCGATGTCGTGCTGTGGTCCATACCCGCCTTCGTGCTGCTCACCGTCATCGAGGTGGTGAGCTACCGCATCCATCCCGACGAGGACGCCGCCGGGTACGAGACCAAGGACGCCGTCACCAGCCTCGGCATGGGGATCGGCAGCCTCGGCTTCGACTTCCTCTGGAAGATCCCGATCGTCGCGATCTACACCGCGGTCTACGAGCTCACCCCGCTGCGCGTCCCCGTCCTGTGGTGGACCGTCCCGCTGATGCTGCTCGCCCAGGACTTCCTCTACTACTGGCAGCACCGGGGCCACCACGTCATCCGGATCCTGTGGGCCTGCCACGTCGTCCACCACAGCAGCCGCAAGTTCAACCTCACCACCGCCCTGCGCCAGCCCTGGACCAGCGCCACCTCCTGGCCGTTCTACCTCCCGATGATCGCGCTGGGCGTGCACCCGGCCGCCATCGCGTTCTGCTACTCGGTCAACCTCGTCTACCAGTTCTGGATCCACACCGAGCGCATCGGCAAACTGCCCCGGCCGATCGAGTACGTCTTCAACTCCCCCTCCCACCACCGCGTCCACCACGCCTCCCAGGGCGGCTACCTGGACCGGAACTTCGGCGGCATCCTGATCGTGTGGGACCGGATGTTCGGCTCCTGGGTGGGCGAGACCGACAAGCCCGTCTTCGGCCTCACCAAGAACATCGGCACCTACAACCCGCTGCGCGTCGCCACCCACGAGTACGCCTCCATCGCCCGGGACGTGCGCGGGGCCACCACCTGGCGCGAGCGCGCCGGCCGCGTGTTCCGCGGCCCCGGCTGGCAGCCGGCGCAGGTCGCCCAGACCGCGCAGACCGCCCAGACCACGCAGACCGCCCAGGCCGCCCAGACCACAGAGCCCGCAGAGCCCGCGCAGGCCGAGGTGCCCACCACCGCGCCCACCACCGCGCCCGCGCCCGCCCAGGAGCACGCCGCGTGAGCGCCACCGGATCCACCGACCGCGCGCAGTCCCGTACGCCCTCCTGGGTGCGCCCGGCCGCCTCCCCGGGCTCCGGCCCCGCCGGCCGGGCGCTGCTCGCGGCCTTCGCCGTCGCCACCGCCGCGGACCTCGGATCCCTGCTCGCGGACTGGCACACCGGGCACCTCCTCGCCAAGCCGCTGCTGATGCCGCTGCTCGTCGCGTACGTGATCACCCGCCGCGCCCCCCGCCTGCTCGTCGCGGCCCTGCTGTTCGGCTGGGGCGGGGACCTGGCCCTGCTCTTCGACACCGATCCCGCCTTCCTGATCGGGATGGGCTCCTTCGCCGCCGGGCACGTCTGCTACCTCGTGCTGTTCGGCCGCCGCCGCACGGGCCCCCTGCTCGGGGCCGCGTACGCCGCCGCGCTCCTGTCCACCGTCACGCTGCTCTGGGGCGACCTGCCCGCGGAGCTGCGGATCCCGGTCGCCGGGTACAGCCTGCTGCTCACCGCCATGGCGTACCGCTCCAGCGCCCTGGGTCCGCGGGCCGGGCTCGGCGGGGCGCTGTTCCTGATCTCCGACACGCTCATCGCCACCGGGGTCGCCGAGTGGCCCCAGCTGCCCCGCCCCGACTTCTGGGTCATGGCCACCTACGCGGCCGCCCAGTACCTGCTGGCCACGGGAGCGCTCGCGCCGGAGCGGGCGTACGGTAGGGAGGCCCTACAGGGCTCCACCATTTCCTAACCGGAGGACTGCACCACCATGCGCGCCACCGTCATCCACGCCCCGCACGACATCCGCGTGGAGGAGGTGCCCGACGCTGCGATCCAGCGCCCCGAGGACGCCGTCGTCCGCGTCCTGCGCGCCTGCATCTGCGGCAGCGACCTCTGGGCCTACCGCGGCGAGGCCAAGCGCGAGCCGGGCCAGCGGATCGGCCACGAGTTCCTCGGCGTCGTCGAGGAGACCGGCTCCGCCGTCTCGGGCCTGCGCGCCGGAGACCTCGTCGTCGCCCCCTTCATGTGGTCCGACGGCACCTGCTCCTACTGCGCCGAGGGCCTCTACACCTCCTGCGAGCACGGCGGCTTCTGGGGCTCGGTCGGCCACGACGGCGGCCAGGGCGAGGCCGTCCGGGTCCCGCACGCCGACGGCACGCTCGTGAAGCTGCCCGCCGACGCCGTCTCCGACGACCACCTGCTGACCGCGCTCCTCGCGCTGTCCGACGTCATGGGCACCGGGCACCACGCCGCGCTCGGCGCGGGGGTCCGCAAGGGCTCCACGGTCGCCGTCGTCGGCGACGGCGCGGTCGGCCTGTGCGGGGTCCTCGCGGCCAAGCGCCTGGGCGCCGAGCGGATCATCGCACTGGGCCGGCACACCGTCCGTACGGACATCGCGAAGCTCTTCGGGGCCACCGACGTGGTCGCCGAGCGCGGCGAGGCCGCCGAGGCGGCCGTGCGCGAGCTCACCGGCGGCCAGGGCGCCCACTCGGTCATCGAGGCGGTCGGCACCGAGCAGTCCATGCGCACCGCCGTGAACATCGCCCGCGACGGCGGGGCCATCGGCTACGTCGGCGTCCCGCACGGCAGCGGCACCGGCCTCGACCTCGGTGTCATGTTCGACCGCAACCTCACCCTGCGCGGCGGGGTCGCGCCGGTCCGCGCGTACATCCCCGAGCTGCTCGCGGACGTGCTCAGCGGTGCGATCGACCCGTCGCCCGTCTTCGACCGTGCCGTCACCCTCGACGAGGTCCCGGACGGTTACCGGGCGATGGACGACCGCAGCGCGCTGAAGGTGCTCATCAAGCCCTAGCGGTCCGCCAGGACGAAGGAGGGGCCGGCCCGGGTATCACCCCGGGCCGGCCCCTCCGTTCGTTCGTCCGCCGGTCAGGTCCGGACCGTTACTTCACGGCCTTCAGCGCGTCGACCACGCCGAAGCCGTCGTAGCTGTTCTGGCCCCACTTGCTGGTGCAGGTGGTGGCGTCGACCAGCGTGCCCGTGGCGTCGTAGACCTTCTCGGGGCAGGCCGTCTTCGTGGCCTGGACCTTGAGGAGCAGCTGGATCTGCGCCGGGGTCGCCCACGGGTGGCGGCTCTTGAGCAGCGCCGCGACACCGGCGACGTGCGGGCCGGCCATCGAGGTGCCCTGCTTGTAGCCGTAGCCGCCGCCCGGGAGGGTGGACAGCACGCGGCCGTTGGCGTCCGGGGTGGCGGGTATCTGCCACTTGTCGCCGCCGGGGGCCGTGACGTCGACGACGCCGAGGCCGTAGCTGGAGTAGTACGACTTGAAGCCCTTGTCACCGGTCGCGGCCACCGTGACCACGCCCGGGAGCTGGGTGGGGACGTCCAGGCAGACGTGGGGGTCGATGGTGCGGGGCACCGGGGTGGCGTCGTCCGGGCTGGTGTCGTCCACGATGGCGTCGGACGCCAGGTCGTGGTTCGAGTTGCCGGCGGAGGCGACGCTGAGGACGCCCTTGCGCTCGGAGTACTGCGTCGCCCGGCTGAGGGCCTCCACCAGCGCCTTCTGGTCGTCGTCCGACTTGCAGTTGTAGAGCCAGGGGTCGACGTAGTAGCTGTTGTTGGTCACCTCGATCCCCTTCTCGGCGGCGAACATGAAGGCGCAGACGACGGCCTCGGTGTAGAAGAGGCTGGTCGCCGGCTCGCTCACCTTGATGGCGGCCACCTGGACGCCGGGCGCCACACCGCTGATGCCGACTCCGTTGCGCGGGGCCGCGATGGTGCCCGCCACGTGGGTGCCGTGGTCGCTGCCGTCGGCGTAGGGGCGCCAGGCTCCCTCGGTGGTGTCGGCGACGCCGCCGACGCAGTTGGCGGACTGGCCCTTGGAGAAGTTCGCGGCGAGATCCGGGTGAGTGTCGTCGACACCCGTGTCGATGACGCCCACCGTGACGTTCCGGCTGCCATCGTTGATCTTGTGAGCCTGGTCGGCCTTGATCGCGCGCAGGTCCCACTGGTTGGACTCCAGGGGCTCCTGTCCGGGCTCGGCCTGCGCCGCGGCCTTGGCGGCGTCCGCGTCGCTCAGGCGCTGCGTCGACCCCTCCTCGTCGGTCTGCACGACCGACAGGGGAGCCACGCGGGTGGCGCCGACCGAGGCGAACAGGCCGCGCTGGCCGCGGAGCTGCTTGGCGAAGTCCGGGTTCTGCGAGTGGGCTACGACCACTCCGATCTGCTCATATGCGATCACCACGGTGCCACCGGCCCGCTCGATCGCCTTCTTCGCCTGCTTCACGCTTCCGTACGAGGTCAGGTTCGCCACGTAGGACAGCTTGGGGCCGGAAGGGTCGGGCGTGGCGGTGACCGAGGCGTCAGCCGTCACGCCGGCCGGTGCGGCGGAGGCCGTGACCGAGGGCAGGAAGGCGAGCGAGGCGGTGAGCGCCAGGCCGACCGGAACGGCGAGAGCGCGCCGCCGGTAACCGGTTCCCAGATGAGCCATGGGTTCTCCACATCATCGTGAAAAAGCCGTGCGGGCGCGGTCGCGCCCGACGGGTTCATGTCACGTGAACCTAGTGCCGACGTTCGACTTCGCGCCATCAGTTCGAGAAATCCGTTCGAGGAATCAGTTCCCAAAGAAACAAACAGGTGTTGAACCACCCCGACGCGCCGGACGTGCCGTTGACAGGGGGATCGGCACCACCGCCCCCCACACGGAGGTTGTTTTGTCCGTCACCCCCACCGCACCCGCGTCACAAGGAGGGTCCCCCGTGACCACCGAAGCAGCGCCGCCCCACGGCAGCGCGGGAACGCCGCTGGCGAGTCCCGGACCCGAGGAGTTCGTGCGCGTCCAGCAGAGCGAGGAGTTCGCCGAACTGCGCCGCGCCCACCGCTCCTTCGCCTTCCCGCTCACCGTGGCGTTCATCGCCTGGTACCTGCTGTACGTCCTGCTCTCCAACTACGCGGGCGGCTTCATGGGGACGAAGCTCTTCGGCAACATCAACGTCGCCCTCGTCCTGGGCCTCGGCCAGTTCGCGACGACCTTCCTCATCGCCTGGCTGTACTCGCGCCACGCGGCGACCCGGCTCGACCCCAAGGCCTCGGCCATCAAGGCAAGGATGGAGGCGGGCGAATGAGCGCCCCGCTGTACGTGGCGCTCGCCGGGGCGGCCACGGCGGGTACGACCACCGCCGCCGGCGCCTCCGAGCACCGCCCGCTGATCATCACCCTGTTCGGGGCGTTCGTCGTCGCCACCCTGGCCATCACCATCTGGGCCGGACGCCAGACCAAGGACGCCGCCGACTTCTACGCGGGCGGCCGCCAGTTCACCGGATTCCAGAACGGCCTGGCCATCTCCGGCGACTACATGTCCGCCGCGTCCTTCCTCGGCATCGCCGGAGCCATCGCGCTCTTCGGCTACGACGGCTTCCTCTACTCGATCGGCTTCCTCGTCGCCTGGCTGGTCGCCCTGCTCCTGGTCGCCGAGCCGCTGCGCAACTCCGGCCGCTACACGATGGGCGACGTGCTCGCGTACCGGATGCGCCAGCGCCCCGTACGCACCGCCGCCGGCACCTCCACCATCGTGGTCTCGATCTTCTACCTGCTCGCCCAGATGGCCGGAGCCGGCGTCCTCGTCTCGCTGCTCCTCGGCATCACCAGCGACTTCGGCAAGGTCGTGATCGTCTCGCTGGTCGGCGTCCTGATGATCCTCTACGTCACCATCGGCGGGATGAAGGGCACCACCTGGGTCCAGATGATCAAGGCGGTGCTGCTGATCGCGGGCACGCTGCTGATCACCTTCATGGTGCTGTGGAAGTTCCACTTCAACATCTCGGACCTGCTGGGCAAGGCCGCCGACAACAGCGGGCAGGGCGTGAAGTTCCTGGAGCCGGGCCTGAAGTACGGGAAGGACTCGCTCTCGAAGCTGGACTTCCTCTCGCTGGGCCTCGCCCTGGTCCTGGGCACCGCCGGCCTGCCGCACATCCTGATCCGCTTCTACACGGTTCCCACGGCCAAGGCCGCCCGCAAGTCCGTGAACTGGGCCATCGGCATCATCGGCGCCTTCTACCTGATGACGATCGTCCTCGGCTTCGGCGCCGCGGCCCTCCTCAAGCGGGCCGACATCATCGCCTCCAACAAGGCCGGCACCACCGCGGCCCCGCTGCTCGCCCAGGAGATCGGCGGCGGTCCGGGCTCCACCGGTGGCGCCGTCCTGCTCGCCGTGATCTCGGCGGTGGCCTTCGCCACGATCCTCGCGGTCGTCGCGGGCCTGACGCTGGCCTCCTCCTCGTCCTTCGCCCACGACATCTACGTGAACGTGATCCGCAAGGGCAAGGCCACCGAGAAGGAAGAGGTACGGGCGGCCCGCTGGTCCACCGTGGTCATCGGTGCCGTGGCCATCGGCCTCGGCGCCATGGCCCGCGACCTCAACGTGGCCGGCCTCGTCGCCCTGGCCTTCGCGGTCGCCGCCTCCGCCAACCTGCCGACGATCCTCTACAGCCTCTTCTGGAAGCGCTTCACCACCCAGGGCGCCCTGTGGTCGATCTACGGCGGCCTGGTCTCCTCGGTCGTCCTGGTGCTCTTCTCCCCGGTCGTCTCCGGCAAGCCCACCTCGATGTTCAAGGGCGCCGACTTCTACTGGTTCCCCCTGGAGAACCCCGGCATCATCTCCATCCCGCTCGGCTTCCTGCTGGGGTGGCTGGGAACGGTCCTGTCCAAGGAGAAGGCGGACCCCCAGAAGTTCGCCGAGCTCGAGGTCCGGTCGCTCACCGGAACCGGCGCGCACTGACACGCTGCGCTTCAGCGCGATCCTCCGAGCACCCAGCGTGGCCGTGTCGTATTTCCCTACGACACGGCCACGTCCCGTCTCGTTCATTCGGGCACCCCTACAAGTCACGCGTGTCGCGTAGGCTCGTTGATAGCGCTCGTACTCTCATCCATCACGGCGCAAACCTCTACAAACCGGACAGGGGAGGGGGCTTACAGTGCTTCTCGACACCTACGGCCGCGTAGCTACTGACCTGCGCGTCTCACTCACCGACCGGTGCAATCTGCGCTGTACGTACTGCATGCCCGAAGAGGGCCTGCAGTGGCTCGGCAAGTCGGATCTGCTCAGCGACGACGAGATCGTCCGCCTGATCCGCATCGCGGTCACCGAGCTCGGGATCAAGGAAGTCCGCTTCACGGGCGGCGAACCGCTGCTCCGTCCCGGCCTCGTCGGGATCGTCGAGCAGTGCGCGGCCCTGGAGCCCCGCCCCAAGATGTCGCTGACCACCAACGGCATCGGCCTCAAGCGCACCGCCCAGGCACTCAAGGCCGCCGGCCTGGACCGGGTGAACGTTTCCCTGGACACCCTGCGGCCCGAGGTCTTCAAGACCCTGACCCGGCGCGACCGCCACAAGGACGTCATCGACGGCATGGCCGCCGCCCGCGAAGCCGGCCTCACCCCCGTCAAGGTCAACGCCGTGCTGATGCCCGGACTCAACGACGACGAGGCCCCCGACCTGCTGGCCTGGGCCGTGGAGAACGAGTACGAGCTCCGTTTCATCGAGCAGATGCCGCTCGACGCCCAGCACGGCTGGAAGCGCGACGGCATGATCACCGCCGGTGACATCCTGGAATCCCTGCGCACCCGCTTCACGCTCACCGAGGAGGGCTCGGAGGAGCGCGGCTCCGCCCCGGCCGAGCGCTGGGTCGTCGACGGCGGCCCGGCCACCGTCGGCGTCATCGCCTCGGTGACCCGTCCCTTCTGCGGAGCCTGCGACCGTACGCGCCTCACCGCCGACGGCCAGATCCGTACCTGCCTCTTCGCCACCGAGGAGTCCGACCTGCGCGCCGCCCTGCGCTCGGGCGCCCCGGACGAGGAGATCGCCCGCCTGTGGAAGGTGGCGATGTGGGGCAAGAAGGCCGGCTCCGGCCTCGACGACCCGACCTTCCTGCAGCCCGACCGCCCGATGTCGGCGATCGGCGGCTGACCCCCGCCGTCACCGGCTCTTCCGAGCGACCCCGAGGGCTCGCAGTGGCTACGGCCGCTGCGAGCCCTCGGGCGCTTCCCACGCGTCGAGCTTCACGACGTCCTTGAGGAACCCGCGGACCCCCAGGAACTGCGACAGGTGCTCGCGGTGCTCCTCGCACGCCAGCCAGGTCTTGCGGCGCTCGGGGGTGTGCAGCTTCGGGTTGTTCCACGCCAGGACCCAGACGGCCGCCTCGCGGCAGGCCTTGGCGGAACACGTGGGTGCATCGCCGGCGGAGGCGTCGTTCAGAAATGCGTCAAGGGGAGTCACGGCTCAACCCTAAGACGGAATGGCGACGCCGAGCAGCCACGGGGGGAGCTGCCCGGCGTCGGTCCGTCGCTCCGACGGGGGATGCGGAGCGCGTAGGCAGTATGTCACGCAGGACCCGGTGCGGTGCACTGGAACTTCATGATTGATCTGAGGTTTTCTTGAGGTTCCCGTCACCCAGCGCGGGGCGCACCGGCGACGGAACGAAGTGGGACGGCAGGGAGGGCGTCGATTCGCGCCCCGCGTTGGCGATGACCACCGCGATGTACGGCAGCAGCGCCCCCGCGACGAGCGTCACGACGGCCACGGGCCGCTGCACGTTCCACAGCACGATCGTCGCGACGACCGACAGGGTCCGGACCAGCATCGAGATCACGTACCGGCGCTGGCGTCCCCGTACGTCCTCGGCGAGGCTCATCCGCGCCCCCGTGATCCGGAAGACCTCGGACCCGTTCCGCTTCGTCCGCTCCACAACCCACCACCCGATCGACCGCCGGGCGCTCCCCGGCCCGGACGTCTCCACGGTACGCCGCCCGCGTCGAGCCGGGCAGAGGGGGTGTCCCCCGAATGGAGCTGTCCGAAATGCGCAGTAGGCCGGACGGGTCGAGACTGGGCCCACATGCGCACAACGCGCCAGGAGGAGGCTCGACATGGGTTGGTTGTGGGCGATCATCGTCGGCTTTGTACTGGGACTGATAGCCCGGGCGATCCTGCCGGGCAAGCAACACCAGCCCCTTTGGCTGACCACGATCTTCGGCATCATCGGCGCGGTCCTCGGCAACGCCGTGGCCACGTGGATCGGCGTCAACGAAACGCGCGGCATCGACTGGATCCGGCACTTGCTGCAGCTTGCCGGAGCCGTCGTGATCGTCGGTCTCGGCGACCTGATCTACAGCTCGCTGCGCGGCAACAAGCGGCAGATGACCTGAGGGCTCCCGCCCGACGCGGCGGAGCATGACGCAGGGGCCGGCCCGGACAGCACGTCCGGACCGGCCCCTGCGTCGTACTCCCGGGCCGGCGCCTAGCCGGTGACCTCGACCGCCGCCAGGTTCTTCTTGCCGCGGCGCAGCACCAGCCAGCGTCCGTGCAGCAGGTCCTCCTTGGCGGGGACCGCGTCCTCGGAGGCGACCTTCACGTTGTTCACGTAGGCGCCGCCCTCCTTGACGGTCCGGCGCGCGGCCGACTTGCTCGCGACGAGCCCGGTCTCCGCCAGCAGGTCGACGACCAGGCCCGGCTCCGCCACCTTCGCGTGCGGCAGCTCGGACAGGGCCGCGGCCAGGGTGGCCTCGTCCAGGTCCGCCAGCTCGCCCTGGCCGAACAGCGCCTTGGACGCCGCGATCACGGCGGCGCACTGGCCGGCCCCGTGCACCAGCGTGGTCAGCTCCTCCGCGAGCGCCCGCTGCGCGGCACGCGCCTGCGGCCGCTCGGCGGTCTGCGCCTCCAGCGCCTCCAGCTCCTCGGGGGTCTGGAAGGACAGGATGCGCATGTAGGTGGAGACGTCCCGGTCGTCCACGTTCAGCCAGAACTGGTAGAACGCGTACGGGGTGGTCATCTCCGGGTCGAGCCAGACGGCGCCGCTCTCGGACTTGCCGAACTTGGTGCCGTCCGCCTTGACCATCAGCGGGGTCGCGATGGCGTGCACGTGCGCGTCCGGCTCCACCCGGTGGATCAGGTCGAGACCGGCCGTCAGGTTGCCCCACTGGTCGGAGCCGCCCTGCTGGAGCACGCAGCCGTGCCGGCGGTACAGCTCCAGGAAGTCCATGCCCTGGAGCAGCTGGTAGCTGAACTCCGTGTAGCTGATGCCCTGGTCGGACTCCAGCCGCTTGGCGACCGAGTCCTTCGTCAGCATCTTGTTCACGCGGAAGTGCTTGCCGATGTCCCGGAGGAACTCGATGGCGGACAGGCCCGCCGTCCAGTCCAGGTTGTTGACCATCAGCGCCGCGTTCTCGCCCTCGAAGGACAGGAACGGCTCGATCTGGGTGCGCAGGCGCGTCACCCAGTTCGCCACGGTCTCCGGGTCGTTCAGGGTGCGCTCGGCGGTCGGGCGCGGGTCGCCGATCTGCCCGGTGGCGCCGCCGACCAGGGCCAGCGGGCGGTGGCCGGCCTGCTGGAGCCGGCGCACGGTGAGGACCTGCACCAGGTGCCCCACGTGCAGCGAGGCCGCCGTCGGGTCGAAGCCGCAATAGAACGTGACGGGACCGTCCGCGAAGGCCTTGCGCAGCGCTTCTTCATCGGTGGACTGGGCGAAGAGCCCGCGCCACTTCAGTTCGTCGACGATGTCCGTCACGGTTCTGGGTCTCCTTGAACGAGATGGAACGAGGTGAAACACGGTGAAACGGAAAGCTCAGGGTTTCCCCGCCAGTCTAGGCGGGGAAGCCCCGCGCCTCTCACGCTTTGTTGATCAGACGCCCTTGCTGACCGAGCTCATGTTGAAGTCCGGGATGCGCAGCGCCGGCATCGCGGTCCTGGTGAACCAGTCGTTCCATTCGCGCGGCAGGGTCTTCTCGGTCCGGCCCGCCTCCGAGGCCCGCGACAGCAGGTCCACGGGGGACTCGTTGAACCGGAAGTTGTTGACCTCGCCGACGACCTGGCCGTTCTCCACCAGGTAGACGCCGTCCCGGGTCAGCCCGGTGAGCAGCAGCGTCGCCGGATCCACCTCGCGGATGTACCAGAGGCAGGTCAGCAGCAACCCGCGCTCGGTGGCGGCCACCATCTCCTCCAGCGACTTCTCGCCGCCGGCGTCCAGGATCAGGTTCCCGAACGAGGGCGAGACCGGCAGCCCGGTCAGCTCGGCCGTGTGCCGGGTCGTGGTCAGCCGGGCCAGCTCGCCGTCCTTGATCCACTCGGTCGCCGGGACCGGCAGGCCGTTGTCGAAGACGGAGGCGTCGTCCCCGGAGCTGTGCGCGATCACGAACGGCGCGGACTCCAGGCCCGGCGCGTTCGGATCGCTGCGCAGGTTCAGCGGCAGCGGGGAGAGCCGCTCGCCGATCCGGGTGCCGCCGCCGGGCTTGGAGAAGACGGTCCGCCCCTCCACCGCGTCCCGGGCCGCCGCCGACCACATCTGGTAGATCACCAGGTCGGCCACGGCCGTGGGGGGCAGCAGCGTCTCGTACCGCCCGGCCGGCAGGTCGATCCTCCGCTCCGCCCAGCCGAGCCGGACGGCCAGCTCCGCGTCCAGCGCGGTCGGGTCCACGTCCTTGAAGTCCCGCGTCGCGCGGCCGGCCCAGGCCGAGCGCTGGCGGTCCGGGGACTTCGCGTTGAGCTCCAGGGTGCCGTTGGGCTGGTCGTGGCGCAGGCGCAGCCCCGTGGAGGTGCCCACGTACGTGGAGACCAGCTCGTGGTTGGCGAACCCGTACAGCTCGCGGCCGCCCGCGCGGGCCCGGGCGAAGGCCTCGCCGAGGGCCGGAGCGAAGTCCGCGAAAACCGCCGAGGAGGTCTCGGCCGGGGCGTCGGCGAAGTCCGGCGAGGAGGGGGTGCCGGTGACCAGCGGCCGGGCGTCCTCCGCCGGCCCGGCGCCGCGGGCGGCCGCCTCGGCGGCCCGGACCAGCGGCTCCAGCTCCGCGGCCGTGACGGCGGAGCGCGAGACGACCCCCGAGGCCGTGCCCTCCTTGCCGTCGACGGTGGCGATGACCGTGAGGGTCCGGCCGCGGGTGACCCCGTTGGTGGTCAGGGCGTTGCCCGCCCAGCGCAGGTTGGCGCTCGACTCCTCGTCGGCGATGACGACGCAGCCGTCCGCGGTGGACAGCTCCAGCGCGCGCTCGACGATCTCGTGGGGCTTGGTGGTACGAATCGACGAGCTCATCGCCCGGCCTCCTGCGTGGTGTTCAGGATGTTCACGTCGCGGAACAGCGCGGACGGGCAGCCGTGCGAGACCGCCGCGACCTGGCCCGGCTGGGCCTTTCCGCAGTTGAAGGCGCCGCCCAGGACGTAGGTCTGCGGACCGCCGACCTTCTCCATCGAGCCCCAGAACTCCGTGGTCGTGGCCTGGTAGGCCACGTCGCGCAGCTGTCCGGCGAGCTTCCCGTTCTCGATGCGGAAGAAGCGCTGCCCGGTGAACTGGAAGTTGTAGCGCTGCATGTCGATGGACCAGGAGCGGTCGCCGACCACGTAGATCCCGCGTTCCACCCCGCCGATCAGGTCCTCGGTGGAGAGCCCGCCCGGATCCGGCTGGAGGGAGACGTTCGCCATGCGCTGGACGGGCACGTGCCCGGGGGAGTCGGCGTAGGCGCAGCCGTTGGAGCGGCCGAGGCCGGTCAGCTTCGCGATCCGCCGGTCCGTCTGGTACCCGGTCAGGGTGCCGTCCTTGACCAGGTCCCAGCTCTGCGCCTCGACGCCCTCGTCGTCGTACCCGATGGTGGCCAGCCCGTGCTCGGCGGTCCGGTCGCCCGTCACGTTCATGATGGGGGAGCCGTACGTCAGCTTGCCGAGCTGGTCGAAGGTGGCGAAGGAGGTCCCGGCGTACGCGGCCTCGTAGCCCAGCGCCCGGTCCAGCTCGGTGGCGTGGCCGATGGACTCGTGGATGGTCAGCCACAGGTTCGAGGGGTCCACGACCAGGTCGTAGCGCCCGGCCTCGACGCTCGGCGCCCGCATCTTCTCGGCGAGCAGCCCGGGGATCCGCTCCAGCTCGGCGTTCCAGTCCCAGCCGGTGCCGGTCAGGTACTCCCAGCCGCGCCCGGCCGGCGGGGCGATGGTGCGCATGGAGTCGAACTCGCCCGTGGTGCCGTTCACCGCGACGGCGGTGAGCTGCGGGTGGATGCGGACCCGCTGCTGGGTGGTGGAGGTGCCCGCGGTGTCGGCGTAGAACTTGTTCTCGTGGACCGCGAGCAGCGAGGCGTCCACGTGGGCCACCCCGTCTGCCGCCAGGAGCCGCGCGCTGAAGTCGGCCAGCAGCGCGGCCTTCTCCGTGTCCGGCACCTCGAAGGGGTTCACGTCGTAGGCGGAGATCCAGGTCCTGTCGGCGTGCACCGGCTCGTCGGCGAGCTCGACCCGCTCGTCGGATCCGGCCGCCTTGATCACCTGGGCGGAGAGCTTCGCCATGGCCACGGCCTGCGAGGCCACCTTGGCGGCGGCGTCCATGGTCAGGTCCACACCGGAGGCGAACCCCCAGCTGCCCCCGTGCACCACGCGGACCGCGTAGCCGAGGTCCGTGGTGTCGGAACCGCCGGAGGGCTTGGCGTCGCGCAGCCGCCAGGAGGCGCTGCGGATGCGTTCCAGCCGGAAATCGGCGTGATCGGCGCCCAGCGCGCGGGCCCGCGCGAGCGCCGCGTCGGCGAGCGCCCGCAGGGGCAGCGCGGTGAAGGCCGCGTCGATGGAATGGGGCACGGAGGTCCTCCCGGGGGTTGGGGCAGCTGGCACGATCATGTCGCGCCGGGGCTCGCGGTGCCTACATCTTTCTGTAGGGACTCGACAGAGCGCGTACCGAGGCCCTGTCGGAGCCGGATTCTCCGGATGGGGTTCTTGACCTATAGGTTTTTGGTTATCAGACCGCTAGTCGAAAGGGTGATCCGTTGAGCCGCTCGGTTCTCGTCACCGGAGGTAACCGGGGCATCGGCCTCGCCATCGCCCGAGCCTTCGCGGAAGCGGGGGACAAGGTCGCGATCACGTACCGGTCGGGCGAGCCCCCGGCGGAGCTCACGGCCCTGGGCGTGCTCGCGGTCCGCTGCGACATCACGGACTCCGACCAGGTCGACCAGGCCTACAAGCAGGTCGAGGACGCGCACGGCGCGGTCGAGGTCCTGGTGGCCAATGCCGGCATCACCAAGGACACGCTGCTGATGCGCATGTCCGAGGACGATTTCGCCTCGGTCGTCGACACCAACCTCACCGGCACCTTCCGCGTGGTCAAGCGCGCCAACCGCGGCATGCTCCGCGCCAAGAAGGGCCGCGTCGTCCTGATCTCCTCGGTCGTCGGCCTCCTAGGCTCGGCCGGCCAGGCCAACTACGCCGCCTCCAAGGCCGCGCTGGTCGGCTTCGCCCGTTCCCTCGCCCGCGAGCTGGGCTCCCGCAACATCACCTTCAACGTCGTCGCGCCCGGCTTCGTGGACACCGACATGACGAAGGTGCTCACCGAAGAGCAGCGGGCCGGCATCGTCGGCCAGGTGCCCCTGGGCCGCTACGCGCAGCCCGAGGAGATCGCGGCCGCGGTCAGCTTCCTGGCGTCCGACAACGCCGCGTACATCACTGGTGCCGTCATTCCCGTTGACGGCGGATTGGGCATGGGTCACTGATCACCATGAGCGGAATTCTCGACGGCAAGCGCATCCTCGTCACCGGGGTGCTGATGGAGTCCTCCATCGCGTTCCACGTCGCCAAGCTGGCGCAGGAGCAGGGCGCCGAGGTCATCCTCACCGCGTTCCCGCGGCCCACGCTGACCGAGCGCATCGCCCGCAAGCTGCCCAAGCCCGCCAAGGTCATCGAGCTCGACGTCACCAACGACGAGCACCTGGCCCGCGTGGAGGAGCTCGTCCGTGCGGAGCTCGGCGGCCTCGACGGCGTCGTCCACTCCATCGGCTTCGCGCCGCAGGACGCGCTCGGCGGCAACTTCCTGAACACCCCGTTCGAGTCGGTCGCCACCGCCATGCACGTCTCGGCGTTCTCGCTGAAGTCGCTGACCATGGCCTGCAAGCCGCTCTTCCCGGAGAACGAGGGCGCCTCGGTCGTCGGCCTCACCTTCGACGCGCAGTACGCGTGGCCGCAGTACGACTGGATGGGCCCGGCCAAGGCCGCGCTGGAGGCCACCAGCCGCTACCTCGCCCGTGACCTGGGCAAGGAGAAGATCCGCTGCAACCTGATCTCGGCCGGTCCGATCGGCTCGATGGCCGCGAAGTCCATCCCGGGATTCGACGGGCTGGCGAACATCTGGGACCAGCGCTCCCCGATGGACTGGGACATGTCGGACCCGGAGCCGGCCGCCAAGGGCGTCGTCGCCCTGCTGTCGGACTGGTTCCCGAAGACCACCGGCGAGATCGTCCACGTCGACGGCGGCCTGCACGCGGTGGGTGCCTGACCTTCGCGCGCTTCCCGTCCGGCCCGGTCCGGGCGGAACGTTCCATCCGTACGGCGGCGGCCGCGCCCTCCCTTCCGGGAGGCGCGGCCGCCGCCGTTTCGGTGTGCGGGGCGGGGACCGTACGGGGCGGCTCGATCAGATGTCCGCCCCCGGGCCGGATCTTCCCGAGTCGAAAATCGGGACATTTCCCTGCAAACTGGGCCCGTCGGGATCTTCCCGGCTCCTGCGGGGAGGAGGTACGGGAGTGCGCGCGAGGCGGAGCCGAGCGGTATCCCTGCTGGTCACCTCGGTGGTCCTGACCGGATTCCTGCTCCCGGGAGCCGTCGCGCAGGACGAGGGGCCGGCCCCCGTGCCCGGTACGGACGCCCAGCTCCCGCTGCCCGGTACGGACGTCCAGGCCCCGGCCGTGGTCGATCTGGCCCAGATCCCCGGCGAACCGCCCGTGCAGCCCCAGAAGCCCGCCAAGCGGGAGCTCTTCGGGGCCGACTGCGACACCGAGATCAACGGCTCCCAGGTGGTGGCGTTCTGCCACAACGGCTTCCCGCAGACCGACCTGGTCCGCCTGCACGTGGAGTGCGACCGCTGGTGGGACGTGGACGGGGACGGCGCCGCCGTGGCCGTCGGACCGGCGGGCCGGGTGGAGCTCTCCGGCCGCTGCTGGAAGGAAGTCCGCTCCGCCTGGGTCAGCCACCAGCGGCAGTGACCCCGGAGACGGCGGCGCCCGCCGCGTCCGCCGTCGCCGCGGTGTCCGCCGCGTCCGCCGTGTCCCTGGAGGGGCGCCGCCCCTCGGCCAGGCAGACGAACGGGTAGCCGGCCGCCTCCGAGGCCGCCGCGTCCCCGTCGCCGCGCCGGATCGCCCCGATCAGCCGCGCGTGGTCCAGGTGCGCGGCGGGATCGAGCTCCGTCCCCACGTCGGTGCGCAGCCAGTCGGCCACCAGATCGCCGAGGTCCGCGTACAGCTCGATCAGCACCTCGTTGTGCGAGGCCGCCACCACCGCCATGTGCAGCGCCACGTCCGCCGCGATGAACAGCTCCGCGTCCCCGCCGGCCCACGCCTCCTCGCGCCGCGCCAGCAGCGCGTCCAGCTGTACGAGGTCCCGCGCGGTCCGCCGCTCCGCCGCGAGACGGGCCGCCGAGGACTCCAGCGTCGAGCGCAGCTCCGCGATGTGCCGGGGGTCGGCGCCCGCGAAACGGCGGTGCATGACCCCGGCCAGCTCGCTGGTGGCGATGACGTACGTCCCCGAGCCCTGGCGGATGTCGAGGAGGCCGTTGTGCGCGAGGGCCCGGACCGCCTCCCGGACCGTGTTGCGGGCGACGCCCATCAGCTCCACGAGCTCCGGCTCGGTCGGGATGCGAGAGCCCACGGGCCATTCGCCGGAGGTGATCTGGTTCCTGAGCTGGGCGATCACCTGGTCGACGAGCGCGGATCGCCGGGGCGAGGTCAGCGGCATGCGGCGGGGTTCCTCTCGGGAGTGACGGGCACGATACGTCCGCGGGGTGGACAACCAATCATCCCATGATTCTATGATGGTTGAATGTCCGACGAAGAAATCCAGACCCTGAACCGGCCCCAGGCCGCCCGCACGGTTGCCCCGCAGCCCCTTCCCGCCCCCGCCGCCACCCCGCAGCCGGCGTGGCTCGGACCCGTGCTCCTCGTCGGCATCGTGCTGGCCGCCCTCAACCTGCGGCCCGCCATCACCAGCCTCGGCGCCCTGTTCGAGGAGACCCGCGAGGGCCTCGGCATGAGCGGGACCGTCGCCGGGCTCATCACCTCCGTACCCGCCCTCTGCTTCGCCGTCTTCGGCGTCACCGCGCCCCGGCTCTCGCGCCGCTTCGGCCCGGCCGCCGTCGTCTGCGCCGGCATGGCCGCCGTCGCCGCGGGCCTGCTCATCCGGCCCTTCGCGAGCAACGCCGCCGGATTCCTCGCGGCCAGCGCCCTGACCCTGGCGGGCATAGCCCTGACCAACGTGCTCCTCCCGGTCATCGTCAAGCGCTGGTTCCCCGACCGGGTCGGCACGATGACGGGGCTCTACTCCATGGCCCTGGCCGCCGGAACCTCGCTCGCCGCGGCCGCGACCGTCCCGATGACCCGGGCGCTGGGCGGCAGCTGGCGCACCGGCCTGCTGGTCTGGGCCCTCCTCGCCGTGATCGCCGTCCTGCCCTGGCTGGCGATCGCCGCGTCGGCCCGCAAGGAGAAGGCCGCCGCCGCGGGCGTGCCGGCCGTCCGCCCCGACGCCGGGCCCGGCGTCGTGCGCAGCCGCACCGCGTGGGCCCTCGCCTGCTACTTCGGACTCCAGGCCACGGGCGCGTACATCACCATGGGCTGGCTCCCGCAGATCTTCCGCGACGCCGGGGTCTCCGCCTCCACCGCGGGCATCCTGCTCGCCGTCACCATGGTCATGGGCGTCCCGCTCGCCTTCATCATCCCCGGCCTGGCGGGCCGGATGAAGAACCAGGGCCCCATCGCGGTCGTCCTCGGCCTCTTCGGCCTCGCGGGCTACCTCGGCCTCTACTTCGCCCCCGCCGCGGGCGCCTGGGCCTGGGTCCTGATGCTCGGCGTCTCCAACTGCGCCTTCCCGCTCGTCATCACGATGATCGGGCTGCGCGCCAAGTCCCCGGCGGGCGTGGTCAAGCTCTCCGCCTTCGCCCAGAGCACCGGGTACCTCATCTCCATCCCCGGACCGCTCGTCGTCGGCGTCCTGTACCAGCACAGCGGCGGCTGGGACCTGCCCCTCGCCCTGATGGCCGGTCTGCTCGTCCCGCAGATCGTGCTCGGCGTGCTCGCGGGCCGGGACCGCACGATCGAGGACGAATGCGGCATGCGAGACTGATCGGCATGTCGCCCGTACTTGAACCGAACCCCCAGAACGGCCATCGCAAGCTCGGCCTCGTGCTGGGCGCGATGCTGCTGGTGACCGTGATCATCGCCGTCATCGCGACCCTCGCCTCGCCGTAGGGGACGCCCCGGGGTGGGGTTAACCCCCCAACCCCTAGGGGGTCAGGCTCAGGGACATCTGGGGTGCGTCCCGGATGGGAACCGCCTGCTCGGATCCTTAGATTCGAAGAGCAAGAGCGAGCCCGTCCGACGCACCCACGGAGGCGGCCATGTCGGCCCCCACGCAGCTGGCCCCCAAGCACCTGGCGCCCCGCCGCCGGTCCGCTTCCCGCGCCGCCGGGGCCGATGCCCGGCTGCCCTGGTGGGCGCTCGCCCTGCCCGCCCTCGCCTTCGGCCTCCTGCTCGTCCTCCTCGCGGGATCCGGCCAGGCCCACGCGGCCTCCGGCGACGGCTCGGTGCTCGTCCACGTCACCCAACGGCTGCTCGACGCCGTCGGCTGACGGGGCGCCAGCCACGGGGAGCCGGCCGCGGGGAGCCCGTCCGTGCGGCCGCGCGCCGGGGTGCGTCCCCCACCCGCCACACCTGCGGGGGACGCTCTCAACACCCTGCGCCCCGTGGCTCGATTCATGCGAAGCTGGGAGTCATGAGCGCCGACACACCCCGCAGGATCGTCCTCCTCCGGCACGCCAAGGCCGAATGGTCGGACGGCACGGACCACGACCGCCCCCTGGCGGAGCGCGGCCGTCACGACGCCCCGGCCGCCGGCCAGAAGCTGGCCCAGACCGGCATCACCTTCGACCTGGCCCTCTGCTCCAGTGCGGCCCGGACCAGGGAGACCTGGAAGCTGGCCGTCCAGGAGCTGCCGCACCGGCCGAAGACCACGTATGAGGAACGGCTCTACGAAGCCTCGCTGGGCGAGCTCATCGCCCTGCTCAACGAGACCTCCGACGAGGTGAAGAACCTCCTCGTCATCGGCCACAACCCCGGCATGCACGCCCTGGCCGACGCCCTCGCCGGAAGCGCGCAGGGCGACGTGCTCGCCCGGATGAACCGCAGCGGCTTCCCGACCTCCGGGATCGCCGTCGTCTCCTTCACCGGCTCGTGGAAGTCCGTGGAACACGGCGTGGGCACCCTGCTGGACTTCTGGACCCCGCACAGCTGACGCGCACGCCCCGACGACCACGCATACGCAGCGGGCCCCGGCACGGTCGAAGTGCCGGGGCCCGCTGCCTCGTGGAGCCGGAGGTGCCCGTCACGCCAGGTCGGCGGCCTCGACCTCTTCGCGGGTGATCCCGAGCAGGTAGAGCACGGCGTCCAGGAACGGCACGTTCACCGCGGTGTGCGCGGCCTGGCGGACCACCGGCTTGGCACAGAAGGCCACGCCCAGCCCGGCGGCGTTCAGCATGTCCAGATCGTTGGCGCCGTCACCGATGGCCACCGTCTGGGCCAGCGGTACGCCGGCCTCCGCGGCGAACCGGCGCAGCAGCCGGGCCTTGCCGGCCCGGTCCACGATCTCGCCGGTGACCTTGCCCGTCAGCTTCCCGTCGACGATCTCAAGGGTGTTGGCGGAGGCGAAGTCCAGCCCGAGCCGCTCCCGCAGATCGTCCGTCACCTGCGTGAACCCGCCGGAGACCACGCCCACCTGGTACCCGAGGCGCTTGAGCGTACGGATCAGGGTCCGCGCGCCCGGGGTGAGGCGCACCTCGGAGCGGACCTTGTCCACCACGGAGGCGTCCAGCCCGGCCAGCAGCGCGACCCGGGCGTGCAGGGACTGCTCGAAGTCCAGCTCCCCGCGCATGGCCCGCTCGGTCACCTCGGCGACCTCGGCCTCGCAGCCGGCGTGCGCGGCGAAGAGCTCGATGACCTCGTCCTGGATCAGGGTCGAGTCCACGTCCATGACGACGAGGCGCTGGGCCCGGCGGTGCAGCCCGGCCGAGACCACGGCCACGTCGACGCCGATCTGCGCGGCGGCGGTGGCCAGCGCCGTGCGCAGCGGCTCGGTCGCGGTGCCGGAGACGGCGAACTCCACCGCCGTCACCGGATACTTCGCGAGCCGGAAGATGCGGTCGATGTTGCCGCCGGTCGAGGTGATCCGTGCGGCGATCGCGGCCGTGGACTCGGCGGTGAGCGGATGCCCGAGCACGGTGACGTGCGAACGGCCACTGCCGCGCGGCCGGTTGTCACCGGTGCCGGAGAGGATCTCGGCCTGCAGCTTGAGGGATTCGGCCCAGCTGTGGACGGTGGCCCGCAGCTCGCCCTCGGTGCCGGCGGACGGGTGGGTGACGAGGGCGCACAGGACGATGCGGCCTCGGGTGACGACCTGCTCGATGTCGACGACGTCGACGGAGTAGGCGGCGAGGGTGTCGAACAGCCCGGCGGTGATCCCGGGACGGTCCTTGCCGAAGATCTTGACGAGGAGGGTGGGGACGTCGGAGGTCTGCGAAGCGCTCATGGTGCCCTCACCGTATCTTCCCCGCCCCCCGCTCAGGACCCCCGTCCCACCCTCCGGGACCGGATGTCAGCGGTGCACGAGCAGGGCGACTGAAATGCCCGGGACCTGCCGGTAGCTCTTCTGCACGTACCGGTCCCGCAGGGCCTTGGCGTGTTCGGGCGGAAGGGTGGTGAAGGGGTCGCCGCCGTCGTCCTTGGAGATCAGCCAGATCCGCGGCGGCGCCACGGTGTCCAGCGTCTTCGTGGCGTCGGGGGACAGGGTCGGCCACAGGTCGTCGAGCTCTTCGCCGCTCCGGCCCAGCAGCATGTCCCGCAGGTGGATGCCGGGCGGCAGGTAGTACGTGACACCGGTGTCCACGCCCCACCACGGGGAGAACTGCTGCTGCCCGTACGCCGCCGCGTCGCCCGGCCGGTAGCCCGCGGCGACGATCCCGGCCGCCGCCCGGTAGTCCAGCGGCGTGAACCAGGCGACCGGCTCGGGGTAGGTGTACACGCCGTGCGAGAGCGGCCGGTGCACGGCCACGTGGTCGGGGGCGACCATCACCGTCACCGCCAGCAGCGCCGCCACCACCCCGCGCACCGGGACCAGTGCGATGCCGGCGCCGGCCAGCACCGCCCACGCGGGCAGGACGAAGAACAGGTACTTCGGCATGAAGTAGGAGACGTCGGCCTGCTGCGAGATCGCCCACACGGTGATCACCGGCAGCATCGCCGCGGCCGCGGCGAAGAGCACCGACCCCTTGCGGTCGCTGCCCCAGGCGAGCGCGGCGGCCAGGAACAGCAGCGCCGCCATCGGGGTGCTGGCGAAGACCTGCGGCCAGATCCCGGCCAGGTCGCCCGGCTGCGGCTTGGGTATCCACCCGATCTGCCGGCCGGCCTGCCCCTCGCCCAGTTTCATCAGCGGGTAGGTGCAGGCCACGCCCAGTGCGGCCGCGAGCACGAAGCCGGCGGGGATCCGCCACTGGCTCCGCTCCCTCCACCAGTGCAGGGCGACCCCGACCGCGTGGGCGCCGAGGAAGACCAGCGACACCAGGTGGAGGTAGCCGGCCGCCGCCACCGAAGCCCCGTAGCAGAGCCAGCGCAGCGGGCGGGGCCGCTCCAGGGCCCGCAGCAGCAGGAGCAGCGCCACTGCCGCGATCAGCACCACGAAGGCGTACGACCGGGCCTCCTGCGCGTACCGGGTGACGGCCGGGATCAGCGCGAACAGCAGGCCCGCGGTCAGTCCGGCGCGGGCACCGAACATCCGCCGGCCGGCCAGGGCCGCGCAGGCCGCCGCCCCGGCCATCGCCAGCACGGTGGGGAGCCGGAGCATCGCGGGGGAGTCGCCGAAGAGCGCGATCCAGTAGTGCAGCAGCAGGTAGTAGGCGCCGTGCACGGCGTCCACGTGCTGCAGCATGTCCATCAGTGCGCCCTGGGGCCGGCGGACCACCGTGAGGGTGGCCAGCTCGTCGTGCCACAGCACCGGGGTGCCGATCCGGTACAGGCCGGCACCGAGGGTCGCCAGTGCGGGCAGCAGCCAGACCAGCGCGGCCGCCGGGCGCTGCCGCAGCGCCCGACGCGCTCCGAGGGCGGAGCGCCGGGGGCCGAGCGGTGGGGGTCGCTCGGTCTCGGGCCGCGCGGCGTGCTCTGTACGCGTCATTGCAGTCCTGGGGGTGGAACGGGGGCGTGGGGGGAGCGGACGTCCATTGTCCGATAACCATTCTGTCGGGACCGGCGAGCGTACGCCGAAACGAGCCGCCCGTCTGTCAGGGACGTCTCCCCGGGCGGACCTGTCCGGACCCGGGGGCGCGACCCGTCCCGTACCCGTGCGAGACGTCCCTTATCGCATGCTCCGGGTGTCTTTCGGCCCCCGCCCGTCCCCCCTTTCGGACACCCCGGCGGGGCCGGATTCCTCTTGTGGCCGTGCGCCTGAAATAGTTCCCCCGGATGTTCGCCATCCCTAGACTCCCTGACGTCATGGGGGATTCTCGGGGGACTTAAGTGGGGCTGGAGTGCCGGAACTCGTACTGGAATTGAACGGAAGGACCTGGACGCTCGATCCGTCCAGGTCGTACTCGCTGGGGCGCGATCCCCAGGGAGACGTGGTGATCGATGACGCCCGGGTGTCGTGGCGGCACGCCACCATCGCCTGGAACGGGCGGGGTTGGGGAATCGAGGACCACGGCAGCACCAACGGCACGTACGTGCGCGGGGCGCGGGTCCAGCAGGCCGAGCTCGTACCCGGTACGCCGGTGCACCTGGGCAACGCCACCGACGGGCCGAGGCTGAACCCCGTCGCGGCGGCCGCCCAGACCCCGCAGCCGGCCGTGGCGCAGCAGTCGCCCGCGCAGGCGTACGCGCAGCAGCCGCAGGCACAGCAGGCACAGCAGGCGCAGGCCCAGCCGCAGGCCTGGGAACAGCAGGGCCGGCAGGCCGCGCCGTTCCCGCAGCAGCAGGCCCAGCAGCCGCAGCAGGCCCAGCCGTTCCCGCAGCAGCACCAGCAGCAGCCGCAGCACCAGCAGCAGCCGCAGCACCAGCCGGGCGGCGGCGGCACCCCGGGCTACGGCGACCACCGCAGCCCGACGACGTTCCACCAGCTCGCGCTGGGCCACGTCATGCGCATCGGCCGCGCGCTGGAGAACGAGCTGGTGGTCTCCGACCTCCAGGTCTCCCGCCACCACGCGGAGTTCCACTCGATGCCGGGCGGCCGCTTCGAGATCCGCGACCTCGGCAGCCACAACGGCACCTACGTCAACGGCCAGCCGCTGGCGAAGTCCGGCACCGCGCTGCTCGGCCCGAACGACATCGTCGGCGTCGGCCACTCGACGTTCCGGATCGTCGGGGACCGCCTCGAGGAGTTCGTCGACACCGGTGACGTCTCCTTCTCGGCCCGCCACCTCACGGTCACGGTCGACGGCGGCAAGCAGATCCTCAAGGACGTCACCTTCGGCGTCCCGGAGAAGTCGCTGATCGGCGTCATCGGCCCCTCCGGCTCCGGCAAGTCGACGCTCCTCAAGGCGCTGACCGGCTACCGCCCGGCCAACGAGGGCGACGTCCTCTACGACAACCGCAACCTGTACAAGCAGTTCGCGGAGCTCCGCCAGCGCATCGGCCTGGTCCCGCAGGACGACATCCTGCACAAGGAGCTGAAGGTCAGCACCGCCCTCAAGTACGCGGCCAAGCTCCGCTTCCCGGGCGACACCGCCGAGTCCGAGCGCGCCGCACGCATCGACGAGGTGCTGCGCGAGCTCAAGCTCGACATCCACAAGGACAAGAAGATCACCTCGCTCTCGGGCGGCCAGCGCAAGCGCGTGTCCGTGGCCCTGGAGCTGCTGACCAAGCCCTCGCTGATCTTCCTGGACGAGCCCACCTCGGGCCTCGACCCGGGCATGGACCGCGATGTCATGCAGCTGCTGCGCGGCCTCGCCGACGACGGCCGCACGGTCCTCGTCGTCACGCACTCGGTCGCCGAGCTGGCCATCTGCGACAAGCTGCTGGTCATGGCCCCGGGCGGCTCGGTCGCGTACTTCGGCCCGCCGGACGAGGCGCTGAACTTCTTCGGCTACTCCACCTGGGCCGACGTGTTCTCCGCCTTCGAGAGCTACCGCGACTACGACTGGGCCGGCCGCTGGAAGGGCTCGCAGCACTACCAGCTCTACGCCGCCGACATCGACGCCGTCGCCCCCCAGTCGGTCCAGCCCGCCGTGCAGGCGACCCGGCCGCCGAAGCCGCAGGCCTGGGGTTCCCAGCTCTGGACGCTGATGCGCCGCTACATGTCGGTCATCGCGTCCGACAAGGGCTTCATCGGGCTGATGCTGATCCTCCCGGCGGTCCTCGGCGTGGTCTCCGTCGTCATCCCCGCGAAGTTCGGACTCGCGCCGCCCGTGGCGCCGTCCCGCTTCAACGGCGACGCCGGCACGATCATGCTGATCCTCGCGGTCGGCATGTGCTTCTCGGGCGCGGCGAACTCGGTCCGCGAGCTGATCAAGGAACGCGTGATCTACGAGCGCGAGCGCGCGACCGGCCTGTCCCGGTCGGCGTACCTCGCCTCGAAGGTGATCGTCCTCGGTGTCATCACGGCCATCCAGGGCGTGATCATCTGCGCGATCGGCTTCTACCCGCGCGACCTGCCCGCCGAGGGTCTGCTGATGCCGCCGGCCGTGGAGATCTGCCTGTCGGTCATCGCGCTCGGCTTCACGTCCATGATGTTCGGCCTGGTGATCTCCTCGCTGGTGAAGACCGCCGAGAAGACCATGCCGCTGCTCGTCATGTTCGCGATCGTCCAGGTCGTCTTCACCGGCATCCTCTTCCAGGTCTACGACTCCCCGGGCCTGGAGCAGTTCGCCTGGCTGATGCCGTCGCGCTGGGCGATCGCCGCCGCCGGCACCACGCTGAACCTCGGCGTGCTCATGCCGCCGTGGGACGCGGAGAACCCGACCAACACCGACCCGCTCTGGGACGCCACGGTCGGCCAGTGGAGCCTGAACATCACGGTCCTGCTGCTCCTCGGCGTCGCGTGCGGCTTCGCCGTCCAGCGACTGCTGCGCCGCCACGAGCCCGAGGTCATGCGCGCGGGCAAGTAGGCGGGCAAGGGATCGGGGAAGCGAGCAGGCAACCACGAAACGCCTCAGGGCGGCTCCGGAACACCGGGGCCGCCCTGAGGCGCATGGGGGGCTTGGAAGGACGCCGCAGGCCTAGTAGGCGCTGTTGACGTTGTCCATGGAGCCGTAACGGTCGGCCGCGTAGTTGCAGGCCGCGACGATGTTGGCGACCGGGTCGTACAGGTCGAACTTGGTGCCCTTGACGTGGTACGCCTTGAAGGTCGGGGCGATGACCTGGAGCAGACCCTTGCTGGGGATGCCGTTCTGGGCGTTGATGTCCCAGTTGTTGATCGCCAGCGGGTTACCGCTGGACTCGCGCATGATGTTCTTGTGGATCCCGGCGTAGGTGCCCGGAATGCCCTCGCGCTTCATGATGAAGAGGGCTTCCTTGATCCAGCCGTCCAGGTTGTTCGCGAAGACCGGCGTGCGGGTCGCGGAACGGCTGGCGGCGGCCTTCTGCTCGCGGTCCTTCTTCGCGTCCGCCTCGGCCTTGGCCTTGGCGGCCGCCGCGTCCTTGGCGACCTGGGCGGCCTTGGCGTCCGCGGCGACCTTGGCCTGCTGCTTGGCGACGACCTGCTGAACGGTGAGGTGCTGCTGCACGGCCTGCGTCTGCGCGCCGTCGACGACCTTGGCCCAGGCGACGGGGGCGGCGACGACCGTCTGCGTCTCGCTGGCGTTGGCCGGGACGAGGGAGAAGGCGAGGGCGGCGGCGCCCAGGGTGGCTACACCGGCGATGGAAAGCTTGTGCGCCTTCGTCATCGTCAGACGACGACTGTGGCCGGGAGTGCTGGTCTCGGTCATGCGTAGCAACCTCTTCGAATAGCGGGGCCCGCAGGAAAGCGCCTGCCGGATCCGGGATCCGCGGCGCTGTGCGGCGAGAGCAATTCTTAGCGGTGGCAAAAACCTGTGGCAAAGGTGTGACGTACGATCCCGCTTAGTGGATCAGGGGCCGCGGCCGAGCCCCGATTTCGGGGCCCGGCGCATGCAAGCCAGCGCTAACAGCGCGTTTATGCGTCCACTAGGGAGCTTCGTAAGTGATGTGCGTCCTATGTGCGGGCTCACATCGGGCGTGTATCAATCTCACCAACCGTTGCGGCAGCAATCCGTTCCGTGACCGTTCTCATCCTTGAGTAGCAGATGGACGTCCCCGAACTCATGCCAGAGGCACAGGTTCGCTACAGCCGAGGCGTACCCGCGCAGTACGGCCTCCCGTCCGGCCACCGCCTCCAGCATCAGCAGGTGCGAGGCCTCGGGCTCGTGCAGCCCGGTCAGCAGGCCGTCCACCACCCGCACCCCGCGCTCCGGCGTCACCACCAGACCGGTCCAGCCCCCGGCGGCCCGCACCACCCCGTTCCCGTCGGCGGCCGACTCCAGCGCCCGCACCGCCGTGGTCCCCACCCCGATCACCCGCCCGCCCGCCGCCCTGGCCGCGTTCACCAGCCGGGCCGTCGTCACGGGCACCTCGTACCGCTCCGGGTACGGCGGCTCGTGCGCCTCCTGGGAGGCCACGCCCGTGTGCAGGGTCAGCGGGGCGAACTGCACCCCCCGGCGCACCAGCTCCGCCACCAGCTCCGCCGTGAACGGCCGGCCCGCGCTCGGCATCTCCGCCGAACCCGCCCCGTCGGCCCGCGGCACCGCGAAGACCGTCTGGTACGCCGACAGCGGCTGGTCCCGCTCCGTGTAGCCGTACCGGATCGGCCGCCCGTACGAGCCCAGCAGCGCCGGCACCTCCCCGGTACGCCCCCGCGGCGGCGCCGGCCGCGCCCACCACAGCCGGTCCGCCCCCGCGGCCAGTGGCTCCTCCAGTACCAGGCGCCACCCGCCCGGCAGCTCCACGACGGCCCCGGCGGGCCCGCCGGCCCGGGGCCGGGTCGTCCCCCGTACGGCCCGGCCCACCCGCTCCCGGTCGCGGAGCTCCACCGCCCAGCGGCCGTCGTTCCCGCGCGTGGAGAAGTGCACGACGAGCTCCTCGCCGCCGAGCCGCCCGTCCACGGCGGCCGCCAGCGTCACCGAGGTGTTCACCACCAGCACGTCCCCCGCCCGCAGCAGCCCCGGCAGCTCCCGGAAGGCGCGCAGCGACACCTCCGAGGCGCCCTGCGAGACCAGCAGCCGCACCGAGTCCCGCCCCCGGCCCGGCCCTCGCTGCTCGGCGGGAACCCGGGCCGCAAGACCTGGCGGAATGTCCCTTATATACAGTCCCTTCTCCCGTACCCCCCGAGCGCCCTCCCCGTTCACCGCTCCACCCCGCTCAGGCCCCGCGCCGTGTAGCGGCCGCTCGGCAGCCGCTCCGCCACCAGCCTCAACAGCAGCGGAGCCACCTCCTCGGGGCCCGGCAGCCCCGCCAGGTCCTCCCCGGGCTCGGCCGCCGCCATCATCCGCGTCCGCATCGAGCCCGGATCCGCCCACCACACGCGCAGCTCCGGCTCCTCCACGGCCAGCACCGCCGACATCAGGTCCCCCGCCGCCTTCGTCGCCCCGTAGGCCCCCCAGGTCCCGTACGCCACCACCGCCGCGTCCGAGCTGATGTTCAGCACCGCCCCGGCGCCCGCCGCCCGCAGCAGCGGCAGCGCCTCCTGGACCAGCCCCAGCGGGGCCACCACGTTCACCTCGAACGCCTCGCGCAGCCCCTCCAGCGGGTGCACCGCCAGCGGCACCAGCGGCTCCGCCCCCAGCACGCCCGCGTTGTTCACCAGCAGGTCCAGCCCGCCCAGCGCCCGCGCCGCCGCCACCAGCTCCGCCCGGTGCGCCGCCGAGGACACGTCCCCGGCCACCACCGTCACCCGCGCCCCCGCGGCCCGCAGGGCCTCCCCGGCCTCCACCAGCGGGCCCGCGCCCCGTGCGCTCAGCACCAGGTCCCAGCCCCGGGCCGCCAGCTCCCCGGCCACCGCCCGGCCCAGCCCCCTCGACGCCCCCGTCACCATCGCCACCGACATGACCGCACCCCTCGTCTTCCGAACGCCTTGCAGATGCCCCCAACGTAGGAACCCGGCCGCCCCCGCCGCCTCGGCCACGGGCCGTACCCCGCCGGGTCCCTTCGTCCTAAGCCGTCCCTTCCGGATCGCGCCGGGCCCGCGAGGTCCGGAAGTGACGGCCTAGGCCTGGCCCTACGCCGCGCCCCGGCCGGGCCCTACGCCGTGCCTTGGCCGGGCCCTACGTCCAGGGCCCGATCCGCCCGCCACGGCCCCGCGAGTACCGTGAGGCCATGCACCCGCGTGAGGCCAGTCACCCCGGACCCCGCGGCCCCCGCGGCGGCGGCCTGGCCGCCGTGAGCACCGCGCTGCTCGCCATGAGCCGCCGGCTGGAGGTCCGCGACGTGCTGCGCACGATCGTCGTCTCGGCCCGCGAGCTGCTCGACGCCGAGTACGCCGCGCTGGGCGTCCCGGACGACCACGGCGGCTTCGCCCAGTTCGTCGTGGACGGCATCAGCGAGGAGCAGTGGCGGGCGATCGGCCCGCTGCCCCGCCAGCACGGCATCCTCGCCGCGATGCTCCACCAGAACGGCCCCGAACGGCTCGCCGACGTACGGAAGGACCCCCGCTTCGAGGGCTGGCCCGCCGCCCACCCCGACATGTCCGACTTCCTCGGGCTGCCCATCCGCGACGGCGAGGAGACGCTCGGCGCGCTCTTCCTCGCGAACAAGCGGAGCGCCCCGGGCGGCGCACGCGGCTTCACCGACGAGGACGAGGAGCTCCTCTCCCTCCTCGCCCAGCACGCCGCGATCGCCCTCACCAACGCCCGCCTCTACGAGCGCAGCCGCGAGCTGACCATCGCCGAGGAGCGCTCCCGCCTGGCCCACGAGCTGCACGACGCGGTCAGCCAGAAGCTCTTCTCGCTGCGCCTGACCGCGCAGGCCGCCGCCGCCCTGGTGGACCGCGACCCGGCCCGCGCCAAGGACGAGCTCCAGCAGGTCGCCGTCCTCGCGGCCGAGGCCGCCGACGAACTGCGCGCGGCCGTCACCGAGCTCCGCCCCGCCGCCCTGGACGAGGACGGCCTCGTCGCCACCCTCCGCAACCAGGTCCGCGTCCTGGACCGGGCCCACGCCGCGCACGTCACCTTCACCTGCGACGGCGTACGGGCCCTGCCCGCGGCCCAGGAGGAGGCGGTCCTGCGCGTGGCCCAGGAGGCCCTGCACAACGCCCTGCGCCACTCCGCGGGCGAGCGGATCGAGGTCACCCTGACTCGCAGGGAGACCGGCGGAGCCCTGCTCCGGGTGACCGACGACGGAACCGGCTTCTCCCCACCCACCGTCCGCCGGGCGGGCCGGCACCTCGGCCTGGTCTCCATGCGGGACCGCGCCGCCGGCGTCGGCGGCCGGCTCACCGTGCGCTCGGAGCCCGGCACCGGCACCACGATCGAACTGGAGGTACCCGGTGGCTGACACGGCGGGCCGAGGCGACGGCATCAAAGTACTGCTCGTGGACGACCACCAAGTGGTCCGGCGGGGCCTGCGCACCTTCCTGGAGGTCCAGGACGACATAGAGGTCGTCGGCGAGGCCGCCGACGGCGACGAGGGCATCGACCGCGCGGAGGAACTGCGCCCCGACGTGATCCTGATGGACATCAAGATGCCGGGCACCGACGGCATCGAGGCCCTGCGCAGGCTGCGCACGCTGGCGAACCCGGCGCGCGTGCTGATCGTCACCAGCTTCACCGAGCAGCGCACGGTGGTCCCCGCCCTGCGCGCGGGCGCGGCCGGCTACGTCTACAAGGACATCGACCCCGACGCCCTCGCCGCCGCCATCCGCTCGGTCCACGCGGGCCACGTCCTCCTCCAGCCGGAGGTCGCCGGCGCCCTGCTCGCCGAGGAGGGCCCCGGCCCGTCCTCCGGCCGCGGCGGCAACCTGACGGACCGCGAGCGCGAGGTGCTCCACCACATAGCGGACGGGCGCTCGAACCGGGAGATCGCCCGTGCGCTGGTCCTGTCGGAGAAGACGGTCAAGACGCACGTCTCGAACATCCTGATGAAACTGGACCTCGCGGACCGCACCCAGGCGGCGCTGTGGGCCGTCAGACACGGCATCGCGCAGTAACGCATACGAGCAGTGATTCATACGGTCGGGTGTATGTAGCCCACATGGCGCATCCGGTCCGCCGGATGAGCGTTCTCCATGGCGTGCCGCGGCGGCTGGCCGCGGCAGACGTACTGGAGGACGAGAACGTGAAGAACTTCAAGAAGGCCACCGCCGTCACCATGATCGCGGGTGGCCTCCTGGCCGCCGGCGCCGGTGTCTCGTCGGCGCACGGCGGTGCGTCGGCGGAGGGCGAGGCCCTGAACTCGCCCGGCGTGGCCGCGGGGAACCAGCTCCAGCTCCCCGTCCACATCCCCGCGAACGTGGTGGGCAACTCGGTCAACGTGATCGGCCTGCTGAACGGCGCCTGGGGCAACACGGGCGTGAACAACTAGCCCGACCTCCCCCGACGCGCCACTCGCACCGCTGGCCCTTTTGACGCGGCGCTCGCACCGCTAGCTCTTCTGGACGCGGCGCTCGCACTGCTGGCCTTCTTGACGCGGTGCTCGCACCGCCGGGCCTTTTGACGCGGCGCTCGCACTGCACCCCGTCATAACGCAGCGCTCGCACCGCACCCCGTTTCCACGCGGCGCTCGCACTGCTTCGCAGGCTTCGCCCCGCTGCGCCGGCCTCCGACCGGCGGCGCAGGCGGGCCGGCGCAGCCGCGGGCCCGTGCAGCGGCCGGAACTTCGGCCCCGCTTCCCCACCTCTCCCTGGGAAGCGGGGCCGATTCCATGCCCGAGGCGGCACGGGCACCGCTCCGCGGTCCCTCGTGGAACGGGCGTTCGCACCCGCCCCGTGACGCGGCACTCGTACGGCTCCGCAGGCCGCGCCCCACCGGCTCGGCCTCCGACCGGGGCGGCAGACGTGCCGACGCAGCCGCGGGGCCCATACAGAGGCCCGACCTTCGGCCCGGCTTCCCCTCTCCCCGGGAAGCGGTGCCGATCTCGTACCTGAGGCAGCACGGGCCCCGCTCCGGGGTCCCTCGTGACGCGGGCGCCCGCACCCACCGCGTCCCCCTGGGCAGGCCGCCGGCCGGCGGGGCCGTCGGGCCCGCGGGGCCGAGCCGCGTCCGACGCGGACGGCACCGGCACCGCTCCGCCGGATTCGCTCCGCAGGGGCGGCCTCCTGGCGCAGCCGGGCACACTCAGCCCCGCCGGCGCAGCCGGGGGCGCTCGCGGGGCGGCGCCGCACCCCCACCCCGCACCAAGCGGCTAGCGCAACCGCTCCTCGACCGCCGAGTTGTACGCCGCGACCAGCGCCCGCCGGGCCACCCGCTCCACCGGCCGCAGCGCCTCCGCCCGAGCCGCCATCTCCGAGGCGGCCACCGCCGCGCCGTGCCCGCGCTCCGTCGCCAGCGACACCATCAGGTCCACCCGCTGCGCCAGCGACAGGACCCGTACCGCCCGCGCCGGATACCCCGGCGCCAGCGCGTCCCGTCCGGCCTCCGTCCGCGCCCGGTACGCGGACAGCGCCGCTTCCGCGACCGGCCCGGATCCCGCCACGTCCAGCCGGGTCAGCACCACCGTGGCCTCGCGCAGCGCCTCCGCCAGTTCCCGTTCGGCCTCGCCGAGCGACGGCACGTCCGCCGGCGGGGCCTCCCGTACGGGCAGGCAGTGCCAGGTCACCGACACGTGCACATCACCCGCCGGCCCGGCCTCGTGCACCTCCGGGACCAGCCCGACCGCCGCACCCACCGCGACGACCGCCTCCTCCGCGTCCAGCGCCCTCGCGTTGAACTCCGGCGGCCCGCTCAGCCCCAGCGGATGCCCGGGCGCCGGGAGCGCGATCCGCAGCCCGCTCACGCCCAGCACCCGCAGCCGGCCCAGCGCCAGGGTGAGACCCACCGGGCCGGTCTCCCCGGGCAGTCCCTCCACCCGGTGCACGGCGTCCTCGCCCACGATCGACAACACGGCCTCGTCGGGCGAGACGAGACCGGCCAGCAGAGCGTTCCCCCAGGCGGCCAGCCGCCCTGAACGCGGTTCGAAAAGCATCCCCCTACTTTACGGACGGCCCCCTGGACCCGGGCCCGCGCCCGGACCCCTCCCCGAGTGGCGTAGGTTTTCCCCTGGGGCTGCGCCCATGGACGGGCGGCGCACAGACGTACCGAGACTGCAAGGGGAGACAACACGCTCATGAGCGATGTTCTGGAGCTGGTGGACGTATCCGTGGTCCGCGAGGGCCGGGCTCTGGTGGACCAGGTCTCCTGGTCGGTCAAGGAGGGGGAGCGCTGGGTGATCCTCGGCCCCAACGGCGCCGGCAAGACCACGCTGCTGAACCTCGCCTCCAGCTACCTCTTCCCCACCAAGGGTTCCGCCACCATCCTCGGCAGCACCCTCGGCAAGGTGGACGTCTTCGAGCTGCGCCCCCGCATCGGCATGGCCGGCATCGCGATGGCCGACAAGCTGCCCAGGCGCCAGACCGTCCTGGAGACCGTCCTCACCGCCGCGTACGGCATGACGGCCACCTGGACGGAGGAGTACGAGGACATCGACGAGCAGCGCGCCCGCGCCTTCCTCGACCGCCTCGGCATGACGCCCTACCTCGACCGGAAGTTCGGCACCCTCTCCGAGGGCGAGCGCAAGCGCACCCTGATCGCCCGCGCGCTGATGACCGACCCCGAGCTGCTGCTGCTCGACGAGCCCGCCGCCGGTCTCGACCTCGGCGGCCGCGAGGACCTCGTACGACGCCTCGGCCGGCTCGCCCGCGATCCGCTCGCCCCGTCGATGATCATGGTCACGCACCACGTCGAGGAGATCGCCCCCGGCTTCACCCACGTGCTGATGATCCGTCAGGGCAAGGTGGTCGCGGCCGGCCCCATCGACCTCGAACTGACCTCCCGCAACCTCTCCCTCTGCTTCGGCCTGCCGCTCGTCGTCGAGCGCAACGACAGCGACCGCTGGACCGCCCAGGGCCTGCCCCTGCGGTAGTTCGCCCACCGGGTGCGGGAGTTCGCGCACCAGGAGGGCACCCGCACCCTGTCCGGACCGCGCCCACCCGACCTACCATGACCATGTGGACATCGACGCGTGGGTGTGGTGGCTCATCGGCGCGGTCGGACTGGGCATACCCCTCGTCCTGACCGCGATGCCCGAGTTCGGCATGTTCGCCGCCGGAGCGGTGGCGGCCGCCGTCACGGCGGCCCTGGGCGGGGGAGTGGTCGCCCAAGTCCTGGTCTTCGTGGCCGTATCGGTCGCACTCCTCGCGGTCGTCCGCCCGATCGCCGGCCGGCACCGCAATCAGCAACCCCAACACCGCAGCGGAATCGACGCGTTGAGGGGGCGCAGTGCCCTCGTCCTGGAACGCGTGGACGCGGGCGGCGGGGGCAGGATCAAACTCGCCGGCGAGATCTGGTCGGCGCGCTCCCTGGACGCGGACATCACCTTCGAACCGGGCCAGTCCGTCGACGTCGTGGAGATCGACGGGGCGACCGCCGTCGTCATGTGACGGATCATGAGACCCGCGGCCCCGGGGTCTGCGAGACTCCGCTGAACGGGGCAGCACAGACAGCCGGAAGGGCACGGGGAACCGCATGCAACCGATCATCATCGTTCTGATCATTCTGGTGGTTCTGGTCTTCATCGCACTGGTCAAGACGATCCAGGTGATCCCGCAGGCCAGCGCCGCCATCGTCGAACGGTTCGGGCGCTACACCCGCACCCTCAACGCGGGCCTGAACATCGTCGTCCCGTTCATCGACTCGATCCGCAACCGGATCGACCTCCGCGAGCAGGTCGTCCCCTTCCCGCCGCAGCCGGTCATCACCCAGGACAACCTGGTCGTCAACATCGACACCGTCATCTACTACCAGGTGACCGACGCCCGCGCCGCGACGTACGAGGTGGCCAGCTACATCCAGGCCATCGAACAGCTCACCGTCACCACGCTCCGCAACATCATCGGCGGCATGGACCTGGAGCGGACCCTGACCTCCCGCGAGGAGATCAACGCGGCCCTGCGCGGAGTCCTCGACGAGGCCACCGGCAAGTGGGGCATCCGCGTCAACCGCGTCGAGCTCAAGGCCATCGAGCCGCCGACCTCCATCCAGGACTCGATGGAGAAGCAGATGCGCGCCGACCGCGACAAGCGCGCCGCGATCCTCCAGGCCGAAGGTGTCCGCCAGTCCGAGATCCTGCGCGCCGAGGGTGAGAAGCAGTCCTCCATCCTGCGCGCCGAGGGTGACGCCAAGGCCGCGGCCCTGCGCGCCGAGGGCGAGGCCCAGGCCATCCGTACGGTCTTCGAGTCCATCCACGCCGGCGACGCCGACCAGAAGCTCCTCGCCTACCAGTACCTCCAGATGCTCCCGAAGCTCGCCGAGGGCGATGCCAACAAGCTCTGGATCGTGCCGAGCGAGATCGGCGACGCCCTCAAGGGCCTCTCCGGGGCCATGGGCAACTTCGGCCCGATGGGCGCCGCCTCCGGCTTCAACCCGCAGAACACCGGAAAGGACGGGGGCGCCGCCGGCCCCGCCGGCGGGATCCCCGCCGCCCGCGACAAGGACGCCGCGGAACGCCGCGAGCAGCCCCCGATCGACTGAACGGCCCCGACGGCCCGAACGGGACGTCCCCTCCGGCATGATCAGTGAGGCCCCCCGACCTTCACGGCGGGGAGGCGACTCACTCATGCAAAGGGGACGACCCCGCCCATGTCCATCTGGGAATCACTCGCGGTCCTCGCGGCCGGCATCGGCGCCGGCACCATCAACACCATCGTCGGCTCCGGCACCCTGATCACCTTCCCGGTGCTCCTGGCCACCGGCCTGCCACCGGTCACGGCCAACGTCTCCAACACCCTGGGCCTCGTACCCGGTTCCATCAGCGGAGCCATCGGCTACCGCAAGGAGCTCCAGGGCCAGCGCGCCCGCATCATCCGGCTCGGCGCCGTCTCGCTCGTCGGCGGACTGGCCGGCGCGATCCTGCTCCTCACCCTGCCGTCGGACTCCTTCGACACGATCGTGCCCGTCCTGATCGGCCTGGCCCTCGTGCTCGTCGTCTTCCAGCCCCGGCTCGCCGCGGCCCTGCGCAGGCGCCAGGAGGCCGCGGGAGGCGATACGAGCCATCCCGACGGCGGCCCGCTGCTGCTGACGGGCACGCTGCTCTCCAGCGCGTACGGGGGCTACTTCGGTGCCGCCCAGGGCGTGCTCTACCTCGGGCTGATGGGCCTGCTGCTCCGCGAGGACCTCCAGCGGATCAACGCGGTGAAGAACGTCGTCGCGGCCATGGTGAACGGCATCGCGGCCGTCTTCTTCCTCTTCGTCGCCGAGTTCGACTGGACGGCGGTCCTGCTCATCGCCGTCGGCTCCACCATCGGCGGCCAGCTCGGCGCGAAGGTCGGCCGCCGCCTGCCGCCCACCGCGCTCCGCGCCGTCATCGTGACCGTCGGGATCATCGCGATCGTCCAGTTGCTGCTCCGCTGAGCGACGTAGAAAACGTACGCCGCCCAGCGCAGCCGTCCATCCGGCGGGACGATCCCGCCCTACGCGATCACGGACCGCCCTACGCGGAACGCTCCAGCCACTCCGGCAGCGCCTCCCGCCCGCCCACCCCCAGCGCGAGCAGCATCGCGTCGGCCGGCGAGGGAACGAAGGGCTTCCGGAGGAGCGGCATCCCCGCCTCCTCCGGAGTCCGGGCCGCCTTGCGGTGGTTGTCCTCGGAGCAGGAGGCCACCGTGTTCAGCCAGGTGTCCCCGCCCCCCTGAGCCCGCGGAAGCACGTGGTCCACGGTCGTCGCACGCTTCCCGCAGTACGCGCACCGGTGTTGGTCCCGGATCAACACCCCCCTACGTGACCAGGGAGCATGTCTCCGGAAGGGCACCCGTACGTACCTGCAGAGCCTGATCACCCGCGGCAGCGGAAGGTCCATCGTGGCCGCGCGCACACGGAACTCGGGATGCGCCTGTTCCACCACGGCCTTGTCCTGGAGCACCAGCACCACAGCCCGGTTCATCGTCACCGTCGACAGCGGCTCGAAGCTCGCGTTCAGCACCAGCGTGTCCCGCATCTCGCCCACCTCCCGTGTGCAGGCCCGCGACCACCCTGGCGGCAAGGCCCGCAACCACTCTGGTCGCGCGCGCCACGCGGGACAACGCAATAAAAATGCCCGGTCCTGGCCGTCTTTAGACCAGGACCGGGCAAACGCTCGGAGAACGACGTCAGGAATGCTCAGCCCGCGGGAGCCTCGTACTCACCGACGAGCTGCGCACGCCCCAGCGTGTGGAACCGCAGATTGAACCCGACGACGGCCGGCGACACGTCCGCGCCGGGGCCGAGCTTCTCCTGGTCCACCGCGTACACGGTGAACACGTAGCGGTGCCGCTCCCCGGCCGGGGGAGCCGCGCCGCCGAAGTCCTGCGTGCCGTAGTCGTTGCGCACGTGCACGGCCCCGGCGGGCAGCCCCTCGAACTTTCCGGTGCCCGCCCCGGCCGGCAGCTCGGTGACCGACGCCGGCAGATCGAAGAGCACCCAGTGCCAGAACCCGCTGCCCGTCGGAGCATCCGGATCGAAGCAGGTCACGGCGAAGCTCTTCGTCCCCTCGGGGAACCCCTCCCACCGCAACTGCGGCGACACGTTCGCGCCGGACAGCACCTGGTCGGAGCCCAGATCGGCCCCGGGCTCCAGATCCGCACTGCTCACCGTGAACGCGTGCACCGCCGGGTGGAAATCGTGGGGGAGCGGTGCCCTGTTCTGCTCGGCCACTACGGAACCTCCTGCTGGATCGAGTCGACGCTGACCGGTACCTGTACCGGGACCGAGCCTAGGGGGTGGCCCGCCGCTCAGAACCAGTTGCGCTGCGAACCCACCGAGGAGATCCACTGGTTCAGGTAGGCCGCCCAGTCGGTGCCCTGGTAGGACTGCAGCCCGACCTGGAAGCAGCGGAAGGTGTCGCTGCCCTCGCTGAACAGCCCCGGCTTCTTGTCCATCTCCAGGACGACGTCCATCTCGCGCCCGTCGGAGACGAAGGTCAGCTCGACCTGGTTCAGCCCCCGGAACTGCGACGGCGGCAGGAACTCGATCTCCTGGTAGAACGGCAGCGTCTGCCGCGTCCCCCGGATGTGCCCGCGCTCCATGTCCGCGCTGCGGAAGGTGAAGCCCAGCTGCGCGAAGGCGTCGAGGATCGCCTGCTGCGCCGGCACCGGGTGCACGTTGATCGCGTCGAGGTCGCCGGCGTCCACCGCGCGCGCGATCTCCAGCTCCGTGCTGACCCCGATGTTCATCCCGTGCAGCTGACGCCCCCCGAAGTGGGTGATCGGCGTCTCCCAGGGGATCTCCAGCCCGAACGGCACCACGTGCAGGGCGCCCGGCTGCACCTGGAAGGCACCACCGAGGCGCTGCTTGGTGAAAACCACGTCCTGCTTGTACTCCTGGTCGTTGCCCTCCACCTCCACCCGCGCCTGGAGCCCGACGGACAGCCCCTCGATCTGCTGCTCCACGGATCCGCCCTGGATCCGGACCTCGCCCTGGACGATGCCGCCCGGCACGACGTTCGGCTCGGTGATGACGGTGTCGACCGAAGCACCACCGGCACCCAGGCTCGCGAACAGCTTCCTGAACCCCATGCTCTGACTCCCCTATACGACTACGACTACGACTACGACGTGCTCGAAAAATCCTGCTCGGCAAGACGCGCGCCACTCCGCGCGGTACTACCCCTACAAACGCGGAACCTTAGGCCCCGGTTGCAGGAGCGCGCAGTCCACTACGCTCGACCGGATGAGCGCGCGCCCCGACCGTACGCCCCTGCCCCGGTCCTTCTTCGACCGCCCGGTCCTGACCGTGGCCCCGGACCTCCTCGGCCGCACCCTGGTCCGCCGCACCCCGGACGGCCCCATGGAGCTGCGCATCACGGAGGTGGAGGCGTACGAGGGCGAAACCGACCCGGGCTCCCACGCCTACCGCGGCCGGACGGCGCGCAACGCGTCGATGTTCGGTCCACCCGGACACGCGTACGTCTACTTCATCTACGGCATGTGGTTCAGCCTGAACCTGGTCTGCGGCCCGCCGGGCCACGCGAGCGGAGTGCTGCTCCGGGCCGGAGAGATCACCGTGGGCGCGGATCAAGCCCGCAAACGTCGGATTTCAGCCAGAACCGACCGAGAACTGGCCAAAGGCCCGGCCCGCCTGGCCACCGCCCTGGCCGTGGACCGCTCCCTGGACGGTACGGACCTCTGCGCCGGCCCCGATTCCCCCTTGTCCCTGCTCGCCGGCACCCCCGTGCCGCCCGACCTGCTGAGCACCGGTCCGCGCACCGGGGTCGGAGGCGCCGGCGCGGCCCACCCGTACCGCTACTGGATCACCCACGACCCGACGGTGAGTCCGTACCGCGCCCACGCACCACGCCGCCGCTCGACTTGACTCGGCCCCGGCGGACGCCTAACGTAGCCCGAGCCGCTTGAACGGGGCACTGCTATCAGCAGACCCCCGGAGCGGCCAACCCAACACCTACGACTTACCCCTGGCGGGGTCTTATTCGGCATGCCCGAATTCGATTCCGAACGGCCGATTATGAGCCGCACGGGATAAGCGCTAATGTGGTGGAGCGCCGAAAGGCAAAGACCCCCAACGGTCACCGAATTCAAATCCAGAGTCGGAAACGACAACGGAAATGATCTGGTAGAGTTGGAAACGAAGGAAGCGCCCGGAGGGCCTGGAAACAGGAACAAAGGAAGCGTCCGTTCCTTGAGAACTCAACAGCGTGCCAAAAATCAACGCCAAAAAGTTGATACCCCGTCCATTTCGGTGGATGAGGTTCCT
>NZ_JBSFDF010000013.1:0-175153 GCF_053593795.1 Streptomyces sp. NPDC002104 | reverse complement strand
CGGCCGGAGCCTGGATCGCGGACCACGGAGTCCGGGTGGCCGGCGGCGAGACCATCGCCTTCGAACACATTGCAGCGGGGCGCGGTCACGCCGAAGGCCGGCCCGGGGAACGGTGGAAGGGTGGGTAGGGGAACTCCGCCCGCGCAGCGGTGACTCGCAGCCTGGGCTGTGGGGTGGTGCGGGCCGCGCAGGGGTCAGTGGGGCGGGGCCAGCTCCGCGTGGAGGGCGGCTCGTAGGTGGAGGGTGGCCACCAGGCGTTGGAAGGCTTCCGACCAGTAGGCCGCCGCACCGCCCTCCTCCACCGGCTCCGCCGCCAGCGCATCGAGCCGCCCCGCCTCCGCAGGATCAAGGCACCGCTCCGCCAGCCCCATCACCCCGCTGAAGCTCCACGGGTAGCCGCCCGCCTCCCGCGCGGAGTCCAGGGCTTCGATCACCGCTCTCCCCAGCGCCCCCGCCCACGGCACCACGCACACCCCGAGCAACTGGAACGCCTCCGACAGCCCGTGTGTGCGTATGAACTCCGCTACCCAGGCTGCCCGTTCCTCGTCTCCCAGGGTCGACAGGAGTTTCGCCCGCTCCGCCAGCGACGCCGTCGCCGGGCCCGCCGCGGGTGGGGCGGAGGCCGAGCCGAGCAGGGCCTGCGACCAGGCGGGGTCGCCCTGGCGGACCGCGGCCCGGCACCAGGCCGCGTGGAGTTCCTCCGCCCAGCCCTCGGCCACCGGCAGCGCCACGATCTCGGCCGGGCCGAGCCCCCCGAACCGCTCGCGCCAGCAGGACAGCGGGGCGGCCTCCACCAGCTGCCCCAGCCACCAGGCCCGCTCCCCGCGCCCGGCCGGCGGCCGCTTGACCACGCCGTCGCGCAGCATCCCCGCATCGCACTCGGCCGGCGGCGTGACCCCCTCCGGGCCGACGCAGGCCAGTGCCCGCTCCGCCATCCGCCCGGCCAGCGCCGAGGTCGGCAGCGCGGACAGCAGCTCGGCGGCGGTCGCCCGGACATTGCGGCTGCGGTCGCCCAGGGCCGTCTCCAGGAACGGCTCGTCGTCCGGCGACAGCCCCATCCGCAGGGAGTCGAGGAACATCAGCCGGTCCTCGGCCCGTTCGGTGCTCCACGTGGTCTCCAGCAGCCGTGGTCCGGCGGCCGCCTCGTGGGCCCGTACGAGACCGAGCAGCGCGACCCGCTCCGCGAACAGCCCCTCCTGCCACAGCCGTTCCACCGCCACCGCGTCCCGCGGATCGGGCAGTTCGCCGGCGCCCCCGGATCCTCCGCGCAGGGCGAACCGCCAGTCCGGATTCAGCCGGGCCAGCCACAGCCCGCGGGTCCCGGCCAGGGCCAGTGCCTGCGGGCGGAGGTCGCTGCGGGCCCGGGCGACGTCCAGCAGTGCGGGCACCAGCGAGGCCGGAGCCCGGTATCCGTGCTGTCCGGCGGCGGCCAGCCACTGGGGCAGCAGCTCCGTCAGGTCGGGGGCGGCGCCCCGGCGCCCGCCGCCGCCGGCCGCGCCGGCCCGGCCCGCCAGCAGTTGCGCGAGCCGCCGCCGGGCCGGTTCCGGCGGCTCCGGGCGCGGGTCGTGCGGCGCGGGTTCGGGCCGGGGCCCCGCCTCGGCGGGTCTGAGCCCGGCCCGGCGCCGTACCGTCTGCAGGGCCGCGGCCGCGAGCAGGGCCTCCGGACTGCCCCGGCGCCGCTCGGTACCCAGCAGTGCGGCGCCCACCAGGTCGTCCCAGCTCCCGTCCGTGCAGGCCGTGTCCGGCGTCGTGTGCGTCGTCGTGTTCACCGGATCCCCTCCCTTTCGCCTCGTGTGCCCTGCTCCGGTCCCGCCCCCTCCGCGGGACCGGAGCCATCTCGATGTCCTTACGGCCTCAACTGGCGTGGTTGTCGTTCACGAAAGCCCCCCGGCTCACTCGTTTCGAATACGTCGGCGCCCCCGCGCCGCCGCCTTCCCCCTGCCGCCCGCTCAGCCCAGCACCACCGGCTCCGAGGAGCCCGGCTGCCAGGCCGTCAGCGGGGTGAATCCGCGGTGTCCGCATTCGCCGAACACCGTCACCGGGCCGCCCCCCGAAAGCGCGGCCAGTTGCCACAGCCCGGTCCCGGGCCGGCTCCCGGCCCCGGTCAGGGGCACGGGCAGGGCGGACGTCCCCTCCGCGTCTGCCAATTGCCAAGCGGGTGGCGTCTGTTGGTCGCCGCCCCGTTCTGTCCGTGCTCCTTCCTGTCGTCCCCCCGGTATCGGCACCACCGGGCCGAGCACCACCGGCCAGGACTCCAGCCAGGGGTCCTCGCGCAGTGCCGCGCCGTACGCCTCCAGTGCCGCGGCCGTGCTCACGCCGGCCGGCGCGCTCCGGCACGGCCCGGCCGGCCCGAACCTCTCCCCGAGGTCCGCGCGCAGCCCCGCCGAGCCGGGACGGAAGCGGGCTTCCGCCTCCAGCACCAGGCCGACGGGCAGAGCCAGACCCGGCGGCCTCCCGGGCGGGCCGAAGTCCAGGACCAGGGCCGGCCGCCCGCTCGCCAGCCCGCGCAGCCATATCCGGCGGGTGGTGAGACGGCCGTCCGGTGACGCCGTGTCGTACTGGGCCAGCACGAGCCAGTGGTCCCGTACGGCCTCGCCCTCCGTCCGGGGCTGCAGTCCCAGACGGCTGCGGACCGTCGCGGCCAGCGGCTCCGGCAACCCGGAAACCCCCAGCCAGGCCCGGTCCAGCAGGTGCAGCAGCGCGGCCTCCTCCAGCATCCGGGCGGGCCAGCCGCTGCCGCAACTGGGTATCGTCCCCAACTCCCGGACCCGCGCGGCCAGTCCGGGTGCCTGGGCGTCGACCATCCGGGCGGCGGTCTCCTCCCAGGCCGCGTATCCCGCCCGCTCCTGACCGGCGAGGCCGCCGCGCACCAGGTCGGCGAGCCGCTGTTCCAGCTCGGTGACGCCCGCGCCGATCCGGGCCGCCCGCCGCTCGGCCCGCTTGCGGGCGCCCTCGGCGTCCGCCGGCGCTGCCCGGCCGGCCCGGTCGGCGGCCGGGCGCGCCGCCTTCGCCGCCCGCTCCGCGAGCCACTCGCCCGCCCAGTCCGGGGCCCCGGCCGGATCGCCGGCCGGGCTGTCGAGTCCCTCTGCGGACCAGAGCAGCAGCAGGCCCAGCGCGTGCTTGCACGGGAACTTCCGGCTCGGGCAGGAGCACTTGTACGCCGGCCCGGACAGGTCGACGACCGTCCGGTACGGCTTGCTGCCGCTGCCCTTGCACAACCCCCACACCGCACCGGAAGCGGAACCTCCGGTCTGTGACCACGGCCCCGCACCGCCGAGTCTGGCCCCCGCCTTGCGTGAGGCCTCGTCAGGAGCCAGAGCCAGTACCTGTTCCGCCGTCCAGCGGACCCCCTGCTCAGTCATGTGTTCCACCGTAGAGACCCCCACTGACAATCGCTCTGACCTGCAACGACGCTTCTCCCGGGGGCCGTTGTCAGTGGTCGGGTGCATCGTGGTCACAGCAGTCGTCGAGCGGCTGCGGAGCATTGGAGGGGGACCATGGCCACGACCGGGAACGAGACCACCGCAGAGGCGCTGCGACCGCACGCCGAAGACGCCTTCGCACACGAACTGAAAGCCCTGGCGGCCGCCGACGACCGGCCCCGCCCGGCCCGCTGGAAACTCTCCCCGTGGGCCGTGGCGACGTACCTGCAGGGCGGCACGCTCGAAGACGGCACCGTCATCACACCCAAGTACGTCGGCCCGCGCCGGATCGTCGAAGTCGCCGTCACCACCCTCGCCACCGACCGCGCACTGCTGCTCCTCGGCGTGCCCGGCACCGCCAAGACCTGGGTGTCCGAGCATCTGGCCGCCGCCGTCAGCGGGGACTCCACCCTCCTCGTCCAGGGCACCGCCGGCACCCCGGAGGAGGCCATCCGCTACGGCTGGAACTACGCCCGCCTCCTCGCCCACGGCCCGAGCCGCGAAGCACTCGTACCGAGCCCGGTCATGCGCGCCATGGCCGAGGGCATGACCGCCCGCGTCGAGGAGCTCACCCGGATCCCCGCCGACGTCCAGGACACCCTCATCACCGTCCTGTCCGAGAAGACCCTCCCGATACCGGAGCTCGGCCAGGAGGTGCAGGCGGTGCGCGGCTTCAACCTCATCGCCACCGCCAACGACCGCGACCGCGGGGTCAACGAGCTCTCCAGCGCGCTGCGCCGGCGCTTCAACACCGTCGTCCTGCCGCTGCCCGCCACCGCCGACGCCGAGGTCGACATCGTCGCCCGCCGCGTCGACCAGATGGGCCGCGCCCTGGACCTGCCGGCCGCCCCGGAGGGCCTGGAGGAGATCCGCCGCGTGGTCACCGTCTTCCGCGAGCTGCGCGGCGGAGTCACCGTCGACGGGCGCACGAAGGTCAAGTCGCCCAGCGGCACCCTGTCCACCGCCGAGGCCATCTCCGTGGTCACGGGCGGCCTCGCCCTGGCGGCGCACTTCGGGGACGGTGTCCTGCGCCCCTCCGACGTGGCGGCGGGAATCCTCGGGGCCGTCGTCCGGGACCCGGCGGCGGACCAGGTCGTCTGGCAGGAGTACCTGGAGGCCGTGGTCCGCGAGCGCGACGGCTGGAAGGATTTCTACCGGGCCTGCCGGGAGGTGACGGCATGAGCGGAGGGACGGCGGGACCGCTGCTGCTGGGCGTACGGCACCACGGGCCCGGCTCGGCCCGCGCGGTGCGGGCCGCCCTGGACGCGGCCGGCCCCGCGGCGGTGCTGATCGAGGGCCCGCCGGAGGGGGACGCCCTGCTCCCGCTGGCCGCGGACCCGGGGATGCGGCCGCCCGTCGCGCTCCTCGCCCACGCGGCCGACGACCCCGGCCGGGCCGCCTTCTGGCCGCTGGCCGGGTTCTGCCCGGAATGGACGGCCATCCGGTGGGCGCAGGAGCGCGAGGTCCCGGTCCGGTTCATCGACCTGCCGGCCGCGCACTCCCTGGCCGCGGCGGAGAACGCCGAGGGGGAGAGCGCCGAGGGGGAGAGAGACGGGGAGGGGGAGGGGCCCGAGGGAGGGAGCGGCGCGGCGCCCGGGTCCGTACGGCTCGATCCGCTGGCCGTGCTGGCCCGGACCGCCGGGTACGAGGACCCCGAGCGGTGGTGGGAGGACGTCGTCGAGCACCGCGGCGGGACCGGAGCGGCGGCCGACCCGCTGGGCGTGTTCGAGGCGGTCGGGGAGGCCATGGGCGCCCTGCGCGAGGAGTACGGGGCGGGCGGCCACCACCGGGACCTGGTCCGCGAGGCGTACATGCGGCAGCGGATGCGGGCCGCGCGACGGGAGTTCGGCGACGACTACGCCGTGGTCTGCGGGGCCTGGCACGTCCCGGCCCTGCGGGCGAAGACCACCGCGGCCGCGGACAAGGCGCTCCTCACCGGACTGCCCAAGGTCAAGGTGGAGACCACCTGGGTGCCCTGGACCCACCGGCGCCTCGCCCGGGCCGGGGGGTACGGCGCGGGCATCACCTCGCCCGGCTGGTACGCGCACCTCTTCGCGGCCCGGGACCGGCCCGTCGAGCGCTGGCTGACCAAGGTCGCGGGCCTGCTCCGCGAGGAGGACCGGCACGTGTCCCCGGCCCACGTCATCGAAGCGGTCCGGCTCGCCGACACCCTGGCCGCGATGCGGGGCCGGCCGGTGCCGGGGCTCACGGAGACCCTCGAAGCGGTCCGGGCCGTGATGTGCGACGGCTCCGACATACCGCTCGCGCTGATCGAGGACCGGCTCGTCGTCGGGGACGTGCTCGGCGAAGTCCCCGACGCGGCGCCCGTCGTACCCCTCCAGCGCGACCTGAACCGGCAGCAGCGCTCGCTGCGGATCAAGCCCGAGGCGCAGGACCGGGACGTGGAGCTCGACCTGCGCAAGGACACCGACACGGCCAAGTCCCTGCTGCTGCACCGGCTGCGGCTGCTCGGCGTCGACTGGGGCGTCCCGACGGCCTCCCGGGGGAGCACGGGCACCTTCCGCGAGACCTGGCGCCTGCGCTGGGAGCCGGAGCTCGCGGTGAGGGTGGCCGAAGCCGGCATCTGGGGAACCACCGTGCTCGGGGCGGCCACCGCCCGGGCCGAGGCCGACGCCGCGGGCGCCGCGGAGCTGGGCGAGGTCACCGCCCTGGCGGAGCGGTGCCTGCTGGCCGGGCTCTCCGGGGCGCTGCCCGCCGTCCTGCGGGCCCTGGCCGACCGGGCCGCCCTGGACACCGATGTGGCGGGCCTGGCCAAGGCCCTGCCCGCGCTGGCCCGTTCGCTGCGGTACGGGGACGTACGCGGCACCGACGCGGCGGCGCTGGGCACGGTGGCGGCCGGGCTCGCGGAGCGGATCTGCGTGGCGCTGCCACCCGCCTGCGCGGCGGGCCTGGACGCCGACGCGGCGGAGGAGCTGCGGGGGCACGTGGACGCCGTGCACGGAGCGATAGGACTGCTGGACGCGGAGGGGCTGCGCGAGCGGTGGTCGGCGGTGCTGCGGACCCTGGCCGGGCGGGACACCGTCCCCGGGCTGATACGCGGGCGGGCGGCGCGGCTGCTGCTCGACGACGGGAGGCTCGCGCCCGAGGAGACCGCCCGGCTGATGGGGCTCTCGCTGTCCCCGGCCTGCGCGCCGGCCGACGCGGCCGGCTGGATCGAGGGGTTCGCGGGCGGGGGCTCGGGCGGCGGCACGCTGCTCGTGCACGACGAGCGGCTGCTGGCGCTGATCGACGGCTGGCTGGTGTCCGTGCCGGAGCGGGCGTTCGTCGATGTGCTGCCGCTCCTGCGGAGGACCTTCGGCGGGTACGAGGCGGGGGTGCGGCGGACGCTGGGGGAGCTGGTCCGCCGCGGGCCAGGCGGGGCGGGGGCCTCCGTCCCGGGGTCCGGGACGGCGCCGGCCGGCTTCGGGCCGGAGCTGGACCCCGTCCGGGCGGACGCGGTGGTGGACCTGGTCCACCTGCTGCTGGCGGGGGCACGGGGCTGACCGGGCCGGGGCCCGGCGCCGGGCGGTCCGGCTGTGCCCGGCTGCGCCCGGGCGGGGGCTGCGACGGTGCCGCTGCGCGGGGCGGAGTTCCCCTCCCCGCCCTTCCACCGTTCCCCGGGCTCCGCCCGGACCCGTTTGCCGGGTGCGGCGCCGTTGCCGGGGGCCGGCCCCCGGGACCCCCGCTCCTCAAACGCCGGAGGGGCCGATTTCGGCCGGTGTCTGAGACCCGGGGAACGGGCGAAGGGCGGGGAGGGGAACTCCGCCCCGCACAGCGGCACCGGTTGGCGGTGGTCGACGGCATTGGGTCGAGAGCGGGAGGTACGACAGATGGGTGGGGCAGGCGTGAGTGACGGCGAGCGGTTGCGGCGGTGGCGGATGGTGCTGGGCGGGGGAGAGGGGGAGGGGACCGGGTGTGTGCTGAGCGGTGCGGACGCCGGGATGGATGCCGCGCTCGGGGCGCTGTACGGCGGTGACGCGGGGCGCAAGCGGGCGGGGGAGCGGTCGGCCGGGCTCGGGGGGTCCGCGCCGCAGGTGGCGCGGTGGCTCGGGGACATCCGGACGTACTTCCCCACCTCCGTGGTGCAGGTCATGCAGCGGGACGCGATCCAGCGGCTCGGGCTGTCCGCGCTGCTGCTGGAGCCGGAGATGCTGGAGGCGGTGGAGCCGGACGTCCACCTCGTCGGCACCCTGCTCTCCCTCAACAAGGCCATGCCCGAGACGACGAGGGAGACCGCCCGCGCGGTCGTGCGCAAGGTGGTCCAGCAGTTGGAGAAGCGGCTCGCGAGCCGGACGCGGGCCACGCTGACGGGCGCGCTCGACCGGTCCGCCCGGATCAGCCGGCCGCGCCACGCGGACATCGACTGGGACCGGACCATCCGGGCGAACCTGAAGAACTACCTGCCCGAGTACCGGACCGTCGTGCCGGAGCGGCTGGTCGGCTACGGCCGCGCCGCGCGGGCGGTGAAGAAGGAGGTCGTGCTGTGCATCGACCAGTCGGGGTCGATGGCCGCCTCCGTCGTCTACGCCTCCGTCTTCGGGGCGGTGCTGGCCTCGATGCGTTCGATCGCGACCCGGCTGGTCGTCTTCGACACCGCGGTGGTCGATCTGACCGACCAGCTCGACGATCCCGTCGACGTCCTCTTCGGCACCCAGCTCGGCGGCGGCACCGACATCAACCGTGCGCTCGCCTACTGCCAGTCGAAGATCACCCGCCCCGCCGACACCGTCGTCGTCCTCATCAGTGATCTCTATGAGGGCGGCATACGCGACGAGATGCTGAAGCGGGTCGCGGCGATGAAGGCGGCGGGGGTGGAGTTCGTGACGCTGCTCGCGCTGTCCGACGAGGGCGCGCCCGCCTACGACCGGGACCACGCCGCCGCCCTCGCCGCACTCGGCGCCCCGGCCTTCGCCTGCACTCCCGACCTGTTCCCGGAGGTGATGGCCGCGGCGCTGGAGAAGCGGCCCCTGCCCGTCCCGTGACCGCGCGGAGGGACGCGCCGGGGACGTGCGGGAACGTCCGCGCCTCGGCGGATCGCACGAAGACGCAGTTCAACCGTGAGGCGATCTGTGACAGGTATCACCGCTCAGGTGTGATCTGCGATTTAGGGACCTACGTCCCACGGGGATAACCTGCGGGACGGACATGCCGCGTCCACGGTCACCGTGTGCGCCTTCCTTGTGACAGCGCCGTCACGTTGCCCTCCGCGGCACGCCCACGCAGATAGCAGACAACCGCGAATCACTGCGAATCTTTGAAGACAAGGGACGGACGCGCGTGGACCTGTTCGAGTACCAGGCGAGGGACCTCTTCGCCAAGCACGGTGTACCGGTGCTGGCCGGTGAAGTGATCGACACGCCTGAGGCGGCGCGCGAGGCCACGGAGCGGCTCGGCGGCAAGTCGGTCGTCAAGGCGCAGGTGAAGGTCGGCGGCCGCGGCAAGGCGGGCGGCGTCAAGCTCGCCGCCACCCCGGACGAGGCCGTCGCCCGTGCGACGGACATCCTCGGGATGGACATCAAGGGCCACACGGTCCACAAGGTGATGATCGCCGAGACGGCTCCGGAAATCCTGGAGGAGTACTACGTCTCGTACCTCCTCGACCGCACCAACCGCACCTTCCTGGCCATGGCCTCGGTCGCGGGCGGCATGGACATCGAGCAGGTCGCCGAGGAGACCCCGGAGAAGCTCGCCAAGGTCCCGGTGAACGCCAACGAGGGCGTGACCATCGAGAAGGCCCGCGAGATCGTCGCGCTGGCGCAGTTCCCGGCCGAGGTCGCCGAGAAGGTCGCCGAGGTCCTCGTGACCCTGTGGGCGACCTTCATCGCCGAGGACGCGCTCCTCGTCGAGGTCAACCCGCTCGCGAAGGTCGCCAACGGCGACGTCATCGCGCTCGACGGCAAGGTCTCGCTCGACGAGAACGCCGAGTTCCGCCAGCCGGGCCACGAGGAGTTCGTGGACCACGCTGCCGCGAACCCGCTCGAGGCCGCCGCCAAGGCGAAGAACCTCAACTACGTGAAGCTCGACGGCGAGGTCGGCATCATCGGCAACGGCGCGGGTCTCGTCATGAGCACCCTCGACGTCGTCGCGTACGCCGGCGAGAACCACGGCGGCGTCAAGCCCGCCAACTTCCTGGACATCGGCGGTGGCGCCTCCGCCGCCGTCATGGCCAACGGTCTCGAGATCATCCTCGGCGACCCGGACGTCAAGTCCGTGTTCGTCAACGTCTTCGGTGGCATCACCGCGTGTGACGAGGTCGCCAACGGCATCGTCCAGGCGCTGCAGCTGCTCGAGGACAAGGGCGAGGCGGTCACCAAGCCGCTGGTCGTCCGCCTCGACGGCAACAACGCCGAGCTGGGTCGCAAGATCCTCTCGGACGCCAACCACCCGCTGGTCCAGCGCGTGGACACCATGGACGGCGCGGCCGACAAGGCCGCCGAGCTCGCGGCTGCGAAGTAAGGGCAGAGGTCACAGACTCACATGGCTATCTTCCTCAACAAGGACAGCAAGGTCATCGTCCAGGGCATGACCGGTGCCACGGGCATGAAGCACACCAAGTTGATGCTGGCTGACGGCACCAACATCGTCGGCGGCGTGAACCCGCGCAAGGCCGGCACGACCGTCGACTTCGACGGCACCGAGGTCCCGGTCTTCGGCTCCGTCGCCGAGGCGATGGAGAAGACGGGCGCCAACGTCTCCGTCCTCTTCGTCCCGCCGGCGTTCGCCAAGTCCGCCGTGGTCGAGGCGATCGACGCCGAGATCCCGCTGGCCGTCGTCATCACCGAGGGCATCGCGGTGCACGACTCCGCCGCCTTCTGGTCGTACGCGTCCGCCAAGGGCAACAAGACGCGGATCATCGGCCCGAACTGCCCGGGTCTGATCACCCCCGGCCAGTCCAACGCCGGCATCATCCCGGGCGACATCACCAAGCCCGGCCGCATCGGTCTCGTGTCCAAGTCGGGCACGCTGACCTACCAGATGATGTACGAGCTCCGTGACATCGGCTTCTCCTCCGCCGTCGGCATCGGTGGCGACCCGGTCATCGGCACCACGCACATCGACGCCCTGGAGGCGTTCGAGGCGGACCCCGACACCGACCTGATCGTCATGATCGGCGAGATCGGCGGCGACGCCGAGGAGCGTGCGGCGGACTTCATCGCGAAGAACGTCACCAAGCCGGTCGTCGGCTACGTCGCGGGCTTCACCGCCCCCGAGGGCAAGACCATGGGTCACGCCGGTGCGATCGTCTCCGGTTCTTCTGGCACCGCACAGGCCAAGAAGGAAGCCCTGGAGGCCGCGGGCGTGAAGGTCGGCAAGACGCCGACCGAGACCGCGAAGCTGGCGCGCGAGATCCTGAACGCCGCGCAGTAGGCAGCGCAGCAGGCCAGTAGTGAGCAGCCGGTTCGGCTGTGCGTGCAGACGGGCGTGGCCCGCACCCTGTGAGGGGTGCGGGCCACGCCCGTTTCCGGTCCGCGGGTGACACCCGCCGCGCCGTTATTCGAGGCTCGGCGAGATCCGGGAGGGTCCGGCCGACGGATCGGACAGCAGCTTGTCGTGGAGCTGGCGGCCCTCGTCGGTGAGCTGCTGCGGGCCGCTGTGCGGGGGCACGCCCGACACGCTCGCGCCGGGGGCGCGCGGGGGCTCGTACTCGGTCGGAGCGGTCACCCAGGTGTAGGCCGTCGCCGCGGCGATGACCGCCGACACCCCGATCACCGCACGCGTCCACAGCCGGGTCCGGTGCTCGCCGGCCATCCGTACGACCGCTGCCGCGCGCGGCTCCAGCCGGCCGGCCGGCGTCAGCGTGCCGAGCCGCTCGCGCAGCACCGCGGACTGCTTGGCGGGCTCTACGCCGTCCAGTTCGGGGAGCAGGTCGGCGAGATCGGCGTGGGCGTTGAGGAGCCGGCTGCCCGCGGTCGGCGTGGACGCCTCGGTCTCGGCGGCGGTGTCGGGGAGGTCGAGCCCGACGCCGTCGTAGAGCAGCACGGTGCGGCGGTGGGCCGGGGGCAGCCCGAGCATCGCGTCCAGGAGGATGCGGTCCGCGGGGTCGGCCGGGGGCTCGTCGAGGTGCCGGTGGGAGCGGCGGAAGCGGTGCCACGGGGAGAGCGCGTACTCGTACGTGGCCGCGCGCACCCACCCCACCGGATCGGGGTCGGTGGCGACCTCGGGCCAGCGGTCCCACGCCTGCTGGAAGGCGCGCTCCACCGCCTCGCAGGCGAGGGCGTGGCGGCCGGTGAGGAGGTAGGCCTGGCGGGCCAGGGCGGGGGCGGTGCGGTCGTAGAGGGCGTCGAAGGCGGAGACCGGCGTGGCCTTCGGGGCATGCGCGTCGGAGTCCGGGCCGGGAGTCTCGCCGTGGCCGGTACGGGCCTCCCCGGCCCGGGCGTCCGCCTTGGCGGAGCCCGCCCCGGGTGCGGCCGGTGCCGCCGGTGCCGGCGATGCCGCCAATGCGGAGGCGCGGGGGCCCTTGCGGGCCGGCGCGGAGCCAGGGGGAGAGCCCGGCGCCGGGCCAGACGGGGCGTCAGTCGCGGAGCGGGTCGCGGAGCCGTGCGCTGGGCCGGGCGTGGAGCGGGTCGCGGAGCCGGACGCCGGGCCGGGCGTGGAGCCGGACGCGGACCCGGACGCTGGGTCGGACGTGGACCCCGACGCTCCGCCGGTCGCGGAGCCGGTCGCGGAGTCGGTCGCGGACCCGGACGTGGATCCGGACCCCGGGCCGGGCGTGGAGCCGGGCGTGGAGCCGGACGTGGACCCGGACGCTGGGTCGGACGTGGACCCCGACGCTCCGCCGGTCGCGGAACCGGTCGCGGAACCGGACGTGGACCCGGACGCTGGGCCGGTCGCGGAACCGGACGTGGAGTCAGGGCCGGTGCCGGGACTGGAATCAGGGCCGGAGCCGCGTGCGGGGGCCTTGCCCGTGGCCGACGCGGGATCCGGGCCAGTGGCTGCGCCGGAGCCGGAGCCGGAGCCGGTGGTGCGCGTCCGGGCGGCGGCATCGGAGGCCGGACCGGCGGGGTTCCCCGTGAACGGCTCGGTGTTCTGTGCGGCGGCGGCCTTGCCGGAGCGTGGCGTGGTGTCGGGTGCGGTGGCCTTGTCGGAGCCTGACCCGGTGTCGGGGGCGGTGGCCTTGCCGAAGCGCGGCGTGTTGTCCGGCGCGGCGGCCTTGTCGGGGCCTGACCCGGTGTCGGGTGCGCTTGCTTTGCCGGAGCTTGATCCGGTGTCGGGTGCGGTGGCCTTGCCGGAGCCTGACCCGGTGTTCTGTGCGGCGGCGGCCTTCTCGGAGCGTGGCGTGGTGTCCGGCGTGGCGGCCTTGTCGGGGCCTGACCTGGTGTCGGGTGTGGTGGCTTTGCCGGGGCCTGACCCGGTGTCGGGTGCGGTGGCCTTGCCGGGGCCTGATCCGGTGTTCGACGCGGCGGCCTTGCCGGAGCTTGATCCGGTGTCGGGTGCGGTGGCCTTGTCGGAGCGCGGCGTGTTGTCCGGCGTGGCGGCCTTGTCGGGGTCTGACCCGGTGTCTGGTGCGGAGGCCTTCCCGGAGCGGCGTCCGGAGTCCTGGCCGGTGCCTGAGCCGGAGTCCGGGCCAGTACCCGCTCCGGTGTCCGGGCCGGTGTCGGGGGGCGTGCCCGCTCCGGTGTCCGTACTCGTGCTCGGGAGGAGGGGGCCGCCGGGGCGCAGGCCCGCTCGGCCGCCTCCGCCGTGGCCGCCGCCCGACGCGGCTCCGGTTTTGACCGGGGACTTGGCCTCGTACCGGGGCATCCCGACGGGGGGCTTCGCGGCTCGCTTGGCGGCGGACTTGGGCCGGGTCTGCGCACCGGCGGGCCGGGTGAGCCCGCGCATCATGTGCAGCCCGAACCGCCCCGCAGGGGCGTCCGCGGTCGCCGCCGCTTCCGCGTCCAGGTCCACGTCCGCATCTGCGTCCGCGTTCATTTCCGCGTCCATTGCCGCGTCTGCGTCCGCGTCCACGTCAGCGCCCGCCTTCATTTCCGCGTCCGCGTCCGCGTCCAAGTCCGCATCCGCGTCCGCGCCCGCGTCCAAGCCCGCGTCCGCGTTCATTTCCACGTCCACGTCCGCGTCAGCGCCCGCGCCCGCACCCGCGTCCGCAGGACCCGGCCCGGCCGGTGCCCCGGCGCCCCCGGCGCCCTCGGCGGCGCGGTTGGGACGGCTGTCGGGGGCGGTGCCCGGGGCTGACGGTGTGTCCGTGTCCGTTCCGGCGGGGCCGGTTGATGACGGCGGCTCGACGGCTGCCGCCCCCGCGGCCTTGCCGCTCGTCCGCGGTGTGGCCGTGCCGGCGGGCTGCGGCGTGGGCCGGGCGGGCGTGTCCGCGGTGGTCCGCGCCGGGCCGGCGGCGCCCCGGGCCTGGGAGCGGTCGATGGCGGGGCCGTCGGGGCGGGATCGGGTGCCTTGGGTCCGGGCGGCCCGGGCGGCCGAGCCTTCGGTGCGGGCCGTGGGGCCCGAGGGGGCGCGGTCACGGGACGCTTCGGCCGACAGGCGGGCCAGGAGCTTGGAGTAGGCCTCCAGCTTGCGGCCCCGGGGGTGGGTGCGGCCGGTCTCCCAGGAGCGGACCGTGCTCGAGGTGACGCCCACCGCCGCCGCGACCTCTTCGTGCGTCAGATCGGCTGCTTCGCGCAGGCGTCGGCGTTCCTTCGGGGTGGGGAGGCCCAGCTCCGTGACGCTTTGTGTCATGCCACACTCCCCGCGACCCGGACGCCCTGACCGAAAAAGTACATAAACGTATATTGAGCGACACCACGGTCATTCGCCTGTTACCCGCCCATAGCGCGTGTCGTTGGCACCATGACGGGGTGACCCAAGTGACCGAACGCGGGACCTCGTTGCCCACGCCCCCACGGGCCCCCGCACGGCGACGTTCACCGGCCGCCGCCGCGTGTGTCGTGGGTGGCGCCGTCGCCGCAGGACTGGGGCTCGGTTTCCTCGCCGTGCTCGTCATCGTGCTGTGGATCAGCTCCCCCTACCCCGACAGCGGCCCCGGTGGCGCCCTGCACCTCGCCGCGGGCCTCTGGCTGCTCGCCCACGGGACCGACCTCGTCCGCTACGAGACCCTCTCCGGGGTGCCCGCCCCCGTCGGCCTCACCCCGTTGCTCCTGGTGGCCCTGCCCGCACTGCTCATCCGGCGCGCCGCCCGGCTGGGCAGCGCCGCGCAGGAGGACCGGGGCGCGGAGCCGCTGCCCGCGGGCGTGGTGTTCTCCGCCGTGCTGTGCGGCTACCTCGGGGTCGGCGCCCTCGCCGTCGTGTACGCCGCCGCCGGGCCGATGCCCGCCGACCCCCTCAGCGCGGCCTGGCACCTCCCGGCCGTCGCCGCCCTCGCCGCCGCGGGCGGGGTCTGGGAGGCCCGGGGGAGGCCGCTCGGGCAGCTGCCCGGCCGGTTCACCCGGCCCCGCTACGCCCTCGCGCTGCGGGCCGGCGCCGGCGGGGCGCTGGTGCTCCTCGGCGGCGGAGCCCTGCTGGTCGGCGCCTCGCTGGCCTGGCACGGGCCGGAGGTGCAGGGCTCCTTCGCGGCGCTGACCGGGGTCTGGTCGGGCCGCTTCGCGGTGCTGCTGCTCGCCCTCGCGCTGATCCCGAACGCCGTCGTCTGGGGCGCCTCCTACGCCCTCGGTCCCGGCTTCGCGCTGGGCACCGCCGCCACCGCGACCCCGCTCGGCTTCGGCGGCGCGCCCGCGCTGCCGGGCTTCCCGCTGCTCGCGGCGCTGCCCGCGCAGGGCACCGGCACGCCGCTGACCTGGGCCGCCGGCGCGGTGCCGGTGGTGGCCGGGCTGGCGGTGGGCTGGTTCGCGGTACGCCGGGCGCGCGACGTCTCGTACGGGGAGACCGCGCTCACGGCGGCGCTCGGCGCCCTGGTGTGCGCCCTGGTGACGACCGCGCTCGCGGCGGCTTCGGCGGGGCCGCTCGGCTCCAGGGAGCTGGCCGCCTTCGGCCCGGTGTGGTGGCAGACGGGCGCGGCGGCCCTGGGCTGGACCCTGGTCCTCGCGGTCCCGCTGGCCGTCGCGGTGCACGCCTGGCGCAACCGGCCCGCGAGGGGGCTGGACGGCGCGGGCTCCGGGGACGGCTGGCACGACAGCGGCGTGCGGGAGGTCCGCTGGGCGGCCCTGCGCCGTGCGGCGGGCACCTTGATCCCGGACTTCTCCAGTGCTCCGGCGGAGGGTGACGGGCCGCCCCCGGCCCAGGTTCCGGAAGGGGGGCCGGAGGGAGGACCCCGGCCGGTGTCCGCACCGCCGAAGCGCCCCGTGCTGGTCATGCCCGGCCTCAAGCTGGACCTGACCCCGATCCCGCTCCCCGCGCTGCCGGCGGAGCCGCCGCAGACGGCGGCCGCTCCCGCACCCGGGGACCTCGTGGGGGCGGCCGCCACGCTTCCGCAGGCACCCCCGCCCCCGCCCCCGGCCCCGTCCCCGCTCGTGCCGCCGGTGGGCGGAGCCCGCGTACTGACGCGCCGCAGGCCGCCGGAGGGAGCGCAGGCGGAAACGGCTCCGGGAACGGCTTCGGGGACGGCTGCGGAAACCGCCCCGCCGCCGCCCGGACCGACCGGCTAGCGCTGGACCTCTAGCACCTTGCCGATGAAGTTGTCCGGCAGCAGGTCGTTGCACTGCAGCTCGGCGGCCTTGGTGAGGGCGTCCTGCTTGCAGACGTAGAAGTCCTTGTACGTGAGCTGCACCGCGTACGAGGACAGGGCCAGCAGGATCGCCAGCGAAGCGGTCACCAGGCCGCTCGTGGCCGCCGTCCGCTGGGGCCGGGCGGCGGCGCCCATCGCCGCCAGTCCGCCCCGGGCCGCGCCGGGAGCCGCCCCGGCAGCCGGTTCCGCGGCCGCGGTCCTGCCCGTACCCGTACCCACGTCCGCCGCCGAGGCGCCCGTGGTGCGCGCGGGGCCGGAGGCGTCCTGCGCCCCGTCGCCCGACGGCTTCGCCGGGACCCCGCGCAGCGCGCTGATGCCCCAGTACAGGGCGAGCGCGCCCAGCAGCAGCCCCATCGACGGGATGCCGAAGACCCCGAAGAAGAAGCCCCACATGCCGGCCAGCAGCGCGTACCGGGCCCGCCGCTGGATGGGGTCCGTGGGGTCCCAGCGCGCCGGTCCCGACCCGGGGTCCGCGCCAGGTCCCGACCCGGGATCCTGCCGGTCGCGGCCGTCACCGCCGGCGCGCGGCTCCCAGAGCTGGTCGGGCCGCCCTTCCGGGGGCGCCGCGAAGGGGTTGTCGTCGGTGGAGCGGTCGGGCTGGGGGCGGTCCGGCATCGGGTGTGTTTCATCCCCTGTGTCGTGGACGCCCGCTGGACGTCCGAGGCCTGTTTACGGCGTGAACGCCAGACGCTACCGCCCACCCGTCCCCCCGTCCCTCGGGGGCCGTCCGGTGTGCCGGTATCGTTGCAGGCGGTCGGTGGCTTCGTATGGTCCCCCGTATGCCGGGGACCCGAAGTTTCATGCGATCGCACAAGACGAACGACGCGCCCCCGGTCACGCCGGGAGGCGCCCCCGCTCGACGAGAAAGGGCCTCCCATGGCCGCCTCCCGCCTGGTCGTGCTGGTCTCCGGATCCGGCACCAACCTCCAGGCCCTGCTCGACGCCATCGACGCCCACCCCGGCGGACCCGAGGGCTTCGGCGCCGAAGTCGTCGCCGTGGGAGCCGACCGCGAGAACATCGCCGGCCTGGAGCGCGCCGAGAAGGCCGGGATCCCCACCTTCGTGTGCCCGGTCAAGGCCTACGCGACCCGTGCGGAGTGGGACGCGGCCCTCACGGAGGCCACGGACGCGCACGCGCCGGACCTCGTGGTCTCGGCGGGGTTCATGAAGATCGTCGGGCCGGAGTTCATCGGCCGCTTCGGCGGCCGGTTCGTCAACACCCACCCCGCCCTCCTCCCGGCGTTCCCCGGTGCGCACGGCGTACGGGACGCCCTCGCCTACGGCGCGAAGGTCACCGGCTGCACCGTCCACTTCGTGGACGCGGGCGTGGACACCGGTCCGATCATCGCCCAGGGTGTGGTCGAGGTCCGGGACGAAGAGGACGAAGCCGCTCTCCATGAGCGGATCAAGGAAGTCGAGCGCGAGCTGCTCGTCGAGGTCGTGGGGCGCCTGGCCCGGCACGGCTACCGCATCGAGGGACGAAAGGTAACAATCCAGTGACCGCCGCAGAGGCCGCAGGGACCGTAGAGACCGTGACCGCAGGGGGCGAGGACCTCGCCGCGTCGAAGCGCCCGATCCGGCGCGCGCTCATCAGCGTGTACGACAAGACGGGACTGGAAGAGCTGGCCCGCGGTCTGCACGAGGCGGGTGTCGCCCTCGTCTCGACCGGCTCCACCGCCTCGAAGATCGCCGCCGCCGGGGTGCCCGTCACCAAGGTCGAGGAGCTGACCGGCTTCCCCGAGTGCCTGGACGGCCGGGTCAAGACCCTGCACCCGCGCGTGCACGCCGGCATCCTCGCCGACCTGCGCCTGGAGGACCACCGGGCCCAGCTCGCCGAGCTGGGCGTCGAGCCCTTCGACCTGGTGATCGTCAACCTCTACCCGTTCCTCGCGACCGTCCAGTCGGGTGCGACCGAGGACGAGTGCGTGGAGCAGATCGACATCGGCGGCCCCTCGATGGTCCGCGCCGCCGCCAAGAACCACCCCTCGGTGGCCGTGGTCACCAGCCCGGCGCGCTACGACGCCGTGATCGCCGCCGCCCAGGGCGGTGGCTTCGACCTCACCGCCCGCAAGCGCCTCGCGGCCGAGGCCTTCCAGCACACCGCCGCCTACGACGTGGCCGTGGCCTCCTGGTTCACGAACGCGTACGCGCCCGAGCCGGAGGCCGTCCTGCCCGAGTTCCTGGCCGGCGCCTGGGAGCGCAAGTCCACCCTGCGCTACGGCGAGAACCCGCACCAGGCGGCCGCGCTGTACACGGACGGTCAGCCGGGCGGGCTCGCCAACGCCGAGCAGCTGCACGGCAAGGAGATGTCCTACAACAACTACGTGGACACCGACGCGGCCCGCCGCGCCGCCCACGACCACGAAGAGCCCTGCGTCGCGATCATCAAGCACGCCAACCCGTGCGGCATCGCGGTGGGCAAGGACGTCGCCGAGGCCCACCGCAAGGCGCACGCCTGCGACCCGGTCTCCGCCTTCGGCGGGGTCATCGCCGTCAACCGCCCGGTGAGCGTCGAGCTCGCCGAGCAGGTCGCGGAGATCTTCACCGAGGTCATCGTCGCCCCCGACTTCGAGCCGGGCGCCGTCGAGGTCCTCGCGAAGAAGAAGAACATCCGCGTCCTGAAGGTGGCGGGCACCCCGCAGCAGCCGGCCGAGCTCAAGCCGATCTCCGGCGGCGTGCTGCTCCAGCAGAGCGACCTCGTCCGGGCCGAGGGCGACGACCCGGCGCACTGGACGCTCGCCACCGGCGACGCCCTCTCCGCCGACGAGCTCGCCGACCTCGCCTTCGCGTGGAAGGCCTGCCGCGCCGTCAAGTCCAACGCGATCCTGCTCGCCAAGGACGGCGCCTCGGTCGGCGTCGGCATGGGCCAGGTCAACCGCGTCGACTCCGCGAAGCTGGCCGTCGAGCGGGCGGGCGCCGAGCGCGCGCAGGGCTCGTACGCCGCCTCCGACGCCTTCTTCCCCTTCGCGGACGGGCTGGAGATCCTGACGGCCGCCGGCATCAAGGCCGTGGTCCAGCCGGGCGGTTCGATGCGCGACGAGCTGGTGATCGAGGCCGCGAAGGCGGCGGGCGTGACGATGTACCTCACCGGGACCCGGCACTTCTTCCACTGACCCGGACCTCTCACCCCCGGCGCACACGGCGAAGGCCGCGCCCCGCAGCAGTGCGGGGCGCGGCCTTCGCCGTGCGGGCGGACCGCAGGAGGCTCAGTACAGCGGGCGGCGGAAGTACTGGCCCGCGGCCGAGTTGGCCAGGCCGATCACGATCCACAGGCCCAGGCCGAACGCGATCAGGCTGGGCAGCATCGAGACCAGGACGATCGCGCCCGCGGAGTCGTCCACGCTGCTGAAGGTGGCGATGTTGACGATCAGGCCGGCTCCGGAGAAGAACGTCTGGAGCGAGCCGAAGATGATGCCGGACACGCGGACTCCGCCGCGGCCCTTGCTCAGCTTGGCCGCGGTCAGGATCGGCCACAGGGACAGGGCGACGAGGAAGAGGCCGGCGACGACGAACACCCCGCCGGCGACGGCGCCCATGTCGCTCGTGGAGGAGCTGGAGGACTCGGAGAGGGCCGAGGCGAAGAGCGCGCCGCCGACGGCGATGAACAGGCCGGCCAGGGCCTCGAAGCCGCCGAGGATGAACAGGACGACGCGGGCGCCCTTCACTCCGCCGGGCATCGGCACGTCGGCGCCCGGGTAGCCGCCGGGGGCGGGGTAGCCGCCCTGGCCCTGCGGCGGGTAGGCGTAGCCGCCCTGCGGCGGGATGCCCTGGGGGGCCTGCGGCGGGTAGCCGTAGGCGGGCTGGCCGCCCTGGGGCGGCTGCGCGTAGGGGTTGTTCGGGTCGCCGAAGCTCATGTGGGGTGTTCCTCCGTGGAAGTGCGGGGACGCACGGCATACGCGGAGGAGTCACTGCACGGCGTGCGGCCCGCCCCCCGGCACTGCCCGCGGCACTACGTTCCCCGCATCGTCGTCGGGGCGGAGCGGGCTTGTCCAGCGGGATCGCCGCCCGCCCGGGACTTGTTGTGCAAGTGCAACGAACCCCGGACGTACCCGGAACGAACCCCGGACGACCCCGGGCGTCCCCGGGGCGACCCCGGAACGAACCCGGACAGGTCGTACGGACGGTGCGGGCGGGACGTACGGACGGTGCGCGCGGGTCGTACGCACGGTGCGGACAGGCGCTACGCACGGTACGGGCGCGGGTCGTGCGGGGCCGCGACTGGATCCGCGGCCGCTCCATCCGGGAGGATGGGTCCATGACTGCCCAGATTCTCGACGGCAAGGCCACCGCAGCCGCGATCAAGTCCGAACTGACCGCCCGCGTGGCGGCGCTCAAGGCCCGGGGCATCACCCCGGGCCTCGGCACCCTGCTGGTCGGCGACGACCCGGGCAGCCGCTGGTACGTCAACGGCAAGCACAAGGACTGCGCCGAGGTCGGCATCGCCTCCCTCCAGCGCGAACTGCCCGCGACGGCCTCCCAGGAGGACATCGAGGAGGTCGTGCGCGAGCTGAACGCCAACCCGGAGTGCACCGGCTACATCGTGCAACTCCCGCTCCCCAAGGGCATCGACACCAACCGCGTCCTGGAGCTCATGGACCCGGCGAAGGACGCCGACGGCCTGCACCCGATGTCACTCGGCAGGCTGGTCCTGAACGAGCCGGGCCCGCTGCCGTGCACCCCGTACGGCATCGTCCAGCTGCTGCGCCACCACGGCGTGGAGATCAACGGCGCGCACGTGGTCGTGCTGGGCCGCGGGATCACCGTCGGCCGGTCCATCGGCCTGCTGCTGACCCGCAAGTCCGAGAACGCGACCGTGACCCTGTGCCACACCGGTACGCGCGACCTCTCCGGGCTGCTGCGCCAGGCGGACATCGTCGTCGCCGCGGCCGGCGTGCCGCACCTGGTCAAGCCGGAGGACGTGAAGCCGGGCGCGGCCGTGCTCGACGTCGGCGTCAGCCGGGACGAGAACGGCAAGATCGTCGGCGACGTGCACCCCGGGGTCGCGGACGTGGCCGGCTGGATCTCCCCGAACCCGGGCGGCGTCGGCCCGATGACCCGGGCGCAGCTGCTCGTCAACGTGGTCGAGGCCGCCGAGCGGGCGGTTCCCCGTGCCGGCTGAGCGCGTACCGGCCGAGCGCGAGCCCGCCGCGCGCGAGCGGGCCGGGCGCGAGCCGGTGGCGCGCGAGCGGGCCGGGCGCGAGCCCGCCGGGCCGGCCGAGCTCGGGACGGAGCCCGCGGACGCCGGGGAGCCGGAAGGCCCCAGGTCACGCCGCTTCCCCTCCGTCACCCGGGACACCGCCCGTCCCGAGGGCGGCGGCCGGGCCGCGCCCGGCGACGCCCCGGCTCCGGCCCGTCAGTGGCCGATGCTGTCCGTCCTCGCCGCGACGGCGGTCGGACTGCTGGTCACCGCGCTGGGCCATCCGCGCGCCGGCTGTCTGCTGATCGGCCTCGCGCTGATCGCGGGCTCGGTGATGCGCTGGCTGCTGCCCTCCGTGGGCATGCTCGCGGTGCGCTCCCGCTTCACGGACATGGTCACGTACGGCCTGCTCGGCGCGGCGATCACGCTGCTCGCGCTGGTGATGGAGCCCAAGCCGTGGCTGCACATCCCCTTCCTGGAGACCGCGGTCCGTTTCACGGTCCGCTAGGCCTTCAGGGGTCCCCGGGGACCGCCCCGTGTGCCCCGCGCCACACGGGGCGGGGGATTGGGGTGCTCCAGGGTCGGATAGCCTGACGGCGGATGTCTCTTCACGTCAAGATTTTCTGGGCCACGGAGCGGCGTCCTCCCAGCACATGGGGCAGGGACGCCCCACCGCCAGCTGTCTAACGGAGAAGGCCATGACCCGCACTCCCGTGAATGTCACCGTCACCGGCGCCGCCGGCCAGATCGGCTACGCGCTGCTCTTCCGCATCGCCTCCGGCCACCTGCTCGGCGCGGACGTGCCGGTCAAGCTCCGTCTTCTGGAGATCCCTCAGGGCATGAAGGCCGCCGAGGGCACCGCCATGGAGCTCGACGACTGCGCCTTCCCGCTGCTCGCCGGCATCGACATCTTCGACGACCCGAACAAGGGCTTCGAGGGTGCCAACGTCGCGCTGCTGGTCGGCGCCCGCCCGCGCACCAAGGGCATGGAGCGCGGTGACCTGCTCTCCGCCAACGGCGGCATCTTCAAGCCGCAGGGCGCCGCGATCAACGCGAACGCCGCGGACGACATCAAGGTCCTGGTCGTGGGCAACCCGGCCAACACCAACGCGCTCATCGCGCAGGCCGCCGCCCCGGACGTACCGGCCGAGCGCTTCACCGCGATGACCCGCCTGGACCACAACCGCGCGATCTCGCAGCTGGCCGCCAAGACCGGCGCCGCCGTCTCCGACATCAAGCGCCTGACCATCTGGGGCAACCACTCGGCGACCCAGTACCCGGACATCTTCCACGCGGAGATCGCCGGCAAGAACGCCGCCGAGCTGGTCAACGACCAGGCCTGGCTGTCGGAGAACTTCATCCCGACCGTCGCCAAGCGCGGCGCGGCGATCATCGAGGCCCGCGGCGCGTCCTCGGCCGCCTCGGCCGCCAACGCCGCCATCGACCACGTGCACACGTGGGTCAACGGCACCGCGGCGGGCGACTGGACCTCCATGGGCATCCCGTCGGACGGCTCCTACGGCGTCCCGGAGGGCATCATCTCCTCCTTCCCGGTCACCACCAAGGACGGCCGCTACGAGATCGTCCAGGGCCTGGACATCAACGAGTTCTCCCGTGCGCGCATCGACGCGTCCGTGGCGGAGCTCGTCGAGGAGCGCGACGCGGTGCGCGAGCTCGGCCTGATCTGATCGGTTGCGTACGGGCCGGCAGCGCCGGCCCCCGTACGAGCGGTACGAACACCGAAGCGCCCCGGCCAAACCTGGCCGGGGCGTTTGGCGTGAATCTTTCTGTCGCAGCCCGGAGGGGAACCCTAGGGTCGGTCGGTGACCGAGAACCCGATCCCCCGTCAGTCCAGCGGCAGTTGGGCCGGTCCCTCCGCGGGCCGTCCCCCGGTGCACCCCTCCCTCAGCGAGGCCGGCCGCTTCCTGTGTGCGGGCACGTACCTCGACGCCGGGTACCGCGACCGGGTCATCGACGAGCTGTACGTCCACGAGGAACGGATCGTCGCCCCCTCCTACGGCTACGACGCCTCCCGGGTCCTCGCCCACGCGCTGCGCGCCCGCCGCGCCGAACTCGGCTGGGCCGCCGGGGTCCTCGGGGCCTGGTTCGTCGGCTCCCTGCTCACGGGCGGCGTCCTCGCCGCGCTGATCGTGCCCTTCCTGCTGCTGAGCCTCGCCGACTGGCTGCGCGCCCGGAACGTCCCGCTGCTGCGGGTGCTCTCCGTGATCGTGCGGATCTACGCCTGGTGGACCCTGCTCTTCGTGCTGTTCGCCCTCGGCATCGGCGGGTTCGCGCTGTTCAGCCTCCTGGACGGGGCGGGAGGCTTCGGCCTGCCCTTCGGCCCGACGGGCGGGGACCTCGCGTCCACCGCCGTGCTGTGGTGGCTGCCGGTGGTCTTCGCCGGTGTGGTCACCGTCGTGGGGCTCCAGCGCGGGCACGTCTTCCGGACCATCGCCACCGACCTCGGCGAGCGCCGCTACGCCGACCACGCGAACGACGCGGCCGAAGCCGCCGAGGGGGCCCGCTTCCAGCGGGTGCGCCAGCGGATCCGGGCCGAGCAGCACGCACCGATGATCATGTACGACGTCAACGACCCGTTCTGCGGGGCGGGTGATCCCTTCCGGCCCTGGCAGCTGTCCGTGGAGCTGCGCCCGCGCGAGGGCCTCGGCCCCGACCGCAAGCCGGTCCCGGTCACCAACGCCCACATCCTGGCGCGGATCGTGCCGCTGCTGGAGCACCTGCGGGTGCCCTCCCCCCACGGCTCCCCGGAGCAGGCCGCCGCCGTGGGCGACCGGATGCGCGAACTGGTCCTGGACGAAGCCGTGTTCCTGCCCGCGGGCGGGCTGCCGCACCGGGACACCGCGCAGGTCGTGCACGGGCAGTTCGGCGAGCAGCGGGCCGCCGCCATCGAGGAGGGCGGCGAGCGCCGCCGGCACTTCCTGCGCGTGCGGGTGGGCGGCTGGGACGAGAACCTCGTCGTCACCGTCTTCGTACGGGTCCACACGCAGGGCGGGATGATGATGCTGGAGGTGGCCCCGCACGTGCTGCTGCCGGTGCGGACCGACTTCCACAACGCCGACGCGGACGCCCAGCGCTACCGCAACAACAACGCGTTCGGCAAGGCCGTCTGGGCCCTGCGCCACACCCCCGGCTCGCTCGCGGCCTCCGCGACCACGCTGGGCCGCGGCCTGGCGAGCTGGTGGCGGATCGTCACCGGCGGCCACGGCGGGGCCCGGCCCGAGGGGCCGCGGGTGTCGGTGCGCGAGCTGGCCTCCGAGGACAACGGCTCGCTGTTCCACCTGATGGACCTCGACCGCTTCCTGAAGACCATCGAGGACCGGGTCGTCGGTGGCATCGTCCTCGCGCTGCACGAAGCGGGCTGGCACACGGAGGAGTTCGCGCAGCGCGCGGTCAACGTCGCGGAGGGAGGGGTGTTCATCCAGTCGGTGGACCGCAGCTCCTTCAGCGTCGGCGGCAGCAACAACACCAACAGCACCAAGATCAAGAGGAGTACCGGTGGCAGTTGAAGACGGCGTGACGGGTACGGGTACGGGTACGGGTACGGGTACGGGTACGGGCGCGGCCGGGCAGGAGCCCGCGGTCCGCATCGGCGAGGTCACGGGCAGCGCGTTCAGCATCGGCGGCTCCCACCACACCAACACCGTGCACCACGGGGGAGCGGGGGCGGACACCGTCGGGCCGCAGGCCCTCCTCGACGCCGTACTGGAGCTGCGCGCGGCCCTCGTACGGCTGCCGCGCGGCGAGGACCGGGCGGCGCTCGACGCCGAGCTCGACGGGGTCGCGGAGGGACTGGAGGGCGCCGCGGAGATCCGGCCCGGCCTCGTCCCCCGCCTGCGCGGAGCCCTGGAACGCTGGGCCCCCCTCGTCGACTCGGTCAGCGCCGCCACCGCCCTGGCCGGTCTCCTGACCAGCCTGGGAGGCTGACCGTGCCCCCCGAGAACACCCCCCGCTGGGACCCCGCGACCCAGCGCTGGGTCACGGACCCCACCCCGCCCCCCGCCACCCCGCCGCCCGCGAAGCCGGCCCCGGACACGGCTCCGGCCGCGGACACGGCTCCGGGCGATGGGCCGGCTCCGGTCGCGGACTGGCCTCCGGCACCGGCTCCGGCCGCGGCCCCGGGCGATGGGCCGGCACCGGCCCCGGGCAAAGGCCCGGCTCCGGCTACGGGCAGGGGTTCCGCCCCGGGCGCGGCTCCGGCTCCGGGTGATGGCCCGGCTCGGGCCACGGACGCGGGTCCCGCTCCGGCGCAGGCTCCGAGCTACGACCTGGCCCCGGGCCACGCACCGGGCTACGGTCCGGCCCCGGGCCATGCCCCGGGCCCGGGTCTGCCCGTGGCTCCGGGACCGGGCCACGCTCCGGTCCCCGGCCACGCTCCGGGCTCGGGCCCGACCCAGGCTCCGGGCTACCCCCCGGGCTACGACCCGGCTCCCGGCGGGGCTGCGGCTCCGGGCTACCCCCCGGCTCCGGGGCCCGGGACGGGTGGGTACGGGCCCGGGGCGGCGGCGCAGGAACCGCAGCCGTACCCGTACCCCGCGTATCCGTACCAGCAGCCGGTGCACCCGGCTCCGCCCCCGCCCGCGCGGACCGCCGGGCGGTGGCTGACGCCGACCACGGCGGCCGTCGCCGTGGCCGCGCTCGCGATCGGCGCGGCCACCGTGTGGTTCGTGGCGCGGGACACCGGCGAGCGGCAGCCCCCGCAGGCGGGGCCGGCGGCTTCCAGCGTCCGGCCGAGCGGCGAGGGCTCGGTGGCCCCCTCGGAAACGGCCACCGGCTCCCCGTCGCCGATGGCGAGCCCCAGCCCCAGCCCCAGCCCGAGCCCGAGCGGCAGCGACCCCGCTCACGAGACCGTGCGCGACGCCAAGGGGTTCACCGTCGCGGTCCCCTCCGGGTGGGCCCGGGAGGAGAGTTCCGCGGGAGTCTTCTACCGCTCTCCCGACCGCGGGGCCCTGATCCAGATCTTCCAGGTGAGCGAGCCCGAACTGACCCCGCTCGCGGCGGTCCAAGGCGCCTCCACCTACCTGCGCGCCCAGACCTCGGGCTACCAGGAGATCGGTGTGGGACCGGCCACGGGCGTCCCCGAGGGCGCGGAGCTGGTCTACGAGTACGACAGCGCGGAATCCCACGGCCGACGGCGCGGCGTGGAACGGGTCTTCGTCGCCGAGGACGGCAAGAAGTGGGCCGTCCTGACGGCCGGCCCGGCGCCCGACTGGACGCTCACCCAGACCCACCACGCGGCGGCCCTGACCGCCTTCCGCCCCCCGGGCGGCTGACGGGGACCGTGGGACCGCCGAGACCGTGGGACCGCCGGGATCGTGGCTCGCATACTGGTCCGATGACTGGTCCGACGAGTTCGGTCTCGCCCCACCACCGGTTCCGGGACCCGCGCAGCACGGCGTACGACTTCCTCGCGTCGGTCCTCGTGCGCTGTCCCGGCTGCGACGGGGTCGCGCACGTCGTGGCGGCTCCGGAGCCGGCCGCGGCGGTCGGCCCGGACCCCTTCGCGCCACGGCGTCTCGTCTGCCGGAACTGCGGGACGGTGAAGACCCGGAGCGGTGGAGGCATGGCCCTGTACCGGGGCCGGGGCGGCCCGGCCACGGACCCCTACTTCGGAGTCCGCCTGTGGCTGCAGGCCCAGACCCGGCACGGGTGGATCTGGGCCTACGGTCCGGAACACCTGGATCTGATCCGGCGGTTCGTGCGGGCGCCGCTGCGCGAAGGGTTTCCCCGGCACGACCACGGCCGGAGGATGACCGTGGTGGCCCGCCTGCCCGCGTGGATGCAGCGGGCGAAGAACCGGGACGAGGTGCTGCGGGCCATCGCCCGCATCCAGGCGTCGCTGGGCTGCTCCTGATCCCTTCGGGGGCGGGAGCCGTTACTTGTACATCCCCGGGGTGTAGTGCCCCGGGGTCAGGCGGGTGGTGACGCCGATGCGGTTCCAGACGTTGATCGCGGCGATCAGGGCGATCACCTGGGCCAGTTCCTTCTCCTCGAAGTGCTTCGCGGCCCGCTCGTAGACCGCGTCGGGAACGAAACCGTCGGTCAGGACGGTCACCGCCTCCGTCAGCTCGATCGCGGCGAGCTCCTTCTCCGTGTAGAAGTGCCGCGACTCCTCCCAGGCGCCGAGCAGCAGCAGCCGCTCCACGTCCTCGCCCGCCGCGAGGGCGTCCTTGGAGTGCATGTCGATGCAGAAGGCGCAGTGGTTGATCTGCGAGGCGCGCAGTTTGACGAGCTCGACCAGGGCGGGGTCCAGCCCCTTGGCGGCGGCCGCGTCCAGGGCCACGGCGGCCTTGTAGAACTCCGGGGCGAGCTTCGCCAGCTGCATGCGGGGGGTGTGCTCGGGTGCCTTTTCCGTGTGGGTCATGCCCTCAGCCTAGGAGGCAGGCGGCCCGCCTATATGGTCCATTTCCATGACGGAATCATGGGCCACTTTCGGTGCCGACCTGCATCTGGAACCGCTCCCCGGGCGTGGTGTCCGGGCCGGGCTGACCGAGGCGCTGCGCGAGGCCGCGCGCAGCGGGCGGCTGGCTCCGGGGACCCGGCTGCCGTCCTCGCGGTCGCTCGCGGTGGACCTCGGGATCGCCCGCAACACCGTCGCCGAGGCCTACGCCGAGCTCGTCGCCGAAGGCTGGCTGACGGCCCGCCGCGGCTCCGGGACCCGCGTCGCGGAGCGGGCACGGGTCGGGGAGCGGGCCCGGGCCGCAGCCGGGGGCGGGGCGCGGCGTCCCGGGGCGGCCGTGCCCGTACGGCGCCCCGTGCGCGCGCAGACCTCGTACAGCCTGAAGCCCGGTTCCCCGGACCTCGGCGGCTTCCCGCGCGCCGCCTGGCTGGCGGCGGCCCGGCGGGCGCTGACCGGGGCCCCGAACGAGGCCTTCGGGTACGCGGACCCGCGCGGCCGCGTCGAGCTGCGCGAGGCGCTCGCCGGGTACCTGGCGCGGGCCCGCGGAGTCCACGCGGACCCCGAACACATCGTGCTGTGCGCGGGCTTCGGCCAGGCCCTGCTGCTGCTCGCGAGGATGCTGCGGGCGCGCCGGATCCGGGAGATGGCGGTGGAGGGGTACGGGCTGGACGTGCACCGCGAGCTGCTGACCGGCGCCGGGCTGCGGACGCTGCCGCTGACGGTGGACGGGGCGGGGGCCCGTACGGAGGAACTGGCCGGGTCGGGCGCGGGGGCGGTCCTGCTGACGCCGGCGCACCAGTTCCCGACGGGCGCCGCGCTGACGCCCGGGCGGCGGGCGGCGGCGGTGGACTGGGCGCGGTCCACGGGCGGGCTGATCCTGGAGGACGACTACGACGGGGAGTTCCGCTACGACCGCCAGCCGGTCGGCGCGCTCCAGGGCCTGGACCCGGACCGGGTGGTCTACCTGGGCACGGCGAGCAAGTCCCTGGCGCCGGGGCTGCGCATGGGCTGGATGGTGCTGCCGGGGCCGCTGCTGGAGGAGGTGCTCGCGGTGAAGGGCCGCACCGACTGGAGCTCCAGCGCGCTGGACCAGCTGACGCTCGCGGAGTTCATCCGGTCCGGGGCGTACGACCGGCACGTGCGGGGGATGCGGCTGCGGTACCGGCGGCGGCGGGACGAGCTGGTGGCGGCGGTCGGGGAACGGGCGGAGGTTTCCGGGATCGCGGCGGGGTTGCACGCGGTGCTGGATCTGCCGGCGGGTGGGGAGCGGGCGGCGTTGCGGTCCGCCGCCTGGCAGGACTTGGGACTCCTCCCGCTGTCCTTCTTCCGGCATCCGGCGGCGGGGATGCCTCCGCGGGAGGCGCTGGTCGTCGGCTTCGGGACTCCGTCCCAGAGTGCGTGGGCGCCCACGCTGGCGGCCCTGGTCGCGTCACTGCCGTAACGGGGGCCCTGCGGGGCGAAGTCCCCGCCCCACCCTTCGCCCGTTCCCCGGGACTGCGCCCCGGCCCCCTTCCCGGGGGCTGCGCCCCCGACCTTCCGGGGCTGCGCCCCCGACCCCCCGGGGCTCTGCCCCCGACCTTCCGGGGCTGCGCCCCCGACCCCCCGGGGCTGCGCCCCCGACCCCCCGGGGCTCCGCCCCCGACCTTCCGGGGCTGCGCCCCCGACCCCCCGGGGCTCCGCCCCCGACCTTCCGGGGCTGCGCCCCCGACCTTCCGGGGCTGCGCCCCCGACCCTGCGCCCCCCGGGGCTGCGCCCCCGACCCTCCGGGGCTGCGCCCCCCGGGGCTGCGCCCCCGACCCCCTGGGGCTGCGCCCCCGACCCTCCGGGGCTGCGCCCCCGACCCCCTGGGGCTGCGCCCCCGACCCTCCGGGGCTGCGCCCCCGACCCCCTGGGGCTGCGCCCCCGATCTTCCGAGGCTGCGCCCCGACCCCCCGGGGCTGCGCCCCAGCCCCCGGACCTCACGCGCAGGACGGCTCGACGGGCCAGTGCCAGGGTCCGGGGCTCAGGTGGTGGGCGGGTGGGTGTCGGTCGGGTCCGCCGGGGGTTCGCCGAAGCGGGCCAGGGCCAGGGCTCCGGCCACGGCCACCAGGAAGCCTGTGACGGCCAGCCAGGTCAGGCCCTCGCGGGTGCGGTCGCCCAGCCAGGCCACGCCCACCGCCGCCGGGCCGATCGTCTCGCCCAGGACGAGGCCGGCCGTCGCCGCCGTCACCGAGCCGCGCTGGAGCGCCGAGGTGAGCAGGAGGAACGCGGAGCCGCCGCCGAGCAGCAGGGCGTAGAACGCCGGGTTGGACAGGGCCGAGAGCGAGATGTCGTCGATGAGCCGGACCGCGACCTCGACCACCCCGAAGCCGGTCCCGGCGGCCAGACCCAGGGTCAGGGCCCGGCTGCGGTCCGGCAGCCCGCCCGCCACGGCCCCGACGACCAGGACCAGACCCGCCACCGCCAGCAGCCCCAGCTTCAGCGCGAGCGTGCCCTTGCCCGAGCCCTCCTCCCCGGACGCCAGCCCGAGCATCACCAGCCCCGCGCACACCACCGCGACCGCGCCCCACTCCGTCCCGCTCAGCCGCACCTTCAGCAGCCGCGCCGCGACCACCGCGGTCACCGCGAGGCTGGCGGCGAGGGCCGCGCCCACCGCGTAGATCGGGATGTGCCGCAGGGCGATGATCTGGAGGACGAAGCCGACCCCGTCCAGGCAGAGTCCGGCGAGATAGCGCCACTGGCGCAGTGCCCGCAGCAGGAGGGCGGCGTCCACCCCGGAGCCCGTTCCCGGCTCCGCCGCCCGCGCCGCCACGGCCTGCAGGACCGACGCCGTGCCGAAGCAGACCGCCGCACCGAGCGCGCAAATCATCCCAATGAGCACGAACCGACTCTAGGTCACGGATCCGGCGTCGGCCGGATTCCGTCGGCCGGGGCGGCCGTTCTAGTCTGGGCGCAGCCGGCCACCCAGGGGGAGCGAACAGTCCATGGACAGCAGCAGTAGCAGCAGTAGCAGCACCGACAGCACGCGCACCGCGCGCCGCATGCGCTCCGGCACCGTCGCACTCGGCGGCATGGGCCTGCTCGCCGCGGCCCTCGTGGCGTGCGGAAGCAGCAGCGAGCCCGACAAGCGCTGCGCGGACCGCGCCACCATGGAGAAGCTGAACTCCAAGGAGTGCAAGAGCGGCGGCCGCGGCGCGTACTACTACGGCGGCACCGTCGCGAAGAACAGGGTCAGCGGCGGCAGCTTCGACAAGTCCGCCGTCACCCGCGGCGGCATCGGCGGCAGCCACAAGAGTTCCTCGGGCGGCTGATCCAGCGTGCAGCGACACACCATCGAGCCCCGCCCCGACTGGCAGAAGACCGTCGAGGAACAGGGGCTGATCTATCCCCTGACCCGCTACCCCGACGACTCCCTGCGCCCCTACTGGGACGAGAGCGCGTACTACTCCTTCACCCTCCCCGAGGTCGAGGCGCTGGAGAACGTGGTCGAGGAGCTGCACGCCATGTGCCTGGCGGCGGCGCAGCACATCGTCGACCACGACCGCTTCGCCGACCTCGGCATCACCGATCCGAAGCTCGCCGCGCTGATCGCCGAGTCCTGGCGGCGCCGCGCCGAACAGCCCTCGCTCTACGGCCGCTTCGACCTGCGCTACGACGGCACGGGCAGCCCCGCCAAGCTGCTGGAGTACAACGCGGACACCCCCACCTCCCTCGTGGAGGCGGCCAGCCCGCAGTGGTTCTGGATGGAGGAACGGTTCCCCGGCGCCGACCAGTGGAACTCCCTCCACGAGCGGCTCGTCGACGCCTGGCGCCGCCAGGCGGAGCTGCTGCCGCCCGGCCCGGTGCACTTCGCGCACTCCGAGACCGACGAGCTCGGTGAGGACCTGATGACGGTCGCCTACCTCCAGGAGACCGCCGAGCAGGCCGGCATCGAGACGCGGGAGCTGTCGGTGGAACGGATCGGCTGGGACTCCCTGTCCGGCCGGTTCGTGGACGAGAAGCTCGGCTTCATCCGCGCGATCTTCAAGCTCTATCCGTGGGAGTGGCTGGCCACCGACGAGTTCGCCCCGCAGGTCCTGGGCACGTACGACCACGGCGGCGGCTCCGGCACCACCGCCTGGATCGAGCCGCTGTGGAAGATGCTGCTCTCCAACAAGGCGCTGCTGGCGGTCCTGTGGGAGCTCTTCCCGGAGCACCCGAACCTGCTGCCCGCCTACCTGGACGGCCCGCGCGAACTCGCCACGACCACCGGCTACGCGGCGAAGCCGCTGCTGGGCCGCGAGGGCGCGGGCGTCACCCTGCACCCGGTCGGCGGCGAGCCGTTCGCCCCGGAGGAGGACGAGACGTACGTCTTCCAGGGCCTCGCCCCGCTGCCCGACTTCGACGGCAACCGGGTGGTGCTCGGCGCGTGGGTCGTCGAGGACGAGTCGGCGGGGCTGGGCATCCGCGAATCGGCGGGGCCGGTCACGGACGAGTACGCCCGCTTCCTGCCCCACGTCATCCTCTAGGGGGTGTCCGCGGACCTGCCGGTCAGGCGCCGAGGACCGACCTGAGCTGGTCCAGCCCCCAGTCCAGGTCCTCCTTGGAGATGACCAGCGGCGGTGCGATCCGGATGGTCGACCCGTGGGTGTCCTTGACGAGCACCCCGAGTCCCATCAGCTTCTCGGAGATCTCCCGGCCGGTGCCGCGCGCCGGGTCGATGTCGACGCCCGCCCACAGCCCGCGGCCCCGTACGGCGGTCACCGCACCGCCGCCGACCAGCAGGTTCAGCTCCCGGTGCAGGTGGTCGCCGAGCTCGGTGGCGCGCTGCTGGTACTCGCCGGTCCTCAGCATCGCGATGACCTCCAGGGCCACCGCGCAGGCCAGCGGGTTGCCGCCGAAGGTGGAGCCGTGCTCGCCCGGCCTGAACACGCCGAGCACGTCGCGGTCGGCCACCACCGCCGAGACGGGCACGACCCCGCCGCCCAGCGCCTTGCCGAGGATGTACACGTCGGGGACGACCCCCTCGTGCTCGCACGCGAAGGTCTTCCCGGTGCGGCCCAGGCCCGACTGGATCTCGTCGGCCATGAACAGGACGTTCCGCTCGCGCGTCAGTTCCCGTACGCCCTGCAGGTATCCGGCGGGCGGCACGAGCACGCCGGCCTCGCCCTGGATCGGCTCCAGGAGCACGGCGACGGTGTTGGAGGTGACCGCGTGGGCGAGCGCGGTGAGGTCCCCGTACGGGACGATCTCGAAGCCGGGGGTGTACGGGCCGAAGTGGTCGCGGGCCTCGTGGTCGGTGGAGAACGACACGATGGTCGTGGTCCGGCCGTGGAAGTTGTCGGCCGCCACCACGATCTTCGCGTGCCCGTCCGGGACGCCCTTGACCTCGTACCCCCACTTGCGGGCGGTCTTGACCGCCGTCTCCACGGCCTCGGCGCCCGTGTTCATGGGCAGGACGGCCTCCTTGCCGCACAGCGCCGAGAGCTCCGTACAGAAGTCCGCGAAGCGGTCGTGGTGGAAGGCTCGCGAGGTCAGGGTGACCCGCTCCAGCTGGGCGCGGGCGGCGTCGAGCAGCCGGCGGTTGCCGTGGCCGAAGTTCAGGGCGGAGTAGCCGGCGAGCATGTCGAGGTAGCGGCGGCCCTCCACGTCGGTCATCCACGCGCCCTCGGCGGTGGCGACGACGACGGGCAGGGGGTGGTAGTTGTGCGCGCTGTGCGCGTCGGCGGAGCGGATGGCATCAGCAGTTGTCGACACGGGGTCTCCGATCGTCCGTCAGGCCGGTGACGAGGGTGGCGTCACCCTCCATCCTCGCTCGAATACCGGACGGAGAAACCTTTCTCGTGGCGCGCCCGCTAAGGTGTCGGACACGCACGGCGACTGGCGCACGGAGATCCAACTCCGGGGGAGCCGTGCGCGCACGACCGCATACAGGGCCGCTCGCCTGGGCCTCGCGGGGACGAGAACCGACATCGACCCCGGAGGAACCGCCATGAGCGCGAACCACCACCCGTACCGCCACCCCGCCCTGCTCGCCACCGACCCCGAGCTGGCGTCCTTCGTCGCCGCCGAGGAAACCCTCCAGGCGCAGACCCTGCGCCTCATCCCGAGCGAGAACTACGTGTCCTCGGCCGTGCTGGAGGCCTCCGGCACGGTGCTGCAGAACAAGTACAGCGAGGGCTACCCGGGCCGCCGCTACTACGAGGGCCAGCAGAACATCGACCGCATCGAGGCGCTGGCCGTGGAGCGGGCGAAGGGCCTCTTCGGCGTCGACCACGCCAACGTGCAGCCGTACTCCGGCTCCCCGGCGAACCTGGCCGTGTACCTGGCCTTCGCCGAGCCAGGCGACACGGTCATGGGCATGGCGCTGCCGATGGGCGGGCACCTGACGCACGGCTGGGGGGTCTCGGCGACGGGCTCCTGGTTCCGGGGCGTGCAGTACGGGGTCCGGGCGGAGAACGGCCTCATCGACTACGACGCGGTGCGGGACCTCGCGCTCGCGGAGCGGCCCAAGCTGATCTTCTGCGGTGGTACGGCGCTCCCGCGCACGATCGACTTCGAGGCCTTCGCCTCGATCGCGAAGGAGGCGGGCTCGGTGCTCGTCGCCGACGTGGCGCACATCGCCGGCCTGATCGCGGGCGGGGCGCACCCCTCCCCGGCGGGTCACGTCGACGTGATCTCGACGACCACCCACAAGACCCTGCGCGGGCCGCGCGGCGCGATGCTGATGTGCCGCGAGGAGCACGCGAAGGCCATCGACAAGGCGGTCTTCCCCGGCCTCCAGGGCGGCCCGCACAACCAGACGACGGCCGGTATCGCGGTGGCGCTGCACGAGGCGGCGCAGCCCTCGTTCGTGTCGTACGCGCACGCGGTCGTGGCCAACGCGAAGGCGCTGGCCGCGGCTCTGCTGGAGCGGGGCTTCGACCTGGTCTCGGGCGGTACGGACAACCACCTGATCCTGATCGACCTCACGGGGAAGTCGGTGTCCGGGAAGATCGCGGCGAAGGCGCTGGACCGGGCGGGGATCGTCGTGAACTACAACACGGTGCCGTTCGACCCGCGCAAGCCGTTCGACCCGTCGGGGATCCGGATCGGCACGCCGTCGCTGACGTCGCGGGGCCTGGGCGTCGAGCACATGCCGGTGGTCGCCGACTGGATCTCGGACGCGGTGTCCGCGGCCGCCCTCGGCGATGAGGCGGCCCTCGGCAAGATCCGCTCCGCGGTGGCCGACCTGATGGCCGCCTTCCCGGCCCCGGGCCTCCCGGTCGCCTGACCCCCTCCGGGGCGAGGGGCCGCCCCCTGCGGGGCGGGCGGGTGCGGCCCCGGTCCCGGACCCCGGTGGAAAGCGGTCGCTCGGCCGAGGCAAGATCCGGACGGGGCGCTACCGGTCGGTACCGGGCGGGGGAGGGGCGGGGGCGGCGCGACCCGCCGGGTTCCGGCCAGTGGCGGGGCCGAGCCCGGTGCCGCACCTGAGAGAATGGGGCCATGGCTTCTGATCGTCCTCGCGCGCTCTCCGGCATCCAGCCCACCTCCGGTTCGTTCCACCTCGGGAACTATCTCGGAGCCATCCGGCAGTACGTCGCCCTCCAGGAGACGCACGACGCCTTCTACATGGTCGTCGACCTGCACGCGATCACCATGCCGCAGGATCCGAAGGATCTGCGCGCCAATACCCGGCTGTCCGCCGCGCAGCTCCTCGCCGCCGGTCTCGACCCCGAGCGCTGCACCCTCTTCATCCAGAGCCACGTGCCCGAGCACGCGCAGCTCGGCTGGGTCATGAACTGCATCACCGGTTTCGGCGAGGCCAGCCGGATGACCCAGTTCAAGGACAAGTCCGCGAAGGGCGGCGCCAACAACGCCACCGTCGGCCTGTTCACGTACCCGATCCTCCAGGTCGCCGACATCCTGCTCTACCAGGCGAACTCCGTCCCGGTCGGCGAGGACCAGCGCCAGCACATCGAGCTGACCCGAGACCTGGCCGAGCGCTTCAACCAGCGCTTCGGGCAGACCTTCACCCTCCCCGCCGCGCACATCGTCAAGGAGGTCGCGAAGATCTACGACCTCCAGGACCCGGCGATCAAGATGTCGAAGTCGGCGTCCTCGCCCAAGGGCCTGATCAACCTCCTCGACGAGCCCAAGGCCACCGAGAAGAAGATCAAGAGCGCGGTCACCGACACCGAGGCCGTGGTCCGCTTCGACACGGAGAACAAGCCCGGCGTCAGCAACCTGCTCACGATCTACTCCACTCTCACGGGCGAGTCCGTCCCCGCGCTGGAGGCCGCGTACGAGGGCAAGGGCTACGGCGCGCTCAAGACCGATCTGGCCGGTGTGATGGTCGATTTCGTCACACCGTTCAAGCAGCGCACCCAGGAGTACCTGGACGACCCGGAGACCCTGGATTCCCTGCTGGCCAAGGGTGCGGAGAAGGCCAGGGCGGTCGCCGCCGAGACCCTGGCACAGGCGTACGACCACCTCGGTTTCCTGCCCGCGAAGCACTGACGGGCACGCAAGAGAAAGAGGGCCCTGGCGATCTGGGGGGTGCTGCCGCCACACTGGGGCGGCAGCACTCGTGCGACGCACATGCGGAGCACATGCGAAGCACAGACCACGCACAGGGACTACAGGCGGAGGAGAGCTACGTGGGGACCGTAACGCTCGGCGTTTCGATCGCGGTCCCGGAGCCGTACGGCAGCAGCCTGCAGGAGCTGCGCGCCGGCTTCGGGGACGCCGCCGCGCACGGCATTCCCACGCACGTCACCCTCGTACCGCCGACCGAGGTGGCCGCGGAGCGGCTGCCCGCGATCCGCGCCCACCTGGCCCAGGTCGCGGCCGCCGGCCGTTCCTTCGTGATGCGGCTGGCCGGCACGGGAACCTTCCGTCCCCTCTCGCCGGTCGTCTTCGTCCAGGTCGTCGAGGGCGGCGCCGGCTGCACCCGGCTCCAGGGCCAGGTCCGCGACCCCGAGGGGCCGCTCAGCCGGGAGCTCTCCTTCCCGTACCACCCGCACGTCACGGTCGCCCACGGGATCTCCGAGGAGGCGATGGACCTGGCGTTCGGCGCCCTCGCCGACTACGAGGCGCAGTGGGTCTGCTCCGGCTTCGCCCTCTACGAGCAGGGCTCGGACGGGGTCTGGCGCAAGCTGCGTGAATATCCGTTCGGCAACGGGGCAAGCGGTGGAGCGAGTGCCGTACCGGCGCAGCTCGGCTCGGCGACGGACAGCAGTGCGGCGGCGGCGGGCGAGGCGACCGCACGCCGTTCCTGACGCAGGAACCGGAACCGGAAACCGATCCTTCGCAGGACCAGGGCATGGAACGGCCGAGCCGTCGGGCGAAAAGTCACAATCGACGACCGTAGTCCCCAAAAGTGGCAATCCCGGCTATTTACGACAGCTCATTTACGGTGACCGTATGGACTGGCTGACGAAACTCCCGCTGATCGGGCCCCTGGTGTCCGCCGTGATGCGGACCCACCTGTGGCGTTCGTACCAGCGCCTCGACCGCGTGCACTGGAGCCGGCTGGCCGCGGCCATCACCTTCATCAGCTTCCTGGCCCTCTTCCCGCTGATCACCGTGGCCGCCGCGATCGGCGCCGGGCTGCTCACCCAGGACCAGCTCGACCGGCTCCAGAAGAACCTCGCCGAGCAGGTCCCCGGCATCTCCGACCAGCTCGACATCAACGCCCTCGTCGCCAACGCAGGCACCGTCGGCCTGGTCGCCGGAGCCGTGCTCCTCTTCACCGGAATCGGCTGGATCACGTCGATGCGGGACTGCCTGCGCGCGGTGTGGGAGAAGGACGACGAGGACCAGGGCAACCCCTTCGTCCGCAAGGGCAAGGACGCGCTCGTCCTCATCGGCCTCGGCGGCGTCGGCCTGTGCTCGGCCGCCGCCTCGATCTTCGGCTCCAGCGCGGTCGGCAAGGCCGGGGACTGGCTGGGCGTACCGCGCGACGGCGCGGGCGGCACCCTGCTGCGCAGCGGGGCCTTCCTCGTCGGAGTGGTCGCGGCCTTCCTGCTCCTGCTCTACGTCCTGACCCTGCTCCCGGGCGTCGAACCGCCCCGCCGCCGCCTGATCGAGGCGGCCCTCCTCGGCGCGGCCGGCTTCGAGCTGCTGAAGCTGCTGCTCAGCGGCTACATGCGGGAGGTCGCCACGAAGAGCATGTACGGGGCCTTCGGCGTGCCGATCGCGCTGCTGATCTGGATCAACCTCACGGCGAAGCTGCTGCTGTTCTGCGCGGCGTGGACCGCGAGCCGTGACGATGCGGACGGCGACGGCGCGGAGGACCCGGAGCCGGGCACCGCGCCGGGGGCGGGCACCACGCCCGAGGCGGACGCCGCGCCCGGGGCGGACGCCGCGCCCGGGGCGGAGGCCGCGCCCGGGGCGGACGCCGCCCCGGAGCGCGCCGGCTCCGCTACGCCCGGCCGCGAGAGCGGCGGCCGCGCCCCCGCGGCCAGCGCCGGTTGACGGCGTAGGCCCCGCCGGCCACCACGGCCAGCACCCCGCCCGCCACCCCGAGGGCGGTACCGATCCCGCCGCCGGAGTCCGTGCCGGACGCCGACGGGGTGTTCTCGTGGGACTGGGCGGGGGAGCCGTGGGAGGTGGTGTCCGCGCTCTTCGGCGGCACCAGCTCACCCACCGGCTTGACCTTCCCGGCGGCCGCGAAACCCCAGTCGAACAGGTCGGCGGTCTCCTCGTACACGGAGTTGGCGCCACCGCCGCCCGGGTTCATCACCGTGACCAGCAGCTTCTTGTTCCCCTGCTGCGCCGCGCCGGTGAAGGTGGACCCGGCCATCGTGGTGTTGCCGTTCTTCACCCCGGCGATCCCCTTGTACGGGGAGAGGCCGCCGGCGCCCGTCATCAGCCGGTTGGTGTTCTGGATCTCGAAGGTCTCGCGCGGCTTGCCGGGCTCCTGCCGGCCGGGGAACTTCGCGCTGGCCGTGCCGCAGTACTCCCGGAAGTCCTGCTTCTGCAGGCCCGAGCGGGCGATGAGGGTGAGGTCGTAGGCGCTGGAGACCTGGCCCGGAGCGTCGTAGCCGTCGGGGGACACCACGTGCGTGTCCAGGGCCTGGAGCTCCTCGGCGTGCGCCTGCATGTCCTTGACGGTCTTCTCGACGCCGCCGTTCATGGCCGAAAGCACGTGCACGGCGTCGTTCCCGGAGCGCAGGAACACCCCGAGCCACAGGTCGTGGACGCTGTACTCGGTGTCCTCCTTGATGCCCACGAGGCTGGAGCCGGCGCCGACCCCGTCCAGCTCCTGGTCGGTGACCTTGTGGACCTGGTCCTTGGGCAGACTGGGCAGCACGGTGTCGGCGAAGAGCATCTTCATGGTCGAGGCCGGGGGGAGCCGCCAGTGCGCGTTGTGCGCGGCGAGGATCTCGCCGGTCTCGGCGTCGGCCACGACCCACGAACGGCCCGTCAGGCTCGTCGGCAGCGCGGGCGCGCCGGGCAGCAGGTTGACCTGCGTACCGGGCTGCCCGAGCGCCGAGCCGCCCACGGTGGACATCGAGGCGGGCGGTGCGGGCGCCTTGGGCGGCTGCCCCTTCCCGTCCGCCGGTGGCGTCGGTACGGCGTACGCGGGCGAGGCCAGCAGTGCCGGGACCAGCAGGGCGGGCAGCGCGGCGGAAAGGACCGTCAACGCGGTCTTCTTGGCAGACACGCAGGTGAAAGTACATCCCGATGCTGTGATGAGCGGCACGGACCGGCCAACCCGCCGCAACCACCGCCGGGACAGCCCACCCCGGCGCGTCCGTCCTGGGGAGGAAACCGATACTGGGCTCATGAGACTCAGCCGCGCCGCTTCCTGGTTCCTGCTCGCCTTCGGAGTGTGGAGCTGGTTCATCTGGGTGTCTTTCGTCCGGAACCTGTGGAAGGACGGCAGCGGTCTGGCCTTCGACGCCGCGGGGGACCCGACCGCGTACTTCTGGGTCCACCTTCTCCTGGCGGTGGCGTCCTTTCTCCTGGGGACGGCCGTCGGAGTGATCGGGTTGCGCGGGGTGCGGGCTCTGCGGCGTGAATCACGTACGGAGGCGGGCGCATGACGATCGTTCTCGTCGCGGCCGTGGCCCTGCTGGTCCTGGCCCTCCTGGTCCTGGTGCACCGCTGGCTCTGGATCCGCCTGGTCCGCGACACCACCGCCCCCGGCGGCGCGGCCCGCCGCACGGGCACCGCCCTGGCCTTCGCGCTCCCGCTCCTGTCCGTGGCCGCGCTCGTCGGGGGCCGCGCGGGAGCCCCCTTCTGGCTGGAGCGCACGGTCGCCTGGCCCGGCTACCTCTGGCTGGCCGTCCTCCTCTACCTCTCCCTGGCGATGCTCCTGGCGGAGCCGGTCCGAGCACTCTGGCTCCGCCGGCAGAACACCCCCACCCCCCGAGCCACCCCGGGGCCGGGGACGCAGCCCGGCAGCCTCCCGGCCGCCGCAGGCGCGCCCGCTCCGGGGCCCGGGGCGGAGCCCCGCAACGTCCCGGCCCCGGAATCCGTTGCGGAGCCCCGCTCCACGCCCACCCCCGCCCCGGGGCCCGGGGCGGAGCCCCGCAACGCCCCCGCAGCCGCAGCCGCGAACGCGCCGGGGTCCGGGGCGGAGCCCCGGTTTCGGGAAGGGGCGGGGAGGGGAATCGCGCCGCAGGCCACCCTCGAAGCCACCGCCGCACCCGCGGCCCCGGCCGGGCAGAACGCCACGCCGGCCGACCCGGCACAGGCCGGCTCCGCACAGGCCGACTCCGCACAGGCCGACTCCGCGACGGCCGGTCCCGCGGCGGGCAGCCCCGCGGAGCCCACCCCCTCCGGCGTCAGCCGCAGGCGCTTCGCGCGGATCGTCGCCGGCACGGCCGCCGCCGCCACGGCCGGCACCGTCGGCTACGGCACGTACGGAGTACTCCGCGGCCCCCGCGTCAAGCGGGTCCAGGTCCCCCTGGCGAAGCTCCCCCGCGCGGCCCACGGCTTCCGCATCGCCGTCGTCAGCGACATCCACCTCGGCCCGATCCTGGGCCACGCCCACACCACCCGCATCGTGGACACCATCAACCGCACGCAGCCCGACCTGATCGCCGTCGTGGGCGACCTCGTCGACGGCAGCGTCGAAGACCTCGGCCCCGCCGCCGAACCGCTCCGCGGCCTCCGCTCCCGCCACGGCTCGTACTTCGTCACCGGCAACCACGAGTACTTTTCCGGCGCCCGGCAGTGGGTCGAGCACGTCCGCGAGCTGGGCCTCACCCCCCTGGAGAACGCCCGCCGCGAGCTCCCGTACTTCGACCTCGCCGGGGTCAACGACATCGCGGGCGAGAGCGAGGGCCAGGGGCCGGACTTCCAGGCGGCGCTCGGCGACCGGGACCGCGCCCGCAGCGCCGTACTCCTCGCGCACCAGCCGATCGTCATCGACGAGGCCGTCCGGTACGGGGCCGATCTCCAGCTCTCCGGCCACACCCACGGCGGGCAGCTCTGGCCCGGCGAGTACGTCGCCGCGCTCGCCAACCCCACCGTCGCCGGGCTGGAGCGCTACGGCGACACCCAGCTGTACGTCTCGCGCGGTGCGGGTGCCTGGGGGCCGCCGGTCCGGGTCGGCGCGCCGTCGGACATCACAGTCGTCGAACTCGCCTCATATCAGGCCTGAACCCCCCGAACCCGCAACGCCACGCGACAAAACGGCCTTCCCGAGGCTGAAATTCCATGATGGGATGTGACCGATAATCGGATAACTGGTCGCGCACTGCGGTGTGCGTCCGCGTGGGGTGGAGTCAAGGATGCTGCGGTCTGTCCGCTCGAAAGTCATCGCGGCCGGGCTGGTCCTCGGCGTGGCAGGCGTCGCCACCTGGCAGTTGCTGCCGCAGACCGCCGGCGGCGGGGAGCCGATCCGCGTCGGCACGAGCGACGTGGTCTCCTCCCTCGACCCCGCGGGCGCCTACGACGCCGGCTCCTGGGCCCTGTTCAGCAACGTCTACCAGTCGCTGCTGACCATCAAGCCCGGTGCGGACACCCCGGTCCCCGACGCCGCCTCGGCCTGCAACTTCATCGGCGACAAGCTCACCACGTACCAGTGCGAGCTGCGCCCGGACCTGAAGTTCTCCTCCGGCCGCGCGATCACCGCCGAGGACGTCAAGTACTCCTTCGACCGGATCAAGGCGATCAACTCCGACCAGGGCCCGGCGCCGCTGTTCACCACCCTGGAGTCGGTCAAGGCCGAGGGCCGCACCGTCACCTTCAGCCTCTCCGCCGGGGACGCCACCTTCCCGTTCAAGATCGCGACGGGCGCCGCCTCGATCGTGGACAAGGACAAGTACCCGGCCAAGGCCCTGCGCGAGGAGGAGAAGGTCGACGGTTCCGGCCCCTTCACCCTCGGCGACTACACGGCCGGCGCGAGCGCCGAGCTCAAGCCCAACACCTCGTACAAGGGCCAGGGCAAGGTCTCCAGGACCGCGGTCACCGTGAAGTACTTCAAGGACTCCGCGCAGCTGGAGCAGGCCTGGACCGACCACGGGATCGAGGTCGCCCACCGCGACATGCCCCCGGCGGTCCTGGCCGGCCTGAACCCGGGCCTGGAGGACACCCGGTACCAGGCCTCGGGCGGTACGGAGATCCGCAGCATGGTCTTCAACCTCCGCCCCGGCTCCCCGGTGGCCCAGCCCGCCGTCCGCCAGGCCGTGGCGGCGGTCGTGGACCGGGCCAAGGTGGCGACCGACGTCTACAAGGGCACGGTCACCCCGCTCTACTCGCTCGTCCCGGCGGGCATCGCCGCCCACAGCACGCCGTTCTTCGACGCCTGGCCCTCGCCGAGCGGGGTCACCGCCAAGAAGCTGCTCAAGGACGCCGGGATCAGCACCCCGGTCGCCCTCACCCTCGGGGTCAACGAGCGCGGTGCGAGCGTGCCCGAGGCCGAGGAGCTGAAGGCCCAGCTGGAGTCCACCGGCCTCTTCAAGCTGACCATCAAGCCGGTCGAGAAGTGGAACGACTTCCAGAAGGCCTACGCGGCGGGCGAGTTCGACGCCTACACCATCGGCTGGATCGCCGACTTCCCGGACGCGGACAACTTCATCGCCCCGCTGGTCGGCGCCGACAACTCGATGAACAACGGCTACTCCGACAAGGCCGTCGACGCCCTCGTCTCCCGCACCCAGTCCTTCTCGGACCGCGGCGCCGCCGCGAACGACTTCCGCGACCTGCAGAAGCTGGTCGCGCAGCAGGTCCCGATGATGCCGATCTGGCAGAAGAAGGACTACGTGATGTCCCGCGAGGCCGTCGCGGGCACCCAGTACCTCTCGGACGGCACCGGCGTGTGGCGCCTGTGGGAGCTCAGCTGGATCTAGAGGGCTGGGGGTTGCCCCTACGGCCCGACCTCCGGGCCCTCCTCCGGGCCCGCGTCCGGGTCGGAGGCCCGCTTGCGGCCCGGACGGGACACGGCCGACTGGGCCATGCCCGGCAGGAAGTCCGTGAACAGCTCGTGCACTTCGCGCACCAGCGGCCGCAGCACCCGGAACCGGGCCAGGATGATGCCCCGGGTGGTGAGCTGCGCGCCGCGCTGGGCGAGCTTGCGGGTCTTCTCGCTGTCCGGGGAGCGGTCGAAGACCCAGTAGAGGACCAGACCCATCTGCGAGAGCCACATCAGCTCGGGCAGTACGTCGGCCAGCTCGTCGGGCACCTTGGTCCTGGCCCCCGCGAGCACCTCGCGGTGCATGTCGATCGCCTGCTTGCGGGCCGGTTCCGACTCCGGGGAGAACGGGCTGAGCGGGCTCTCGGGGTCCGCGGCGTTCTTGAAGAACTGCGAGGCGAACTCGTGGTACGGCGCCGCGATGTCCAGCCAGCTGGTCAGGACGCCCGCGAGCCGCTTCTGCAGATCGGTCTCGTTGTCCAGGATCGGCCGGACCGCCGCCAGGTGGGCGGCGCCGATCCGGTCGTAGAACCCCTGGACCAGGTGTTCCTTGGACTCGAAGTAGTAGTAGGCGTTGCCGACGGATACTCCGGCCTCCTTGGCGATACCGCGCATCGTCGTCTTGTCGAAGCCGCGCTCCTGGAAGAGGCGGAGCGCGGTCTCGAGGATGAGCGTGCGGGTCTGCTCGCTCTTGGGAGCCTTCTGATCTGTCACGGTCCCGAGCCTATCGGGGAGCGGAACAGTGGTCGTCACAGGCCGGTTCCCCGTCGTCCGCGGGGGAGCCGTCCCGTACGGCCTCGCGCCAGGTGGACGCGGTGTACATGGCGGCCCGGGCGAAGGGCCGGCCGGCCGCGGTGGCGAGCCAGTTCGCCTTCGGCCGGTGCTCGGCCAGCGCCCACAGGCAGACGATGAAGGCGTCGGTCCCGGTCCACACCTGTCCGGAGTCGCCGATGACGGTGATCTCCTTCAGCGTCGAGGCGTGGTCGAGCCGCGGGAACCGGCGGCGCGCCTCGGCGGAGGCCGCCGGGACGAGCCGCAGCGGTACCAGCTGCCGCTGGCCGAGCAGCCAGTGCCGGATGTGCACGCAGAGCGGGCAGTTCGCGTCGTAGAGCACTGTCAGGTGCCGGGTCGCGGTGGTGGCCACGGGGTCAGGCCCCGGTCGGCGCGGTCCACCCCTGGGGCGCGGTCCACCCCTGCGGGGCGACGGGCGGGGTCCCCTGACGCTCCATGATCCCCCGGCGGCGCATCTTGTTCAGCACCCAGACGTTGCCGAGGTGCATGAAGCCGAGGACCAGGAGCACGACTCCGAGCTTGACCGACAGGGCCTCGAAGAGCCCGCGGGCCGAGACGATCTCATCGGCCGAGCGCAGGTAGAGGGTCACGAAGCCGATGTTGACCAGGTAGAAGCCGACCACCAGGAGCTGGTTGACGGCGTCCGCGAGCTTCTCGTTCCCCTGGAGGACGTCGCCGATGAAGACGCGGCCGTTGCGGCTGAGCGTGCGGGCCACCCAGACGGTGAGTCCGATGCTGATGAGCAGGTAGATGACGTACGCGACCACGGTGAGGTCCATTGCCCTCAGCCCCCTTGAACGTGTTCAACTGCTGACAGCACTGACTGTAGCCCTGTTTTTGAACAGGTTCAAGCGAATGTGTGAGGGCGTTCCCGTCAGCGTCCGGTCAGCGTCCGGTCAGGAACTCCAGCACCAACCGGCTGATCTCCTCCGGGCGTTCCAGGGAGGGGAGGTGGCCGGCCCAGGGGAGTTCCAGAGCGGTGGCGGCGGGGAGGAGGGAGGACAGCTCGGCGGGGACGTCCCGGAACTCGGGGATGTCGTGCGCGCCGCCGACGGCCAGCACGGGGGCGGTGACGGCGGCCGGGTCGAAGGCCGGCTCGGGGAGCTCGTGGTCTTCTTCGCCGGCCGGGGTGCCCCGCAGGTTCCCGAGCTGCATCGCCCGTACGAGGGCGTGTGCGGCCTCGCCGGCGGCCGGGCCGAGCCACTGGCGGGCGTTGAGCTCCGCCGCCCCCTCCAGGTCGCCCGCTTCCACCAGGGCGGCTTCGGCCGCGTTGAAGGCGAGCAGTGCGGGGCCGCGGCGCTGCGCGGGCCGGGCGGGGCAGAGCAGCGCCAGCGCGCTCACCAGCTCCGGGTGCAGCGCGGCCAGCGTCAGCGCGATGCGGCCGCCGTACGAGCTCCCGACGAACGCGGCCCGCCGGATGCCGAGGTGCGCCAGCAGCTCCCGTACGTCCCCGTGGTCGCTGTACGGGGCTTCGGCGGCGGGGGAGTCGCCACAGGTCCGGAAGTCCGGCCGGACCACCCGGAACCCGGCGTCGAGCAGCGGCCGCCACTGCGGCTCCCACATCCGCCGGTCGCACACGGAGGAGTGCAGCAGGACGACGGCGGGGGCGTCGGCCGGACCGTCCACATCATGAGAAAGGATCATCCCAAGATCTTCGGGGGGCGCCGCCCGGGCCGCCATCGGATTTCCCGCGGCCGGGCTCACATGCTCAGTGCGCGCGCCTGGTTGAGCTGGCTCATGACCCACATGTAAGTGCCCGGGTCCACCGCGGGGATCATCGTGGAGTGGTGGCGGCCGGCGCTGTTGACGGTGATCTGGATGTAGCCCGTCGTACGGCGCTCCTTCATCAGGAGGAAGAACAGGCCGAGCAGGCAGAACAGGAAGAAGATGACCGCCAGCACGATCGCGTGCGCCGGGATCTTCTCCTCCGTCCGGGAGAAGTCCGTGGCGTTCCAGATCGCGCCCCTGAGCGGCATGGTGCCCGACGGGGTGATGATCTGGTCGCCGGCGATCGTGATGTCGCCCAGGGAGAGTCCGGCGGCCGGGTAGCCCATGGGCTGTATCGGCGGCATCTGGGCCGGGATGCCCGCCCCGCCGATGGTCGGCTGGTAGGCCGGGGGGTGCGGATACCCGTACCCGGGCTGGGCCGGGCCGGCCGGCGGGTAGCCGTAACTCGGGGTGCCGGGGCCCCACTTGTACTGGTCACCCTGGCCCGGGTCGCTCGCGTAGGGGTTCGGCTGCTGCTCACTCATGTGCCGATGATTCCACAGGCTCCGGCAGCCCAGTAGGGCCATCAAGGGTGCGCGAAGGGCCCCGCGCCCGGTGCGAACACCGGGCGCGGGGCCCTCGTACGTCGAAGATCAGAAGCGGCGCGTGATGAGGGCGCGCTTGACTTCCTGGATCGCCTTCGTGACCTCGATGCCGCGGGGGCACGCGTCGGTGCAGTTGAAGGTCGTGCGGCAACGCCACACGCCGTCCTTGTCGTTCAGGATCTCCAGCCGCTGCTCGCCGGCCTCGTCGCGCGAGTCGAAGATGAAGCGGTGCGCGTTGACGATCGCCGCCGGGCCGAAGTACTGGCCGTCGTTCCAGAACACCGGGCACGAGGACGTGCACGCGGCGCACAGGATGCACTTGGTGGTGTCGTCGAAGCGCTCGCGGTCCTCGGCGGACTGCAGGCGCTCGCGCGTCGGCTCGTTGCCCTTGGTGACCAGGAACGGCATGACGTCCCGGTACGCCTGGAAGAAGGGCTCCATGTCGACGACGAGGTCCTTCATCACCGTCAGGCCCTTGATGGCCTCGACCGTGATCGGCTTCTCCGGGTTGATGTCCTTGATCAGCGTCTTGCAGGCGAGCCTGTTCTTGCCGTTGATCCGCATCGCGTCGGAGCCGCAGATGCCGTGCGCGCACGAGCGCCGGAAGGTGAGCGTGCCGTCGAGGTCCCACTTGATCTTGTGGAGACCGTCGAGCACGCGCTCCTTCGGGTCGATCTCGATCTGGAAGTCCTGCCAGGTCGACTCGTCCGAGATCTCCGGGTTGAACCGGCGGATCCGGAACGTGACCGTGATGAAGGGCGACGCCGCGGCCGCGGCCTCCATCGCGTCCGTCTTGCTCAGGGTGGGGGTGGCCATCAGTACTTACGCTCCATCGGCTGGTAGCGGGTGACGACGACCGGCTTGTAGTCCAGGCGGACGGAATCCTTGCCGTCGTCGCCGACCTCGCGGTACGCCATGGTGTGGCGCATGAAGTTGACGTCGTCGCGGTTCGGGTAGTCCTCGCGGTAGTGGCCGCCGCGGGACTCCTTGCGCGCCAGCGCGGACACGGCCATGACCTCGGCCAGGTCGAGCAGGTTGCCCAGCTCGATGGCTTCCAGCAGGTCCGTGTTGAAGCGCTTGCCCTTGTCCTGGACGGACACGTTCAGGTAGCGCTCGCGCAGCTCCGCGATCTTCTCGACCGCGGTCTTGATCGTCTGCTCGGTGCGGAACACCATCACGCAGGCGTCCATCGTCTCCTGGAGCTCCAGACGCAGGTCCGCGACCCGCTCGTTGCCCGTGGAGTTGCGCAGCCGCTCGACCTGGTCGATGACCTGCTGCGCCGGGTTCTCGGGCAGCTCGACGTAGTCGTGGGCGTGGGCGTACGCGGCGGCCGCGATGCCCGAGCGCTTGCCGAAGACGTTGATGTCCAGCAGCGAGTTGGTGCCCAGGCGGTTCGCGCCGTGCACCGACACGCACGCGACCTCGCCGGCCGCGTACAGGCCCGGGACGACGGTGGTGTTGTCCATGAGGACCTCACCCTCGACGTTCGTCGGGATGCCGCCCATGGCGTAGTGCGCGGTGGGCTGGATCGGGATCGGGTCCGTGTACGGCTCGATGCCCAGGTAGGTGCGCGCGAACTCGGTGATGTCCGGGAGCTTCGCGTCGAGCTGCTCCGGCGGCAGGTGCGTCAGGTCCAGGTACACGTGGTCACCGGCGGGACCGCAGCCGCGGCCCTCACGGATCTCGGTGTAGATGGAGCGCGAGACGACGTCACGGGACGCGAGGTCCTTCATGACCGGCGCGTACTTCTCCATGAAGCGCTCGCCGTCCTTGTTGCGGAGGATGCCGCCCTCACCGCGGGCGCCCTCCGTCAGCAGGATGCCCATGCGCCAGATGCCCGTCGGGTGGAACTGGAAGAACTCCATGTCCTCCAGCGGCAGGCCGCGGCGGTAGCAGGCCGCCTGGCCGTCACCCGTGAGGGTGTGCGCGTTGGAGGTCACCTTGAAGAACTTGCCGGTGCCGCCGGAGGCGTAGATGACGGACTTCGCCTGGAACACGTGGATCTCGCCGGTGGCGAGCTCGTACGCGACCACGCCGGCCGACTTCTTGACGCCGTCCTCCTCGACCAGGAGCTGGTCCAGGACGTAGAACTCGTTGAAGAACTCCACGCCCTCCTTGACGCAGTTCTGGTAGAGCGTCTGGAGGATCATGTGGCCGGTGCGGTCCGCGGCGTAGCAGGACCGGCGGACCGGGGCCTCGCCGTGGTTGCGGGAGTGGCCGCCGAAGCGGCGCTGGTCGATGGTGCCGTCCGGGGTGCGGTTGAACGGCAGACCCATCTTCTCGAGGTCGAGGACCGCGTCGATGGCTTCCTTCGCCAGGATCTCGGCGGCGTCCTGGTCGACCAGGTAGTCACCGCCCTTGACCGTGTCGAAGGTGTGCCACTCCCAGTTGTCGTCCTCCACGTTGGCGAGCGCGGCGGCCATGCCGCCCTGCGCGGCGCCCGTGTGGGAGCGGGTGGGGTAGAGCTTGGTCAGCACGGCGGTGCGGCTGCGCTTCGTCGACTCGATGGCGGCGCGCATGCCTGCGCCGCCCGCCCCGACGATGACGGTGTCGTACTTGTGGATCTTCATTGGTTTCGCCTCAGCCCCGTTGCCTAGCGGATGTTCGGGTCGAAGGTGAAGATCACCAGCGTGCCCAGAAGAATGGTGAACACCGTGGCGGTGTAGAGCAGGCCCTTGAGCCACAGACGCGTGTTGGCGCGCTCCGCGTAGTCGTTGATGACGGTACGCAGACCGTTCGCGCCGTGCAGCATCGCGAGCCACAGCATCAGCAGGTCCCAGCCCTGCCAGAACGGGGAGGCCCAGCGGCCGGCCACGAAGGCGAAGCCGATCTTGGAGACTCCGCCGTCGAGGACGAGCTGGATCACCAGGTGCCCGATGACCAGGACGACGAGCACGATGCCCGAGAGGCGCATGAAGAGCCACGCGACCATCTCGAAGTTGCCGCGGGTCGAGCGCGGGGTCTTGGACGTGCGCTTGCGCGGGGCCTCGATGTACGGCGCCGGGTTGTCGACGTCGTAGAGGGCCACGCCCTCCACGTCACCGATGCCCTTTTCGAAAGAAGTGTCAGAAGACATGCGTGTCACTTCCCGAAGAGTTCGAGGTAGGCGTGGTGCAGGACGGGGTACACGGCCCCGGCCATCAGCACGACCCAGATGCCCACCACGGTCCAGAGCATCTGCTTCTGGTAGCGGGGACCCTTGGACCAGAAGTCCACGGCGATGACACGGAGACCGTTGAGCGCGTGGAACAGGATTGCGGCGACGAGGCCGTACTCCAGCAGCGCGACGATCGGAGTCTTGTAGGTAGCCACGACATCGTCGTACGCCTCGGGGGAGACGCGGACGAGAGCGGTGTCGAGGACGTGTACGAACAGGAAGAAGAAAATGAGGACGCCGGTGACTCGATGAGCCACCCAGGACCACATTCCTTCCCGGCCGCGGTACAACGTTCCAGCCGGCACGGAAAACCCTCCGGAAGCGGGGCGGGGGCCAGCCGGCTTCTTTGTCGGTCGGGCCCGGCCGGGTACGGTCCTCCGGCCCCGGACATCGTAGCGACGCTTTGTCGGTTCCCTCGCGCGGGGGCCATCGGTGTGATCAAACAGGCACGGACGGACTATCCCACAGGGGCGAATAGCCCGAATTCGGCAGCAGATACCCCATCCGCCGAGGTCAGCCAGTGTGTCAGGTCGGCGAGCCGGACCTGCGCGACGCGACGGAGCTCGTCCGCGGAGATCGCGCGCTCCTCGTCCACGTCCAGCTCCATCCGCCGGCGGATCGCGGCCAGCAGCTGGTCCGCCTGCTCCTCCGGGGTGGTCCCGTCGAGGCAGATCACGAAGGCGTGGCCGAAGGTCCGCTCGTACTCCCCGTGCGCCGCGTCGAGCGCGAGGAAGGCGGCGTACGCGGCCCCGTGCTCCAGTTCCGGCGGGAACTCGCAGGCCAGCGCCTCGGAGAGGTCGGTTTGAGAGAGGTCGTACGAGGCTTCGTCCGCGGCGGCGAGTAGCGCGCCGACGTCCGGGTACGGGCGGTGGGCGGCCACCCGGTGGGCCCAGCGCCCGCTGCCGCAGCACTGCAGCAGGGCGGAATGGGCGGCCTCGGGGGACAGCGCGTTGAACCGTGCGAGACCGGTGTCGCCGAAGGGAGCGGCGTCGCGCAGGTCGTCACGGAGGGGAAGGGAGCCGTGGGAAGGGTCGGAGCCTCCGCGGGCCTGTGCCGGAAGGTGGCTGGACAGCGGGGGGCTCCTCGTGGCGTGGCGCGGGTGTCCCGCCACGCTATCGACGCGGACCCGGGTGTGTCGTACCCATTCCGGGATTTCACCCGGAAGTGAGCCGAAAGGATGACGGGATCGCGTGTCGGGCCAGGTGCGGGGCCGCTCGGGGCCCCTGCGGAGGGCCGGGGCATGATGGCCGTGAGGAAGGCCGGGAAGGGGAGGGCGACCGAGGCCGCCACCCCCCACAGGAGAGGCCCCGGCCGCCATCCGTCGCGGACTCGTGCGACAAGCCCGCACCCCTCTCAGCGTCTTCGGTGCGTTTTGTGTCACACCTCGCTCCGCGCAGGGATGGTTGCGCGTTGTACAACTCGTGGACGAAGGTGCGGGAAAGCCGTAACGTGCTGATTTGCGCCACACATACGGGACTGTGAACGGGTTGGGGATTTTGCTGGGGGACGACGCGGAGCTGACCACCGCGGTGCTCGCGGCACAAGACGGCGACGAGCTCGCGTTCCGTTCTGTGTACCGCGCCGTGCACCCGCGCCTGCTCGGATACGTCCGCACGCTCGTCGGGGACGGCGACGCCGAGGACGTCACCTCCGAAGCCTGGCTGCAGATCGCCCGCGACCTCGATTCCTTCACCGGCGACGCCGACCGCTTCCGCGGCTGGGCCGCCCGGATCGCCCGCAACCGCGCCCTCGACCACATCCGCATGCGCGGACGCCGGCCCGCGGTCGGCGGCGACGAGACCGAGCTGACGGGCCACGCCGCGGAGTCCGACACCGCCGGCGAGGCCATGGAGTCCCTTTCCACCTGCCGCACGATGGAACTCATAGCCCAGCTCCCGCAGGACCAGGCCGAGGCCGTCGTCCTGCGGGTGGTCGTCGGCCTCGACGCCAAGAGCGCGGCCGAGACCCTGGGCAAGCGCCCCGGCGCGGTGCGCACCGCCGCGCACCGGGGCCTGAAGAAACTCGCCGAGCTGCTCGGCGCCGACGAGGACTTCGACCCAGGTTCCGACCCCGATTCAGGCATCGGCTCCGGCACCGGATCCGGGAGGGGCCCCGGGAGCGGCTCCGCCGCCGGAAGCGGGCTCGCCGTCGGCTCCGGACGGGTGCGCGGCCTCGGCGATAATGACGGGAGTCGCGCACGGGGCGCAGGGGGCGGACGGGACCTCGACGCCGTACCGGCGCAGCGGGCCCGCGCCGCGGGTCTCGTAGAACAAACCGGTGTGACGGATTCACGTTGGCGGACGCAGAAGGACATGTGATGGCCGACGAGCGCGACAGGTGGCTGGACAGAGCCGCGGCGGACGGGCTGCTGCGCGGAGAACCGGCCGCACCTGGCGCCGAGCACCACGCCCGGGTCCGGGCCGAGCGGCTGCGCGCCGCCCTCGACGACCTCGGCGCACTCGCCGATCCGCCCCCGGCGGCCCCGGGCGGGCTCCCGGGGGAACTGCGCGGAGAGGCCGCCGCGGTGGCCGCCTTCCGTGCGCGCGGCTCGGTACTCCAGGCACAGGAGCAGGCACAGGATCCCGGTACCGCGCTGTTCGGCTCCGCCGACACGGTCGTCGAGCTCGGCGCGCCCGCCGGTCCGGACGCACGGGTTTCCCGGCGAGGCCGTCCGGTCCGCTTCGCGCTGGCCGCCGCCGTGGCGAGCGTCGCCGTGGGCGGCCTCGCCGCCGCCGCGGGCACCGGACTGCTGGACCGGCCGGCCCGGCACGCGGCCGGCGGGCTGCCCGCCGTCTCCGTGACGGCCGGATCCTCCCCGGCGGCCCTGTCGGACGGCCGCTACGCGACACCCCTCGCGCCCTCCCGCACCACCGCGCCGCGCGGCGAACCCCGCGGCGGCATCCCGAGCCCGGGCACCACCCCGGACGGGGACGGGCGTACGACGACGGAACCCGGCGGCGACGCCGGAGTGAACGGCGACACCGGCACGCAGCCGCCCCCGGACGGCTCGGCCGGGGACAAGGGCGGCCGGGGGGACCGGTCCCGCCAGGGCGCCGACGAGGCGTCGAGCGGCTCCGGGGGCGGTTCGGGCCGGGACCGGGAGGGCCGCACCGGAGCGGTGGAGCTCTGCCGGGACTTTCGGGCGGGGCGGCTCGACGACGCCCGCCGCGAGAAGCTCGTGCGCCTGGCCAAGGGGCTGTTGCGGGTCCCGCGCTACTGCCAGGCCGTGCTCGGCCTGACCACCGGCGGGACATCGGGCGCGGCCACACCGGGTTCGCCTCCGGGATCCGCGCCGGGCTCCGGGCCCGGCCGGGGATCCGACTCGGACCCGGACTCCCCGTCGCGCTCGCTGGGTCTGGTCCCGGCCGGGACGGCTCCGCCGGGGCGCTCGGACGCGGGTCCGCGCCGCTGAGGACCGGGTATCGGACACTGGCCGGAAACGGTTCTCGTCCCGCCTGTAACACTTTTCGAACCGGCGACGCAGTACATAACGAGCCGACTGGTCATCGGCCGCGCATGAGCCGGGGTTCCCCCCGTACCCCTGGGCTCTGCGCAACCGGCGCGGGCGGGATTCGTTCCCCCGATCCCGCCCGCGCCCTCAACTTCCGACCGGCGAAGCCCGGACCGGACACCGGCCGGATCGCATGCCGCCCGGATCGCACGCCGCCCCGCCGGCCGCCCGCGGGTCACCAGTAGACGACGACCTTGTCGCCGACCTTCACCGCGTCGAACAGCGTCGCCAGCTTGGCCTTGTCCCGGACGTTCACGCAGCCGTGCGAGGCGCCGGCGTAACCGCGGGCCGCGAAGTCCGCCGAATAGTGCACGGCCTGGCCCCGGCTGAAGAACATCGCGTACGGCATGGGCGTGTGGTAGAGCGTCGAAACCCAGTCCTTGGCCTTCCACTCCACCTTGAACTCGCCCTCGCGGGTCGGGGTGTTCTCCGAGCCGAAGCGCACGTCCAGCGTGGTGACGATCTTCCCGTCGATCATCCAGGCGAGGGTGCGGCTCTCCTTGCTGATGCACATCACCCGGCCCGTCATGCAGCGCGGGTCGGGCGCGTCGGGCTCGTTGACGGTCGGCGGGCGCAGCTCGGCCTCGGTCGGCTTCCTGGTGGCGCTCTGGATCTTCTTCCAGGTGGCCTCGTCCACGCCGCCGGTGGCGGTGAGGCCGTTCCTCGACTGGAAGGACTTGACGGCGGCGGTGGTCTTCGAACCGTAGAAGCCGGTCGGGGCGACCGACATCAGCTTGAGCTGGCGCAGCCGGGCCTGCAGTTCGCGGACCAGCTCGCTGTCGTCGCCGTTCGCCATGATCTGCTTCACGGTCGGCGTGGGCGAGGCGGAGGGCGAGGGCGACGAGGACGGCGACGAGGACGGGGAGGCGGACGCCGACGGCGAGGCGTCGCCCGGCTTTCCGTCCGTCGACGGCGAGGTGTCGGGAGAGGCGACCGCCGTGGGCGATGCGGGAGCGGAAGAGCCGGAGCCCGTGGCATCCGTCTTCTGCGGTCCGCAGGCGGTCGCGGCAAGTGCGACGGCGGTGGCCAGGCCGAGTGCTCGGATTATTACCTTCTGGCGGTGCATTGCAGTCCCCCGATTTCTACGTGTGTATCTAGGTGATGCGACGTGGGCGTGGTCAGTTGCAGGGACGGCCGTGATGTTGCGCCATTGTGACCAGCGGTCGCGGAACGGTCGCAGAGCGGTGGCCGCGGGGACGTTTTATCAGCCCCGGGCCCCTCGGATCCACGCAAGGAGCGCAGCGCATGGAGCGGCACGAGCGGCACGAGCGGCACACCGAGAGCGGGATCCCGATCGCGCCCGTCTACCGCCCGGGCGACCTCGCCGGCTGGGATCCCGGGACCGAGCTGGGGGAGCCGGGGGAGTACCCGTACACCCGGGGCGTCCACCCGACCATGTACACGGGGCGGCCCTGGACCATGCGCCAGTACGCCGGTTTCGGGACCGCCGCCGAGTCCAACGCCCGCTACCGGCAGCTCATCGCGGGCGGCGCCGCCGGGCTGTCCGTGGCCTTCGACCTGCCCACTCAGATGGGTCACGACTCCGATGCCCCGCTCGCGCACGGCGAGGTCGGGAAGGTGGGGGTCGCGATCGATTCGGTCGAGGACATGCGGGTGCTGTTCGACGGGATCCCGCTCGACCGGGTCTCCACCTCGATGACGATCAACGCACCGGCCGCGCCGCTGCTCCTGCTCTACCAACTGGTCGCCGAGGAGCAGGGGATCGAGCCCGGCCTGCTGACCGGAACGGTCCAGAACGACGTGCTGAAGGAGTACGTCGCACGGGGGACCTACATCTTCCCGCCCGGCCCCTCCCTGAGGTTGACGGCCGACGTGTTCCGCTACTGCCGGGACGAGCTCCCGAAGTGGAACACCATCTCCGTCTCCGGCTACCACATGGCCGAGGCCGGGGCCTCGCCCGCGCAGGAGATCGCCTTCACGCTGGCCGACGCGATCGCCTACGTACGGACCGCGCTGGCCGCCGGGATGGAGGTCGACGCGTTCGCGCCCCGGCTGTCCTTCTTCTTCGTGGCCCGCACCACGCTGCTGGAGGAGGTCGCGAAGTTCCGCGCGGCCCGGCGGATCTGGGCCCGCGTCATGCGCGAGGAGTTCGGGGCCCGGGACCCCAAGTCCCTGATGCTGCGCTTCCACACCCAGACCGCCGGGGTGCAGCTGACGGCGCAGCAGCCCGAGCTCAATCTCGTACGGGTCGCCGTGCAGGGCCTGGCCGCCGTGCTGGGCGGCACCCAGTCGCTGCACACCAACTCCTTCGACGAGGCGATCGCGCTGCCCACCGAGAAGTCGGCCCGCCTCGCGCTGCGGACCCAGCAGGTGCTGGCGTACGAGACGGACGTGCCGCACACCGTCGACCCCTTCGCGGGGTCCTACGCGGTGGAGCGGATGACGGACGAGGTGGAGGCGGCGGCGCTGGACCTGATGGCGCGGGTCGAGGCGATGGGCGGGGCGGTGGCCGCGATCGAGGCGGGCTTCCAGAAGGAGGAGATCGAGCGGAACGCGTACCGGATCGCCCGGGAGACCGAGAGCGGCGAGCGCGTGGTGGTCGGGGTCAACCGCTTCGCGCTGGACGAGGAGGAGCCGTACGAGCCGCTGCGGGTGGATCCGGCGATCGAGGACCGGCAGCGGGCCTCCCTGGCCGCGCTGCGGGCGACCCGCGACGGGGCGGCCGTGGACGAGGCGCTCGCGGCGCTGCGGGAGGCGGCGGCGGGCACGGAGAACGTGCTCTACCCGATGCGGGAGGCGCTGCGGGCCCGGGCCACGGTGGGGGAGGTGTGCGGGGCGCTCAGGGAGGTGTGGGGGACCCATGTGCCGGCTGATTCCGGCTGGTGAGCGTGGCTGATTCCGGTTTGGTCCCGATCCGTGAAATGCGGTGGCGCGACAGGTGTGTCCCCATGGGACACTCCTGCACATGCTGGGTGTCACAGATCTTCCGACCTACGTCGCCGGCCTGGTGCTGATCATTCTGCTGCCGGGGCCGAACTCGCTCTACGTGCTCTCCGTCGCCGCGCGCGGCGACGTCCGCCAGGGATACCGGGCCGCCGCCGGCGTGTTCACCGGGGACGCCCTGCTCATGACCCTGGCCGCGGTCGGCGCCGGAGCGCTGCTGCAGACCAGCCCCATCGTGTTCGGCGTCGTCAAACTGCTCGGCGCCGGATACCTGACCTGGCTCGCCGTCGGCATGCTGCGCGGCGCGTGGACCATGTGGCGCACCCGCCGCGAGCGCGCCGGAGCGGACGCGGCCGGCGAGAGCGCCCCCGAGGCTGCCGCCGCGGCCGCCGGGGTGAAGGCCGGCGAGACGGAGCGGCCCTACCGGCGGGCGCTGCTGATCAGCGTGTTCAACCCGAAGGCCATCCTCTTCCTGATGTCCTTCTTCGTGCAGTTCGTGGACTCGTCCTACGCCTACCCGGCGCTGTCGTTCCTGCTGCTGGGCACCCTGATGCAGATCGGCAGCTTCCTCTACCTGACCACGCTGATCTTCGGCGGCAACCGCCTGGCGGCCGCCTTCCGGCGCCGCAAGCGGCTCGCCGCCGGGGCCAGCTCGGCGGCGGGCGTGCTGTTCCTCGGCTTCGCCGCCAAGCTCGCCGTCAGCTGACCCGGCGGACCCGGCCGGTCAGCGGACCGCCCTGCGCAGCAACCGGGCGACCCGGCGCGCGGCGCGGCTGCGGGGCAGGAAGGACAGCTGCGCCGGGATGCCGCCCGGCAGGCCCAGGGTGGTCAGCCGGCGGCGGGTGACGTAGCGCCAGGTGTCCGGGGTCAGGTGCGCGGCCAGCCAGCTCTCGGCCTCCGCACGGCGCTCCGCGAGGATCTTGGGCTGCATGGTGAAGCCCACCGCCGTGATCAGACCGGCCAGCCCGGCCGCCCGTTCGGGCCCCGGCGGGGTCCAGGAGCGTACGGCCGCGGGATCCGCGAGGTCGGGCAGCAGGGCGTCGGCCAGCACGAGCGGGATCCGGTTGCTGTTCGGGTACGGGGACAGCCGCGCGAGGACGGCCCCCGTGCCGGTCCGGGCCACCGGGAGCCCGTACAGGGTGGCGGCGGTCAGCAGTCCCGTGGAGAAGCAGCCGACGACCAGCGCCGGGCGCAGCCGCTCGTAGAGGGTCTCGGCGAGCACCGGGGTGTCCAGCACGGTGAGCCGGACGCCGAGCCGCCCGGCCTCCTCCTGCGCCCGGCGCGCGTAGGCGGCGGGGGCGCTGGGGTGCGGTTTGAAGACCAGCTCGCGGTGGCCCAGCGCGTGCGCGCCCCGGACCATCTCCGCGTGCAGCTCCTCCTCCTCGGCGGCCGGCACCAGGTCGAGGGCGGAGAGGTACTGGCCCAGCAGCAGCGCGGGGGCTTCGGAACCCGCTCCGGCGCTCTGCGCCGGCGCCTCCACCGCTCCTTCGAGCTCGCCGATGACCTTGAGGAAGGCGGCGGCCGGGATCGCCTCGGCGCGTACGCCGAACTCGGTCAGCAGCAGCGGCTCCAGACCCGGTACGAGGTCCAGGTGCAGCACCCGCCGTACGCGCATCCCGAGCCCGGGGTCGAGGCGGTGACGGGTGGGACCGTAGCTCATCAGCCCGTCGGCGTAGACCTCCATGGCGGCCCCGGGGAAGAGCCGGCACAGGCTCTGGGCCGGCGGGACCTGGAGCGATTCCACGATCAGCTCGACGCGGTCGGTGCCCAGACCCCAGGAGGAGCGCAACTGGCGCTCCCACAGCGGGACGTCCTCGGGGCGCGGGCTCCAGGTGCTGGGGTGCAGCGGGGCGATGACGGCGTTCCAGTCGAGGACCTCGTCGAAGCGGGTGCTCAGCGTGGCGAAGCCGGGCGCGGCGGCCAGGGCGGGGCTGATCTCGGCGGTGACGGAGTGGTTGCTGGTCAGCAGGATCCGGCGGCCGGCGGGCGGGAAGAGGTCCGCGTCGAGGGCGGCGGCGAGGGTGGCCGTTCCGTAGAGGGTGGAGGCCATGAAGATCTGGGTGACGTTCACGCCGTCACCCCGGCGGGCGCGGCGGGCGCGGCGGGAGCGGATCCGGCCGTGGAGCGCTTGCGGAGCCGGCGCAGCAGGGCCGCCCGGTCGGGGTCCATCGAGTCCAGGGTCTGGTCCAGGACCTGCCGGGGCATTCTGCCGAGTGCGGCCGTGCTCATCGAGCGGAGTTTTCTGGCCACGGCTGGTTCGAACCTTTCGATGGACCCGACATGGTGCGCGATAATTGCGCAGTATGTTCGGACGGCCTTCGGGAGGAGAAGATCGGAATCCCGGTCGGCGGCCGTTTCCGTCAGCACCTGATCGAATGCCCGAATGAAATCGAGCTGACGCTCGTCGCCGATTTGTGTCAGCGAGGTGGAAACCCCGCGGCGGTAGAAGATTCCGGGCAGGCCCACCGGGGCGAAGGACTCCGCCTCCCGGTGCAGCCGCCAGATCCACGGCCGGTCCTCCGCGGTCCGCAGGCCGTCCGTGAAGTGCAGTAGGCCGCGGTCCAGCAGCCGCCGGTGGTACATCCCCGCCCAGGCGTACGGATAGTCCACCGAGGTCGCGCGGGAGACGGGCAGGATCCCGCTGCGCGGATCGGCCACCACCGCCTCCGGCCCGTAGGGGACGCGCTGGACCACGCGGGTCCTGTCCGTGCACTGCACGTGATCGGTGCGGACGAAGTCGCAGCCCAGGGCCTCGATGGCGGCCAGGGTCCGGGCCAGGTGGCCCGGCGCCAGCCAGTCGTCCCCGTCCATGAAGGCGATGTACTCCCCGCGGGCCGCGTCCAGACCGGTGTTCCGGGCCGTGGCCAGACCGCCGTTGTGCTCGTGTCTGAGGTGCACGGCCCCGGGCAGCTCGCGGGCCGCCCGCTCCAGGAGCGCCGGGGTCCCGTCCGTCGAACGGTCGTCGACGAGCAGGAACTCGAAATCTTCCCGGGCATTGAGTTCGAGGCTTTTCAGGGCATCCGGCGCATACGTCTGCACGTTGAAGAACGGCACGACAACAGAGAGCTTGAGCACGTTCGAGACATTAGGGCGCCGCTCGTCATTCACCGTGGCCCGCACGCGGATTCCACGTGAACGACGCACGGCGGGGAAGTTAACCCGGGCGCTTTCGCACGGAGTCGGCGGGTTGTTAACCCGCTGTTGTGCGTTCGTTGGGCCGATCACCGAAAAGCCGGAATAACTTCTGCCGGGTGCCAGCAAGCAACCGCGAGGCTCCTCCGCCCGCCCTCCGTGTGGCCGTACTCGCCGATTCCGACACCCGCTGGAAATGGGGAGCGCTCACCGCGCGCCGCCTTTCCGCGGAACCGGACGCCGTCCACCTGACCGGATACCTGCTGCGCGGCCGGGCCACCCCCACCGCGCGCCAGCTCGGCGAGGTCGGGGTCCGGGCGGACCGGCTCACCGAGGTCACCTGCGCGCAGTTCCTCGCCGAACTCTCCGCGCCGCGGGGCGAGTCCGGCGCCACCGGAGACCCCGCGTACGACGTGGTCGTGCTCGCCCTGGTCGGCGGCGCCGTCCAGGCCGTCCTGCACGGAGCCCGGGCCCTGTGGCCCGAGCCGGCCGCGCGGCCGGTGTTCGTCACGGGGTACGTCGGAGTCGTCTACGAGAAGCTCGCCGACGGCCTGCTGCTGCGCCACGGGGCCGACCTCGTCCTCGCCAACTCCCGCCACGACGCCGAGCGGTTCCGCGCCGTGTACGAGGGGGTCGGCGCCGACGCCGGAGCCGTCGTGGAAACCGCCCTGCCCTTCCTCGCACCGGCCGACGCCCACACGTACGAGCCCGTGTCGAGCGAGGCCCACCGCGTGGTCTTCGCCGTCCAGCCCTCCGTCCCGGACAACCGCGCGGACCGCACGTACCTGCTGCGCCGCGCCGCGGAGCACGCCCGGCTGCACCCCGGGCGCGAGGTGCTGATCAAACTGCGCAGCCGGCCGGGGGAGCACACCACGCACCTGGAGGAGCTCCCGTACCAGCGCCTCGCCCAGCAGCTCCCCGGCGGCCTGCCCTCCAACTGCCGTCTGGTGTACGGGAACATGGGCGAGGTCCTGGACACCACGGACCTGCTGGTCACCGTCTCCTCCACGGCGGCACTGGAATCCCTCCACCGGGGCATCCCGACGGCCGTGCTGACCGACCTCGGCGTCCGCGAGATCCTCGGCAACCACCACTTCCTGGGCTCCGGCTGCATGGCCTCCTGGACCCAGCTCGACGCGGGCCTGCTCCCCAAGGCCGACCCGCACTGGCTGGCGGCCCAGGGCGTGGGCACCCCGCAGGCCGGCCCGGCCGAAGCCTCCGGCGCCCACGACCCCCACACCGCCGCACGGGCACGGCTCACGCAGCTGCTGGCCGGGCGGCCGCTCCCGGCCGTGGCGCCCCACTACACGCAGGACACCGCGCCGGGCTACCTGCCGGGGATCCTGGCCCGGCACCATCTCGGCCCCGACGGGCACCCGCTGCCCGGTGCGCCCCGGCCCGCGGCCGGGGAGTCCCGGCTGCGCCGCCGGCTCCGCGCCCACCTGCGCGAAGCTGCCCGGGGCGCCTACCGCCACGGCGTCCAGCGCGTCGCGCCGGTGATCCGCCGCCTGGGGGAGCTGTGAGCCCCCGCCCGGCCGGAGCCGTCACCCGCGCCGCCGTGGCGCGCGCCGCCGCCACGCGCGCGGCGGCCACCCGCGCCGCCGCCACGCGTGCCGCTGCCCCCGCCGTTCCCGAGGCCACGGCCGCCGTCACCGCCGCAGTCACCGCCGCCGTCCCCGCCCCGGCCACCGCGGGGTCCCTCCGCGAGGCCCGCGCCGTGCCCAGGGTGCTCGCCGTGATCCCGGCACGCGGGGGGTCCAAGGGCGTGCCCGGGAAGAACCTGGCCGACGTCGGCGGGATGCCGCTCGTGGTCCGTGCCGTCCGCGCCTGCCTGGGCGCCGCGACCGTCACCGATGTGCTGGTGTCCACCGACTCCGCCGCCATCGGGGAGGCCGCCCGAGAGGCCGGGGCCGTGGTGCTGCGGCGGCCCGCCGGGATCTCCGGGGACACCGCCACCAGCGAGGCCGCCGTGCTGCACGCCCTCGACTCCTTCGAGGAACTGCACTCCGTCACCGTCGACGTGGTCCTCCTCGTCCAGTGCACCAGCCCCTTCGTCACCGCCTCCGACGTGGAGTCCGTCGCCGCCGCCGTCGCGTCGGGCGCCGCCGACTCCGCGCTCACCGCGGCCCCCTTCCACGGCTTCCTCTGGCGGGCGGCCCCCGACGGGTCCGGGAGCGGGGTCAACCACGACATCGCGTACCGCCCCCGCCGCCAGGACCGCCCCCAGGACCTCCTGGAGACCGGCGCCGCCTACGCCATGGACGCCGCCGGATTCCGGACCGCCCGCCACCGCTTCTTCGGGCGGACCGTCCCGGTCGCCACCGATCCGGCACGGGTGCTGGAGATCGACGACCCCCACGACCTGGCCCGGGCCCGCGCCCTGGTCCCCGTACTCGCCCCCGCGGCCACCCCGGCCGCCCCGCCCCTCCTCACCTCGGTCCACACCCCGGTCCACACCCCGGTCCACACCCCGGTGCCGGCACCCCTGCCCGCACCCGCCCGTACTCGTACACCCCACGCTCCGAAGGACAGCCCTGCCATGACGCTCCCCCCCACCCCCCGCCTCCGGACCTTCGGCTCCCGTCCCGCCGGCCCCGGCCACCCCGTCTACGTCGTCGGCGAGATCGGCATCAACCACAACGGCGAGCTCGGCAACGCCCTCGCCCTCATCGACGCCGCCGCCGAAGCCGGCTGCGACGCCGTGAAGTTCCAGAAGCGCACCCCCGAGATCTGCACCCCCCGCGACCAGTGGGACATCGAGCGCGACACCCCCTGGGGCCGGATGACCTACATCGACTACCGCCACCGCGTGGAGTTCGGCGAGGAGGAGTACCGCGCCATCGACGAGCACTGCGCCAAGCGCGGCATCGACTGGTTCGCCTCCCCGTGGGACACCGAGGCCGTCGCCTTCCTGGAGAAGTTCGACGTCCCCGCCCACAAGGTCGCCTCCGCCTCGCTGACCGACGACGAACTGCTGCGCGCCCTGCGCGCCACCGGCCGCACCGTCGTCCTGTCCACCGGCATGTCCACCCCGAAGCAGATCCGGCACGCGGTGGAGGTGCTCGGCAGCGACAACATCCTGCTCTGCCACGCCACGTCCACGTACCCGGCCAAGGCCGAGGAGCTCAACCTGCGGGTGATCAACACCCTCCAGGAGGAGTACCCGAACGTCCCGATCGGCTACTCCGGCCACGAGACGGGCCTGCAGACCACCCTGGCCGCCGTCGCCCTGGGCGCCACCTTCGTCGAGCGCCACATCACCCTCGACCGCGCGATGTGGGGCTCCGACCAGGCCGCCTCCGTCGAGCCGGGCGGCCTGACCCGCCTGGTCCGCGACATCCGCACCATCGAGACCGCGCTCGGCGACGGCATCAAGCGGGTCTACGACTCCGAGCTCGGCCCGATGAAGAAGCTCCGCCGCGTCCAGGGCGAGCTCGCCTCGGTCTGATCCTTCCCGCGCCCCTCGCGCCCCTCGCGCCCCTCGCGCCGCTCGGCCCCGGCGGGCCCCACGGGCTTCGGGGCGCCGCGCCGGACTCCGTCCGGCGGTACGCCTGCCGTGGCCGCACCGTTCCCCTCCACCCTCCGACGAGGAGTACCTGGTGACCCGCTCAGCCCCCGCACCGACCCTGGCCTTCGTCGAAAGCCCGGTCCAGCTCCTCAACGTCCTGGAGTGGGCGCACGCCCAGGGCGCCGGCCGGCTCCTCGGAGTCGTTCCGCCCCAGCCGGCCCGCGGCGGCGGCAAGGCGCCCGGGCCGGCGGGGGCCGCCGGGGCGGGGGCCGCGGCGGGCCTGCGGATCGTGGTGCTCCCGCCCACCGACCCCATGTCCCGGGGGCAGCTGCGCCGGATGGCGGGGCTGGCCCGCGACGAGGGGCACGAGGTGCGGTGGCAGGAGGCCCGCGGCGGCCGGTTCGCGCCGCTCAAGGCGCTGGCCGCGCTCGGGCGCGAGGTGCGGGCGGCCGAGCGGGTGGTGATAGGGGATCCGTTCTCCCGCTACGTACAGCTCCTGCTCACGCTCGTCCGGGCCGAGGAGCTCGTCGTGGTCGACGACGGCACCGCGACCATGGAGTTCGTCGCCCAGACGGCCCGCGGCGAGCGCCTCGTGCGCTGGCACCGGGTCGGCGGCGGAGGCCTTCCGGGCCGGCTGCGCGAGCTGGCGTACGCGCCGGTCTCCGCGACGGCCCGGCGCCGCTTCACCCCGGGCCCCGGGGGCCGGCGCGTCGAGGTGTTCAGCTCGATGCCGGTCACCGCGCACGGCGGGATGACCGTACGGCTCAACGACTTCGCCTGGACCCGGGCCCGGTTCGGCCCGCCCCTGCTGACCAAGGGCACCGACCTGGTCGGGACCTCGCTGGTGGAGACCGGCGTGGTCGACCCGGACCGCTACCTGGAGGCGGTGCGCGCCCTGACCCTGGAACACGGGGCCACCCGCTACTTCGCCCACCGCCGGGAGTCCCCGGAGAAGCTGCGCCTGCTGAGCGAGGCGACCGGGCTGGAGATCGTACGTCCGGACCTGCCGCTGGAGCTGATCGCCCGGCGCGGTCCGGTCGGCCGGACGATCGTCAGCTTCCCCTCCACGGTCGTCCACACCCTGCCCTACGCGCTGATCGGCACCGGAGTGACCGTGGCCGTATGCGATGTCGATCCGAGCTGGCTGACCCCGTCGGCCTCGGAGCGGGCCCGCGGTTTCCTCGCCGGAGTCACCGACACCGCCCGTGATGTGCACAGACTTCCTGCTCAGACGGCTTCGGCGGCCGGATGAGTGCATGAATGAGCGCGCGAGTTTACCCGCGCCTCCATCCGGTCATGCGTCCAGAGGCCGGGTTTCTTTCCCCTAACGGCATGAACTTTTGGTGATCTCCAGCCAGTTGACCCATGGGTGCGCCTACCCTTGAACGGGTGAACCAGTTGATGTCCCGCGAGTCCCAGACCGCCCAGCCCGCCGCGCCCGACCGGCCCGAGCTGCCCGGCAAGCTTCCGGACCACCTGCGCGCCGAACTGATCGCCTTCCGCCGGGACTTGCACATGCATCCCGAGCTAGGACACCAGGAGTTCCGCACCACGGCGGCGATCAAGGCCCGGCTGGAGAAGGCCGGCCTGCGCCCGAGGGTGCTGAAGTCGGGCACCGGGCTCATCTGTGACGTCGGCACCTGGGACGGCGTACGTCCCATGCTGGCCCTGCGCGCGGACATCGACGCCCTGCCCATCCCGGACGCCAAGACGCACGTCCCGTACCGCTCGACCGTCCCGGACCGCGCCCACGCCTGCGGCCACGACGTGCACACCGCCGTGGTGCTCGGCGCCGGCCTCGTCCTCGCCGAGCTCGACCGCAAGGGCGAGCTGCCCCGGCCGGTGCGGCTGCTCTTCCAGCCCGCCGAGGAGGTGCTGCCGGGCGGCGCCACCGAGGCCATCGACTCCGGGGTGCTGGACGGCGTCGGCAAGATCATCGCCCTGCACTGCGACCCCCGGGTCGACGCCGGCCGGATCGGCCTGCGCACCGGGGCCATCACCTCGGCCTGCGACCGGCTGGAGGTCGCCCTCGAAGGCCCCGGCGGGCACACCGCCCGTCCGCACCTGACCACCGACCTGGTGACGGCGGCCGCCCGGCTCGCCCTCGACCTGCCGGCCCTGCTGACCAAGCGGATGGACGCCCGCTCGGGCATGTCGGTGACCTGGGGCCGGATCGAGGCGGGGCACGCCTGCAACGTCATCCCGATGCACGCGGAGCTGTCCGGAACCGTTCGGTGCCTCGATCTGAACTCCTGGCACGAGGCCCCGGACCAGATCCACGCGATCATCGACGAGATCGCCTCGATGCACCGCGCCAAGTCGGAGATCACCTACGTGCGCGGAGTCCCCCCGGTCGTCAACGATCCGGTGGTCACCGAGCTGCTGCGCGAGGCCATGGGCGCCCGCCGCGGGGCGGACTCGGTCGAGGACACCGAGCAGAGCCTGGGCGGCGAGGACTTCTCCTGGTACCTGGAGCACGTCCCCGGAGCCATGGCGCGCCTGGGCGTCCGTACGCCCGGGGACACCGCGAAGCGGGATCTGCACCGGGGCGACTTCGACGTGGACGAGACCGCGATCGGGGTCGGCGTGGAGTTCTTCACGGCCGCGGCCCTGCTCGACGGGCGCCCCGCCGACCAGCGCGAAGGGCGGCGCGCCCGGCTCGCGGGCTCCGCGGGGTAGGGAGTTCTTTACACAATCGGCGATCGATCCGGCGGACGCGTCCGGCCCTTGGTACACATGGGGCGGACGCGTCGGCAGTCACGGATCGGTCACTGTCTGATTCACGACGATCCGATAACGACTCATGAACGGGCCTTTAACTGACATCTACGCGCGTTACGATCGCGGCGAAACCAGCGCCGGTCGTGGCGCTTCGGTCAGGTTTTGAAGGAGCCTCCCCTTGCGCCGGATCACCAGGATCGCCACCGTGGGCATCGCGTCCGCGGCGCTGGCCCTCTCGGCCACCGCCTGTGGCGGTAAGAAGTCCTCGGACTCGTCCTCGTCCGCCTCCTCCTCTTCGGAGGGTTCCGCCGCCATCGCGTACGACATCGGTGGCCGCGGCGACCAGTCGTTCAACGATGCCGCCTACGAAGGCCTGCACAAGGCCGAGACGGACCTGAAGATCAAGGGCGCCCAGGCGGAGCCCACCGACGGCGAGGGCGAGGCCGACAAGGTCCAGCGCCTCACCGAGCTGGCCCGCAAGGGCAACAACCCGGTCATCGGCGTCGGCTTCGCCTACGCCCCGGCCATCAAGAAGGTCGCCGAGAAGTTCCCGAACACCACGTTCGGCATCATCGACGACACCTCGGTGCAGGCGAAGAACATCGCCAACCTCGTCTTCAACGAGGAGCAGGGCTCCTACCTGGCCGGCGTCGCCGCCGCCAAGGCGTCCAAGACCGGCACGGTCGGCTTCATCGGCGGTGTCGAGGTTCCGCTGATCAAGAAGTTCGAGGCGGGCTTCACCCAGGGCGTCAAGGACACCAACCCGAACGCCAAGGTGCTCACCCAGTACCTGACCCAGCCGCCGAACTTCGACGGCTTCGCCAAGCCCGACCTGGGCAAGGCCGCGGCCGAGGGCCAGCTCGACAAGGGCGCCGACGTGATCTACTCGGCCGCCGGTCTGGCCGGCTCGGGTGCCATCGAGGCCGCCTCCGGCAAGGGCAAGTGGTCCATCGGCGTCGACTCGGACCAGTACAACCAGGCCGGTCTGGCCAAGTACAAGGACTTCATCCTGACCTCGGTCACCAAGGACGTCTCCGACTCGGTGTACGACCTGATCAAGTCGGTCAAGGACGGCAAGCCCGAGTCCGGCGAGGTCCGCTACGGCCTGGACAAGGACGGCGTCGGCCTGGCCGACTCCAACCCGAAGTACAAGGAGATGACCGACCTCGTCGCCGCGGTCGACAAGGCCAAGGCCGACATCATCGCCAAGAAGATCACGGTCAAGACCACGCCGTAAGGCGTCGTCCGGCCCGCATCACGCGTGAACCCGGGGTCCGGGAAGCGGTCTCCATCGCTCCCGGGCCCCGGCCCGTGTCACGTGGTTTCATGTGATCTTGTGGCCGGGTGGCCGCAAGTTTTCACTTCCGACAGTGCTACGCGCGTAGAAGCATCGTGGACGCGATACTTTCTCCCCCCGCCCTGTCCCCTCCCTGCCTTCAGCTCCTTCCGCGCCAAGGAGAGTGCGTCATCAACGCGTCCAGCCCGCCCCCCGCCGTAGAACTGCACGGCATCACCAAGCGCTTCCCCGGCGTCGTCGCCAACAAGGACATCGCGATCACCGTCCGCAAGGGCACGGTCCATGCCCTCGTCGGCGAGAACGGCGCCGGCAAGTCGACGCTGATGAAGATCCTCTACGGCATGCAGAAGCCGGACGAGGGCACCATCGCGATCGACGGGGAGCAGGTCTCCTTCAGCAGCCCCGGCGACGCCATCGCCCGCGGCATCGGCATGGTGCACCAGCACTTCATGCTCGCCGACAACCTCACCGTCCTGGAGAACGTCGTCCTGGGCGGCGAGAAGCTGTACGGCATCGGCGCGAAGGCCCGCAAGAAGATCAGGGAGATCTCCGACGCGTACGGCCTGGGCGTCCGCCCCGACGCCCTCGTCGAGGACCTCGGTGTCGCCGACCGCCAGCGCGTGGAGATCCTCAAGGTCCTCTACCGCGGCGCGAAGATCCTCATCCTCGACGAGCCGACCGCGGTGCTCGTGCCGCAGGAGGTCGACGCGCTCTTCGACAACCTGCGCGAGCTCAAGTCCGAGGGCCTGACCGTCATCTTCATCTCGCACAAGCTGGGCGAGGTCCTGAAGGTCGCCGACGACATCACGGTCATCCGGCGCGGCACCACGGTCGGCACCGCCGACCCGCGCACCACCACGCCCAAGCAGCTCGCCGAGCTGATGGTCGGCTCCGAGCTGCCCTCGCCGGAGACCCGCGAGTCCACGGTGACCACCGTCCCGATGCTCCAGGTCGAGCGGCTGACCGTCGCCGAGGGCGGCGTGCCCGTCGTCACCGAGGACACCGCCCGCACCCCGGGCCTGCCGGACGCCAACCTGCGCGAGGCCCCGGTCGCCGGCCGCCTGCTGCTCGACGGGATCAGCTTCACGATCCACAAGGGCGAGATCCTCGGCATCGCGGGCGTCGAGGGCAACGGCCAGACCGAGCTCATCGAGGCCCTCATGGGCATGCTGAGCCCCGACGCGGGCGTCATCACCCTCGACGGCAAGGACATCACCAAGTCCCCGGTGCGCAAGCGCCGCGAGGGCGGCATCGGCTACATCCCCGAGGACCGCCACCGGCACGGTCTGCTGCTGGAGTCCTCCCTCTGGGAGAACCGCATCCTCGGCCACGTCACCGAGGCCCCCAACTCCAAGCGCGGCATCATCGACCCGAAGGCCGCCCGCAAGGACACCGAGCGGATCGTGCGCGAGTACGACGTCCGCACGCCCGGCATCGAGGTCACCGCGGCCTCGCTCTCCGGCGGCAACCAGCAGAAGCTGATCGTCGGCCGCGAGATGAGCCACAACCCGAAGTTCCTCATCGCCGCCCACCCCACCCGCGGTGTGGACGTCGGTGCGCAGGCGCAGATCTGGGACGCGATCCGCGAGGCCCGCCGCGAAGGCCTGGCGGTCCTGCTGATCTCCGCCGACCTGGACGAGCTCATCGGCCTGTCCGACACCCTGCGCGTGATCTACCGCGGCCGCCTGGTCGCGGACGCCGACCCCGCGACCGTGACCCCCGAGGAACTCGGCACCGCCATGACGGGCGCCGCATCCGGACACCTCGACGCCACGGACGCCACCGACAACCACTCCGCCGCCGGCACGGATGTCCGTACCGACTCCCCGGAGGACGAGGCCCGATGAAGAAACTCGACAAGGACCGGCTGCTCCTCGGCTTCGCCGGGCCCGCGCTCGCGCTGGTCACCGCCTTCCTGCTGACCATGGTGGTCCTGGCGGCGACGGGTGTGGACCCGATCGAACCGCTGCGGATCATGGTGGAGAACGCGGGCTACGAGGACGTCCAGGTCCTCATCGTCAACCAGGCCGGTACGTACTACCTGGCGGCCCTGGCCGTGGCCGTCGGCTTCCGGATGAACCTCTTCAACATCGGCGTCGACGGCCAGTACCGCCTCGCGGCGATGCTGTCGGCGGTCGTCGGCGCGGCGGTCTCGCTGCCCGGCCCGCTGCACATCCTGCTGATCGTGGTCGTCGCCATGCTGGTCGGTGCCTCCTGGGCCGGCATCGCGGGCATCCTGAAGGCCAAGCGCGGAGTCAGCGAGGTCGTCTCCACGATCATGCTGAACGCCATCGCCACCAGCCTGATCGCCTGGCTGATCCTGCCGAAGAACCTCGGCGTCCAGCCCCAGGGCTCCAACGACCTGACCACCGGCGAGATCGCGAAGTCGGGCTGGTTCCCGGCGATCTCCCTCGGCGACGGCCTGGAGATCTACGGCTTCACCTTCATCGCCTTCGCGCTGGGCATCGTCTACTGGTTCGTCCTGGGCCGCACCCGCTTCGGCTTCGACCTGCGCGCCACCGGCGCCAGCGAGTCCGCCGCGCAGGCCTCCGGTGTGGACGCCAAGAAGATGATCATCACCTCGATGCTCATCTCCGGCGCCGTCGCCGGCCTCGCCGGCATGCCGGTGCTGCTGGGCGAGAGCCACACGTACAGCCTGTCCTTCCCGGTCGGTGTCGGTTTCACCGGCATCACCATCGCGCTGCTCGGCCGCAACCACCCGGTCGGCATCTTCTTCGCCGCGTTCCTGATGGCCTTCATCGACAAGGCCTCGGCCTCGCTCGACACGGCCGGGTACGCGAAGGAGATCGGCACGATCATGAAGGGCCTGATCGTGATCGCGGTCGTCGTCTCCTACGAGCTCGTCCGCCGTTACGGGATCCGACGCCAGCAGCAGAAGGTCGGCGAGGAGCTGGCCGCGGGCCACGCCATCACGACCGAGAAGGAGGTCTCGGCGTGAGCACCAGCACCGTTTCCGCGACCAGCGCCGCGCCCAAGAAGCAGGGCGGACGCACCAAGCTCACCCTCCCCTGGATCATGCTGATCATCGCGGGCGGCCTCGCGCTCGTCTCGCTGGTCCGCGTGATCAGCGGCGCGGACGACCTGACCTCCATCGGCCAGGTCTCCGGCGCGCTCTCCCTCGCCGTCCCGATCGGCCTCGCCGGCCTCGGCGGCCTGTGGGCCGAGCGCGCGGGCGTCGTCAACATCGGCCTCGAGGGCATGATGATCCTCGGCACCTGGTTCGGTGCCTGGGCCGGCTACCAGTGGGGCCCGTGGACCGGCGTGATCGCCGGCCTGATCGGCGGCGCCATCGGCGGCCTGCTGCACGCGATCATCACGGTCACCTTCAACGTGAACCACATCGTCTCCGGTGTGGCCATCAACATCCTGGCGCTGGGCTTCACCCAGTACCTGTCGAACTTCACGTTCGCCGAGGCGCCGGGCGGCTCCTCCAAGCAGTCCCCGCGCGTCGAGCCGATCTACGAGATCACCGTGCCGGGGCTCTCGGACTGGATGGCCACCCTCCAGGGCAAGCACTGGTTCTTCGTCTCCGACCTCGCGGGCCTCGTCGGCGGCCTGGTCACCGGCCTGTCGCTGCTGACCGTCGTGGCGCTGCTGCTGATCCCCGGCACCTGGTGGGTGCTGTGGCGCACCACCTTCGGCCTGCGGCTGCGCTCCTGCGGCGAGAACCCCGTCGCCGCCGAATCCCTCGGCGTCAACGTCTACAAGTACAAGTACATCGCCGTGATCGTCTCGGGCGCCCTCGCGGGCCTGGGCGGCGCGTTCCTGTCGATCGTGGCCAGCCCGATCTACCAGGAGGGCCAGACCGGCGGCCGCGGCTACATCGGCCTCGCCGCGATGATCTTCGGCAACTGGATGCCCGGCGGCATGGCGCTGGGCGCCGGCCTCTTCGGCTTCACCGACAGCCTCAAGCTGCGCGGCGGCGCCGAGAACGTCCACGCGATGCTGCTGCTCATCGCGATCCTGCTCGTCCTGGTCGTGGCCTGGCAGCTGTACAAGAAGCGCTACGTCCCGGCGGGCGTCTCGGCGGTCTTCGCCGTGCTGCTCTTCCTCTGGTACGCGCTGACCGACCAGGTGCCCAGCCAGTTCGTGGACGCCGCCCCGTACCTGACCACGCTGCTGGTGCTCGCGCTGTCCGCGCAGCGCCTGCGCATGCCGAAGGCGGACGGCATGCCGTACCGCAAGGGCCAGGGCAAGTGACGGCCGCTCCCGACTGGGACGCCCTGCGCGAGGCCGCCCGGGAGGCGATGTCCCGGGCGTACGCCCCGTACTCGGGCTTCCCGGTCGGCGTCGCGGCGCTGGTCGACGACGGCCGCACCGTCGTCGGCTGCAACGTGGAGAACGCCAGCTACGGGCTCGGCCTGTGCGCCGAATGCGGGCTGGTCTCCTCCCTCCAGGCCACGGGCGGCGGCCGCCTCACGCACTTCACGTGCGTGGACGGCAAGGGCGAGATCCTCGTCCCCTGCGGCCGCTGCCGCCAGCTCCTCTTCGAGTTCGGCGGCGCCGAGCTCCTGGTGGAGACGCCGGAAGGCGTGCTGCCGCTCTCCGCGATGCTGCCGCAGGCCTTCGGGCCGGACCACCTGAGATAGCCGCGGCGACGGCCCTCCGCCCTGCCGGGCGGGGGGCCGCCGTCCTTTCCCCTCATCTCCCTCTCCTCTCTCTATGCGCGTAGAAGGAAGCACTTCCATGGACGTCATCTCCGTCATCCGCACCAAGCGCGACCGCGGTGAACTGAGCCCCGAGCAGATCGACTGGGTCATCGACGCGTACACGCGCGGCGTGGTCGCCGACGAGCAGATGTCGGCGCTGGCGATGGCCATCCTGCTCAACGGCATGAACCGCACCGAGATCGCCCGCTGGACCGCCGCGATGATCGCCAGCGGCGAGCGGATGAACTTCGACTCCCTCTCCCGCCCGACCGCGGACAAGCACTCCACCGGCGGCGTCGGCGACAAGATCACCCTGCCGCTGGCCCCGCTCGTCGCCGCCTGCGGCGCGGCCGTACCGCAGCTCTCGGGCCGCGGCCTCGGCCACACCGGCGGCACCCTGGACAAGCTGGAGTCCATCCCCGGCTGGCGCGCCCTGCTCTCCAACGAGGAGATGCTGCACGTCCTGGACACCACCGGCGCCGTCATCTGCGCGGCCGGCGACGGCCTGGCCCCGGCCGACAAGAAGCTCTACGCGCTGCGCGACGTGACCGGCACCGTCGAGGCGATCCCGCTCATCGCCTCCTCGATCATGTCCAAGAAGATCGCCGAGGGCACCGGCTCGCTCGTCCTGGACGTGAAGGTCGGCACCGGCGCCTTCATGAAGAACATCGAGGACGCCCGCGAGCTGGCCCGCACCATGGTGGGCCTGGGCACGGACAGCGGCGTCAAGACGGTCGCCCTGCTCACCGACATGTCCACCCCGCTCGGCCTCACCGCCGGCAACGCCCTGGAGATCCGCGAGTCGGTCGAGGTCCTGGCCGGCGGCGGCCCCTCGGACGTCGTCGAGCTGACCCTGGCCCTGGCCCGGGAAATGCTGGACGCCGCGGGCATCAAGGACGCCGACCCGGCGAAGGCCCTGGCCGACGGCTCCGCGATGGACGTCTGGCGCCGGATGATCGCGGCCCAGGGCGGCGACCCGGACGCGGCGCTGCCCGTCGCCCGGGACCAGCACGTGGTCACCGCCCCGTCCTCGGGCGTGCTCACGCGGCTGGACGCGTACGGGGTCGGCGTGGGCGCCTGGCGCCTGGGCGCCGGCCGCGCGCGCAAGGAGGACCCGGTGCAGGCGGGCGCGGGCATCGAGCTGCACGCGAAGCCGGGCGACACGGTCACGGCCGGCCAGCCGCTGATGACCCTGCACACCGACACCCCGGAGAAGTTCGACTACGCCCTGGCGGCGCTGGACGGCACCTTCGACATCGCGGCGCCGGGCACGGCCTTCTCGGCGACCCCGATCGTGCTGGACCGCATCGCCTGACCTCCCCACCCGCATGGCTGAACGGGACCGGTGGACACCCGCCGGTCCCGTTCCGCATGCCGGGGCGGCGCCGCGGCGCCGATGAGTTCCGGGCCGCGGGCGAGTCATCCTCTCGTGACGATCACACGACTCGTACTGCCCGGGCCCGGACCCACCGCCGCCGACGCCGCGCTGCTCTGCGCCCGGCTGGCCCTGCTCTACGACGCCGGGGCGAGCGAGGTGGTGTGCGACGCCGCCGCGGTGGGCGTGCCCGGGCTGGCCCACGTGAACGCGCTGGCCCGGCTGCGGCTCACCGCCGGGGGCCGGCCCTTCCGGGTGGCCGGGGTCGGCCCGCCCTTACGCGCCCTGCTGGACCTCGTAGGCCTCGTCGAGCTGCTCGGGGAGCCCGAAGAGCGGGAACCACCGGGCGGTGTCCAGGAAGGCGTTGAGCCCGGCGATCCTGCCGTCTGACACCTCCAGCACCTGGAGCGCCCACGGGGTCCAGCCGGGCCGCCCGTCCTCCCGGGGCCGGTACTGGCCGAAGGCGGGCATGCCGTTCGCCGTGGTCGGGACCAGCCGCGAGCCCTTGCAGCCGATGCCCTGGTTCAGGTGCCAGGCCGCGATGTCCTCGTGGCCCTGGAGCCACAGGTCGAACGGCGGCATCGACAGCACCGCGTCCTCGTGGAGCAGGGCGGTCAGCCGGGAGATGTCGTACGCCTCGAAGGCGGCGAGGTACTGCTCCAGCAGCTTGGCCTGGCCGGTGTCCAGCGGGTCCGCGGCCTCGCTCTCCCGGATCCGGGTGGCGGCGAGGGTGGCGCGGGCCCGCTGCAGGGCGCTGTTCACCGAGGCGACGGTGGTGTCCAGCAGGGTGGCGACCTCGTCGGCCTTCCAGGCGAGCACCTCGCGCAGGATCAGGACCGCCCGCTGCTTCGCCGGCAGGTGCTGGAGCGCGGCGACGAACGCGAGCCGTACGGACTCCTTGGCCAGCGCCATCTCCGCCGGGTCGGCGGTCTGCGGCAGCACCCGCCCGTCGGGCACCGGCTCCAGCCAGGTCACCTCGGGCCGCTCGTTGAGCACGGCGGAGGCCTGGTGCTGCGGGGCGCTCAGGTCCATCGGCCGGGCCCGCTTGTTCCCCGCGTTCAGCAGGTCCAGGCAGACGTTGGTGGCGATCCGGTACAGCCAGGAGCGCAGGGAGGAGCGGCCCTCGAACTTCGCGTAGCTCCGCCAGGCACGGATGTACGTGTCCTGCACCGCGTCCTCGGCGTCGAAGGCGGAGCCGAGCATGCGGTAGCAGTAACCGGTGAGCTCCACGCGGTAGCGGTCGAGCGCCGCGTCGAGGTCGGGTGCGAGTTCGGTGGCTTCGGTCATGTCCCTTGATCCCCCTGGGTGGTTCCCGGTCCTTCGGAAACTACCCGAGGGGTCTGACAACCGCAGCCCGGCACGCGGCGCGCCGCCCGCCGGCGGAACGTTCCGCTACACCTGCCACCGGGCCCGGACCACCCCGTCGGGGTCCGGCAGCACGCCTGTGAACAGGGGATCGTGCGCGTCGGCGTACACCGGCAGCAGGGCCGCGGCCCGTGCCCCGGCGAGCACCTCCGCCAGCTCCGCGCGGTCCTCCTCGTCGACCCCGGCGCTGCGGATCCGGCCGTCCGCGTCCTCCCAGACGCACTCCAGCGAGAACTCCTCCGGGAGCCCGGCGAGCAGCCCGGCGGTGTCGGCGGACAGCCCCGGCCAGACGTGCAGGCGTGCGCGCGGGGCCAGCCCGGCCCGCAAGGCGCCGAGCCGTCCGCGCAGGCCGGTGCCGTGGCCGTCGCCGTCGCCGTCGCCGTCGCCGTCGCCGTCGGCGTGGCCGTCGCCGTCGATGCGGTGCCAGCGCGTCCAGGCCTGCTGTTCCTCGACGAGCCCCGCCTCGCCGCGCGCGGCGCTCGCACGCACCCGCTCCCAGAACTCCTCGTCGGCGGCCCGCAGCTCGTACGGGCCGTCGAACTCGGGATCGTACGGCGAGAAGTCGATCGGCTCCGCGAAGATCCCGAGCTCCCGGGTGCGGGCCACGGCCGCCCGGCACGGGGTGCGGGAGGCGACGTAGACGTACAGGTCCCACCCGACCTCCACGGTGAAGACCTGCCGGCCCTCCTCCGTGGACTCCATCCGGCAGGAGGGCCCGTCGCCGCGGAGCATGCCGCGCACGAGCTCCAGCGCGACCGCCAGCGGCACCCGCGCACCGTCGTGGAACCCGGCCGGGCCGTCCGGGAACAGCCCCGTCAGCCCGTACCCCTCCATCGCGGGCTCCCGCCCGAAGCATCCGGACCCGGACCCGCCGCTGACCTGCGGTTCCCGCACGGTGAGCTGGTCGACCCCGCTCTCGCGCGCGAAGGCGGCAACGGCCGCCAGGTACGCGGCCTCCACCGGCCCGTGGTCGCTGTCGGTGTCCTCGGTGCCCCGGTAGGTCCCGTCGGGCGCCCGGTCGGCGGGGTGGTACTTGGTCACCCGGTACGCGTGGGGCAGGAACGGCACGTCAGACCCCGCCTTCGGGCGCGGCTCCGTACGGCGGGACGGTCCACCGCAGCACGCTCTCGCCCGCGCGCTCCTCCAGGGTCACCGGATACACCTGCCCGTGCGCCCGCTCGCCGCGGTGCCGCACGGAAGGGTCCCCCGGGTCCCAGCCGATCCCGAGCACCCGGCAGCCGCCGACCTCGACGGCCGCGGTCCGCAGCGGGTGGCTCCGGCGGGCCCGGCCGAGGAGGCCGGCCGCCGCGTCCCCGGACGCGAAGGCGTCCAGGGCCCGGGCGTCGCCCAGGACCATGCCGCGGCGGTCGACCGGGAGGTCGCCGAGGGGGACCGGGGCGGGGCCGTGGGTCCAGGGGAGGCCGAGGGCCGTCTCCAGGGTCGAGATCACCGGCTCGCCGTCGAAGGGGGAGGGGACGGTGCGGGCCCGGACCTCCAAGGGCCGGCCGGCGGCGGCCGGGACGGCCACGGCCTCGTGGCCCCGGGGTCCGGGCCCGGCGGCCCCGCCGTCGTGGAGGGGGCCGCCGCCCCTCTCCGCGAGCGCCAAGGCCCGCTCCGAACGGGGCGGGTCACCGTCCGGCCGGTGGCCGATCCAGCCGCCCGTGCCCAGCAGGAGCACCCCCGAGGGGGCGTCGACCGTACCGAGCGGCAGCTCCGGGAGGTCCGGGACGGTCCACGACGCCGGCGGGCGGAAGTCGCACCAGGTGCCGTCGAAGGGGTAGGCGGCCGCCTCGATGAGCCGCGTGACGCGGACGCCCTCCGCGCGGATGGCGGCGGCCTCGGCCGCGGTCCAGTACACCGGGTGGCCCGTCTTCGCGGCGAAGGATTCCTCGTCCTTCCACTCCCACGCGCGGTCCGGGGTCACCGTGATGTCGAGTTCCTGGTCGGTCACGTGGACGTCCTCGCCGTCCCGGGTGCGGACACGGGATTCGAGGTTCACGTACCAGCTGCGGAACTCCAGCCCCCTCGTGAAGCTCCACCACACCGCGTGCCCCGCCCCGGCCGGCTGCAGGATCAGCGCGCCCCCGTGCCGCCACCGGTCGGGCCGCAGCGGGTACGAGCCCTCCGGCGGCAGGTCCCGCAGGTGGGTGCCGGGCGGGAGGGTGGCGCGCCAGAGCGGGGTGCCCGGGGCCACCCACAGGAGCAGGCCGCCGTCGCCGGACTCCACCACGCGGGCGGGGACGATCATGCTGACCGTGCTGCCGAGTATGAGGTGAAGGGTGACTGTCGACATGGTCGGTGATCATGCCATCCGCCGGTTGCGACTCCCTTGGGCGGCTGGGCGACTGGGCGGCCGGGCGACTGGGCGGCCGGGCTGCTGGGCGGCAGTTCTCAGTGCGTCGGCAGCGCCGCGATCCGGGCGCTGCGGGCCACGTGGGACCCGTACAGGGTGATGGTGACGACCCCGGCCACCGCGAGCAGGGCGAGGGTGACCGTGGCCGCCCAGCCCGCCGAGTGGTAGGCGAGGGCGCCCAGCGTGCCGCCGGCGCTGGAGCCGACGTAGTACGCCGACTGGTAGAGCGCCGAGGCCTGCGCGCGGCCCGTCTTCGCCGTCCGGCTCACCGCCGCCGAGGCGACCGCGTGCCCGGCGAAGAAGCCCGCCGTGATCAGGACCAGCCCGAGGAGGATCGCGACGAGGGACTCCGCGAGGGACAGGAACAGGCCCGCCGCCGTCGTGGTCACCGCCAGGTACAGCGCCCCGCGCCGGCCCAGCCGGGCCACCAGCTGCCCGGCCGCCGCCGAGGAGACCGTACCGACCAGGTAGACCAGGAAGATCGAGCCGATGAGGCCCTGCCCGAGCGAGAACGGCTCGTCCACGAGGCGGTAGCCGATGACCGTGTACACCGCCCCGAACACGGTCATGAACAGCGCGCCGATCCCGTACAGCCGCAGCAGCAGCGGATCGCGCAGGTGCCCGGAGACGGTACGTCCCACCGCGCGCGGGTTCAGCGAGGCCGGGCGGAAGAACCGGGCCCGGGGCAGCAGCACCAGGAACGCCGCCGCGCAGGCCAGCGACATCAGGCCGACGGTCAGCAGCCCGCCGCGCCAGCCCCAGGCCTGGGCCGCCCAGCCGGTGACGAGGCGGCCGCTCATGCCGCCGATGGAGTTGCCCGCCACGAACAGGCCGATCGCGGCGACCAGCGCCTTCGGCTTCACCTCTTCCGCCAGGTACGCCATCGCGGAGGCCGGGACGCCGGCGATCGCCGCGCCCTGGACGGCGCGCAGCGCGATCAGCCACTCCAGGTTCGGCGCGAAGGGCACCAGGAGGCCGACGCCGACGGCGATCACCATCGAGCAGGTCATCATCCGGGTCCGGCCGAAGCGCTCCGACAGTGCGCTGAGCGGCAGGACGAACAGGGCGAGGGCGCCGGTGGCCGCGGAGACCGTCCAGCTGGCCTGACCCGCCGTCACGCCGAAGCCCTCGGAGATCGCGGGCAGCAGCGCCTGGGTGGAGTAGAGGAGGGCGAAGGTGGCCAGTCCGGCGGCGAAGAGCGCCAGGCTGAGGCGGCGGTAGCCGGGACGGCCGGGCTCGTGCGCCTCGGGTACGGAGGCGGGGAACGACGGGGTGGAGGCACCCGGGATGACGGATGCCCCGGTATGAGCGGGAGGCATGCCTACGACCGTAGGGCCGTCCTTTTCATGCGTCCAATGCACAACATCGAGATAATCGATCCATCCGTGCATCAACCCAGGTCAGATGGGTGCCTATCGATGAGTCGTTACGAAGAAGACATGGCCGTGACACAGACGCTGGCCCCGCGCCTCGCGTACTTCGCCGCCGTCGCCCGGCACGAGCACGTCACCCGCGCCGCGCAGGAGCTGGGCGTCCCGCAGTCCACCCTGTCGCGGGCCATGGTCCGCCTCGAACAGGACCTGGGCGTCACGCTGTTCGCCCGCAAGGGCCGTACGGTCGCGCTCACCACGGCGGGCCGCACCTTCCTCGCCTCCGCGGAACGCTCGCTGGCCGAGATCGCCCGCGCCGCGGGCTCCGTGCAGCAGGACGCCGACCCGTCCTTCGGCAAGGTCGCCTTCGGCTTCCTGCACACCCTGGGCCCCGAAACCGTGCCCGGCCTGATCCGGGCCTTCCGCGCCGACCACCCCGGCGTACGGTTCTCCCTGGTCCAGAACTACGGCGAGGCCATGCTGGAGCGGCTGCGCGCCGGGGAGCTCGACCTCTGCCTGACCTCACCGCTGCCCGACGCCCCGGACCTGGTGGCCCGCCGGCTCGACGAGCAGCGACTGCGGCTCGTGGTCCCCGACGACCACCGGCTCGCCGGGCGCAAGCGGATCCGCCTCGCGGAGGCCGCCGAGGAAACCTTCGTCACCCTGGAGCCCGGCTACGGGCTGCGCCGCATCACCGACGACCTGTGCGCGGAGGCCGGGTTCACGCCCCGGGTCGCCTTCGAGGGCGAGGAGGCCGAGACCCTGCGCGGGCTCGTCGCCGCCGGCCTCGGCGTCGCGCTGCTGCCGCCGCCCGCGGTGGCCCGGCCCGGGGTCGTCGAGCTGACGGTCACCGCCCCGCGCGCCGTCCGTGAGATCGGGGTGGCCTGGCTCGACGGGCACCCGGACACGCCGCCGGTGGCGGAGTTCAAGCGGTTCCTGCTGTCCCGTCGGGGGCGTCTGATCCCGGAGCTCCAGCCGGAGGGTGCGTGAGCGGGGCCGTCGCGTCCGAGGATGCCGCGGAGGCCGCTGCTGCCGTCGCCGTCGCCGTCGCCGACAGCAGGAACCCGGCCTGGAAACGGGACTTGGCCCCCACCGCCCGCATGATCTCGGCGATGTGCCGCTGACAGGTCCGCTCCGACATGCCGAGCCGGCGGGCGATGACCTTGTCCTCCAGCCCCTCCGCCAGCAGCCGCACGATGGTCTGGCGCAGCTCGTCGGAGATGGAACGGGCCTGCTCCGGCCCGATGGTGGTGCTGAAGGGCTCGGCCTCCGACCAGCAGCGCTCGAAGGCCTGCACCATGAAGTGGACGACGTTGGGCTCGCGCACCACCAGCGCCGCCTTGATGTCGTCGTGCACCTCCATCAGCCCGGTGTGCCGGTCGACGAGGATCATCCGCATCAGCCCGTCGCCGACGGTACGGACCTGCGAGCCGAGGGCGGTCACCCGCTCGACGTAGGCGGCCGTCGGGCGGGAGTAGCGGGCGGTGTGCTGGTAGAGGGTGCGCATCTTCACGCCCCGGGCCAGCATCGCCTCGTCCCGCACCACCGCCCCCTCCAGGGTCGCGGTGCTGCGCCCGCCGCCCGGGTGGCAGGTCAGCACCTCGGACTCGGCCGAGGCGACGAGCTCCCCGATCAGGTCCTGCAGCGCGGCCGGGTCGGTGACCAGCTCCAGGGCGTTCGCCCCGCCGCGGTCGCGCCGGTCGGTCCCCGCTTCGTAGGCGGGGAGCAGCTCCTCCAGGCGGACGCGCAGCCGGTCCATCTCGTCGTGGGTCTCGCGCACCTGCAGGGCCAGCGGGGCCAGCGTCCGGGCCACCGCGGCCCGCGGGGAGACGGCGCTCCAGTGCGTCCCGGCGGGCTCTCCGGGGCGGCCGCCGTCCGGGCCGCCGTCCGAGGTGGCGGCCGGGAGGGAGCGGGGCTGGATCAGGTGGGCCGCCGCGAGCTCGGTGAGGGCGGCGCCGACGGACTCGCCGAGCTCCTCGCCGGCCTCCGTCTCGGAGAAGGCGTGCCGTTCGGCCGCGTACGCGTAAAGACGGCGGGCCACGGGGCTCAGCCGCTCCGTTTCATCCGATGGCATATGCATATTCGTCCCGGCTTGTGCCGATGTGTAAACCCCTCGTGTTCCCGCAAGGCACCAAGACGATGCCCTCCGATCTTCGTGAGGATAGGCCTAACCGGCACAGTGGTACCACGGCGTTCTCGGGGGAGGGCGCGGGCATTCCCACGTCCGCGCTTCGCCGGCCTGGCACCGCGCCCTCGCGCGGGCGTGTGCCTCCAGGTGGTCGCGCCGGGCCCGCTCATGTCATCCGGCCGGGAGGGGACGGCGCGGCCGGCACGGACGGCCCCGCGCGACCGCCACCACATCCGGGCACCCAGCACCGGGCACCCAGCACCGGGCACCCCCACGCCGGGTGACGGCGCCGGGTGCCCGGCGCCTTCAGCCGCGCAGGGACCGCCCGTAGCCCGAGGCGAGCGGCATCCGCAGACCCAGCGGCGGGGGAGCCGCCAGCGCGTCGGTGACCGGCCGCGAGTAGGGCCCGCTGAACACGGAACCCAGCACGAAGTCCACTGACAGGGCCACGACTTCGTCCTGGTGCTCGCGCAGTCCGTGCCCGTCCGAGTGCACCTCGAAGCGGCACGTCGTACGGTTTGCCTTCTTCGCCCGCATGGCCAGCCGGTAGGACAACTCCGGGTCGCTGCGCGCGTCGTTGGTGCCGTGCACGATCAGGACCCGGCGCCCCGAGAGCTGCTTCACGGGTTCGGGGGAGTCGGCCGCGGACTGCCGGGGGAGCGAAGGGGCGAGCGCCAGAACGGAGTTGACGGCCTCGTGGCCGGCCGCGGCGAGCGCCGCCCGGCCGCCCGCGTCGTACCCGGCCAGGCAGACGGGTACGTCCCCGTACCGCCGGACCACCTCGTCCGCGGCCCACTCCGCGTCCCCTTCGCGGGTGCCCGCGCCGTGGATGACCTGGTGCGTGACCAGCCCGTCCGCCGCGCCCGCGCGGGCCAGGGCCCGAGCCAGCGGACGCACCGGACCGGGGGACAATCTGGACGCTCCGGGGAGAAGGAGCACCACACCACTGACCGTTGAGACCGAGCCGGTCGCGCCGGCCGCCCGCCCCAGGCGGGCCCCGCGCGCCGGCGGCGCATGCTGTGCCATGACGGAACAGTCTCAGACGCCGAGGTGTACGCCACCCGTCCGCGCGGTCACTGTTACATATCGGGGGCGGACTCCGTCTCACCGCTCTACGCGCGTAGGAGCTAGAGTGCCCAGATGACGAGCGAGACCCTCAACCTGCCCACCCCGGATCAGATCCGCCGCTCCCCGAAGGTGCTCCTGCACGACCACCTCGACGGTGGCCTGCGCCCCGGGACCATCATCGAGCTGGCGCGCGAGGTCGGATACGAGAACCTTCCCGAGTCCGACGCCGACAAGCTCGGCGTCTGGTTCCGGGAAGCCGCCGACTCCGGCTCCCTCCCGCGCTACCTGGAGACGTTCGCCCACACCTGCGCGGTCATGCAGACGAAGGCGGCCCTGTTCCGGGTGGCCGCCGAGTGCGCCGAGGACCTCGCCGAGGACGGCGTCGTCTACGCGGAGATCCGCTACGCGCCCGAGCAGCACCTGGAAGCCGGCCTGACCCTCGAAGAGGTCGTCGAGACGGTCAACGAGGGCTTCCGCGAGGGCGAGCGCCGCGCGAAGGCCAACGGCCACCGGATCCGCGTCGGCGCGCTGCTGACCGCGATGCGGCACGCGGCCCGCGCGCTGGAGATCGCGGAGCTGGCCAACCGCTACCGCGACAACGGCGTCGTCGGCTTCGACATCGCCGGCGCCGAGGCCGGGTTCCCCCCCACCCGCCACCTCGACGCCTTCGAGTACCTCAAGCGCGAGAACAACCACTTCACCATTCACGCGGGCGAGGCCTTCGGCCTGCCGTCGATCTGGCAGGCCCTGCAGTGGTGCGGCGCCGACCGGCTCGGCCACGGCGTGAAGATCATCGATGACATCGAGGTCGCCGCCGACGGTTCCGTGACGCTGGGCCGCCTGGCCTCGTACGTCCGGGACAAGCGGATCCCGCTGGAGATGTGCCCGACGTCGAACCTGCAGACGGGCGCGGCGCTCTCCTATGCCGAGCACCCGATCGGCCTGCTGCGGAAACTGCACTTCAGGCTGACCGTCAATACCGACAACCGGCTGATGAGCGGTACCAGCATGAGCCGTGAGTTCGAGCACCTGGTCGACACCTTCGGCTACTCGCTCGACGACATGCAGTGGTTCACCGTCAATGCGATGAAGTCCGCGTTCATTCCTTTCGATGAACGACTGGCCATGATCAACGACGTGATCAAGCCCGGTTATGCGGAGCTGAAGTCGGAATGGCTGTTCCGTCAAACCGCTTCCACCAGCGGTTCCGTCTCGGCCTAGGCCATGGCGTGACGGACTGAAAGCGCCCGGGAGGAGCAATTCCCGGGCGCTTTCTCGTATTGAATGATGTTTGCGGGAGGGGGTTTGAAGTGACTAGTTTGCGGAGCCGCTCATTTCCCCGTCGCAAGGACGATTCTTCATGAAGCAGTCAGCTGCCAAGACCCTCGGTGTCGCCGCTCTCGGTGCCGCCTTCGCCGCCGTCGCCGCCGGTACCGCCTCGGCCGCCGCCGTCCCCGCCGTCGGTCTCGGTGACGCGCTGGGCACCGTCACGGGCGCGGTCCAGGGTGCGACCAGCCAGCAGCACGTGAGCCCCGAGGACGGCCAGCAGGCCCCCGACGCCTCGGACCCGGCCGCCGCGCTCGGCACGGTGACCGGCCTGCTCGGCGGTCTGCCGACCAGCGGCCTCGGCGCCTGATCCACTCCGGATCCCCGCTCGGATCCGTACACGACCCGTACGCGATTCGTACGCACGCCCACGCGGCGCACACCTCTTCGAGCAGGTGTGTGCCGCGTCGCGGCATGTGCCAGGATCACCGCCAACTGCCCGCCAACACCCTGGGTATGAGGTTTCGGTCATGCGCATGAAGGCACGAACGGCCACGGCCGTGCTGCTCCCCGCCCTGCTGTCCGTGATGGCGGGCTGCGGAAGTACGAACACCCCCGCCTCCGGCACGGGGCCGGACCCGAAGGGCTCCGCGAGCGCACCCGGCCGGTCCGGGCAGTCCGGGTCGGCAGGCTCGTCCGGCGCGTCCGCGGCCGCGGGAGCCCCCGGCTCCGCGGACACCGGCGGCGCCGGGACGGGCGCCACGGCGGGCACCGGCGGCACGACCGCCCCCCGGCGGGGCTCCAGCCGGCTGGAGCGCGCGGCTCTCGAACAGGGCGACCTGGCCGGGTACCAGATCTCCGCGAACGGCAAGAACCCTCACGCCCCCGACGGCCAGCCGCAGGCGGACCGCAAGGCCTGCCAGCCGCTCGCCGACATCATGGGCGACAAGCCCGACCCGGCGGCCCGCGAGACCGTCAACCGGGGCATCGGCTCCCAGAAGCAACTGGGCCTGGCCGTCTCCGCCTCCGTCAGCTCCTACGCCGAGTCCGACGCCAAGGCGCTGATCGCCCGGCTGAAGGACGCCGTGGCCGCCTGTGCCACCGGGTTCACCGCCACCGTCGAGAAGCAGAGCGGCACCTACCGCGACGTGAAGGCGGCCGACTACAAGACGGGCGGCGACGAGAGCGTCAGCTGGACCACGACCGCCGCCGCCGAGGGCGTCACCGCCCAGGTGCACCTGGTCGTCGTCCGCCAGGGCGACACCGTCATGCGCCTCATGGCGCTCAACGTCACGGGCGGGCGCCAGACCCCCCAGGTCCCGCACGAGGTCGCGGACAAGCAGCTCCAGAAGGTCCGCGCCGCGCGCTGAATTCCGATTACCAGCCGGTGGCGGCGGCGGAGGAGGCGCTCGGCTTCTCGTTCGGCAGGAGCACCCACAGCGCCAGGTAGAGCAGGAACTGCGGGCCGGGCAGCAGGCACGAGACGACGAAGATGATCCGCATCGTGTTCGCGGATATTCCGAATCGGCGCGCCAGACCGGCACAGACTCCGCCGATCCATCGTCCGTCACGGGGGCGGGCAAGGGCGCTCATGGTCTCTCCTCGGTCGTCGTGCGGTCCGCGGGACGTTTTCCCGCGATGCCTCAATACTCCCGCTGAACAGAGGACAGAACGTCGGTCCAGGGGCCGAGCCCGACCCTGGTAATTCTCGGGGTATCCCCCTGAGAACGCCGCAGCCGCAACCTCAGGGCCGGCACGACGGCCAGGTGCGCGAGCATCACGCCGAGGGTGTTCAGCAGCACCGAATCCACATCGACCACCTGACCCGGCACCGCCATCTGGAACATCTCGATGCCGACCGAGACCAGCGCGCCCGCGGCGGCCGTCCGGGCCAGCGAGGACCACGTGGCCAGCGGCGAGAGCTCCACCCGGCCGCTGATCAGCGGAAGCAGCACCCCGAGCGGGGCCAGCAGCGCCAGCCCGCCGCCGATCCGGCGGGCGGCCTCCAGGGGCCCGTAGGAGAGGTCCGCCCTGATCCCCTCCAGCGGGGTCAGATTGGCGGCCGCCGCCCAGGGAACGTCCAGCGGGCGCAGCATCAGCCAGCCGACGAGGAGGAGGTGGGCGATCAGCAGGACCCCGGCGAGGAGCCGGATCCACAGGTGTACGGCAGCGCTGCCGCTGCCCTTGACACGGTTGCCCTTGAGACGGTGCACGCCAGTGGAGACGCGGGTTCCGGTGCCCGCGGTTCCGGGGAAACCGCCGGTCAGCCCGTGGCGAGCAGCACAATCAGGATGAGCGCGCCGACGACACAGGGCGCGATGATCTCGTACGACCAGGAGACCTTCACGGGGCCCTGGGCGCCGGGCCGCGAAGCGCCGCGCTCCTGCAGCTCCCGCAGGTCCTCCACGATCTGGTCGGCTGTGGCGCGCCGGATGTCCTCGTCCGGGGTCCGGGCCTGCCCGTTGCCCAGGCCGAGCCGGCCCGCCTGGCGCCGGTTGGCCTTCTTGCGCTCCCGCAGGGAGACCGGAACGGACCACAGCTGGTACGTCGCCCCCTCCGCCAGCACCTCGGCGGAGAACCGGGCGCGCACGGTGTCCACGGCGGCCCAGGGCAGCTCGATGACGCGGAAGGGGTTGCGCACCCGCAGCCGGTCGGCGCCGGCGAAGACGGCGGGACGGACCGTGAACGCGGCGATGAGCGGGGCCACGCACAGGAGGACGGCGAGGGCGATCCACGGGACGTTCCCGGAGCCCCGCACCACGGCGTCCCCGCAGAGCCACGCGAGCAGTGCCAGCAGCACCACTCCGGTGACGGTGGCCATCGTGGAGCGGTAGACCCGGTCGTCGTACGCCGGCTCTTCGGTGGGCTGATCGCTGCTCATGCGGCCGATTGTGCCTCAAGCCGTCTCACCCCACGAGATCGGCATACAGGATGATGTTGTCGGGCCGGTGCCCCTCGGTGATTTCACCGCCGCAGGTGATCACGCGCAGCTCGGGGCGGGCGGTGTTCCCGTAGACCTTGTCGGTGGGAAAGTGCTTCTTGTCGACCTGCTCCAGCTCCCGGACCCGGAAGACGGCGGTGCTCCCGTCCGCGCGGGAGACGGTCACCTCGTCGCCGACGCGCACCTTGGAGACGTCCTTGAGCACGGCCGGGCCCCGGGCGGTGTCGAAGTGGCCGATCAGTACGGCGGGCCCGGTCTCCCCGGGCGTGACGCCCTTGTCGTACCAGCCGATCCGGTTCCCGTCGGCCACGGAGGGCACCTCGACGGTGCCGTCGGCGGCCAGGCCGAGCGACAGCAGGGGCGAGGCGTCGACCCCGGCCGCGGGAATCCGTACGCGTACGGGCACCGAGGCGGCCATCGGGGCGGCCGTCGCCGGGGCCGCCGGAGCGGAGGCGGGAGCGACGGCGGGCGGCGCGGAGGCCGCGGCCGGGCCGGCGGGCGGGGCGGCGGGCGCGCCACCGCCGCATCCGGTCAGCGCGGCGGCGAGGAACACGGCGGCGATCAGCGGGCGGGCGGCGCGGCGGGGCGGGCGCGGCATGGGAGTCTCCGGCGGAACGGGCCGCGGCGGGCCACCGCGAGGGGTGGCCCGCCGGAGGCGAGTCGGGATCAGAACGGGGTGCGGGTCAGCCCTGGGCGCGGCGGCGGCGCAGGAACACGCTCGCGCCGAGCGCACCGAAGACCGCGATCAGACCGGCGCCGGCCGCCACCGTGGCGGTGTTGTCGGCGCTGTCGGCGTTGCCGGTGGACGCGAGGTTGCCGACCGGCAGCTCGGCACCCGCGGCCACGGGGCCCTTGGGGACGACGGAGGTCTGACCGCCGGTCTGCGGCTTGGTGCCGGCGGGCTTGGTGGAGGGCTTCGGCGCCGGCGTGGCCGTGTCGTTGTGCACCGTGTAGTTCGGCTTGCAGCCCTTGGGGAGCGCGGGGAAGGTGGCGCTTCCGAGCGGGACGTGGACCCCGCCCTGGGGGTTCGACCACTCGTAGCGGGGCTGGGCGCCGCTCGGGTTCACGATGCGCGTGTCCCGGCCCACCGGGTTGGTGCGGGTCAGCGTCAGCGACCACGTCTGGGCCGGGTCGGCGGAGTGCGCGAACACCTTGGGGCCCTCGGGGGACATCGTCAGGTCCGCGACGCTGCCCTCGCCGATGTCGACGCGCTTGACCGGCGAGACGCACTTGTCGGTCGTCGCAGCGCCCTTGGGCAGCGGGAACGACGTGGTGGTGCCGCCCTTGGCGCCCGCCACGAACACGGTGAGGACCGGCTCGGCCGACTGGGCCCTGGTGAGGGTGAAGGTCGTGCCCTGGGCCGAGTACGCCGTGTGGGAGCGGTCGAGGACCGTCATCGCCTTGGGGCGGGTCACGCCGTCCTCCACGATGTGGATGGCGACCCGCGGACCCTGGGCCGCGGAGTTGCTCATGTGGGCCACCAGGTTGTCGCCGATGGCCACCTTCACGACCGGCGCGGCCGTTGCGTTCGCCCCCGCCACCGAGTGGGCGGCGGGCGCGGCGAAGGCGGCGCCGGCGGCCGGAGCGAGCATCGCACCGGCGAGCGAGGCGATGACGATCGAGGTGCGGAGGGCGGTACGCATAACGACTCCTGAGGCATGGGTGAGGAAAGTGGAAGAGAGCCGCATGCCGCGTTGAGTCTGTTCGGTCGGGTTCACCGGGTCAGGTGTGGCGGGGCTGCTGAAGAAGAATCTACGGATCTTGTGCGTGTGAACGATCCCCTCCGTGTCCTGGCCGCGTAACAGGAAACGGGCCGTCAGATTCCGGCTGAACCGGAGGGCGGGGAACCCCCGGTGAAACGGCTGCGGCGGGCCACCACGAGGGTGGCCCGCCGCAGGCGAGTCGGGGTCTTGACGGAGTGCGCCGTCCGGACGCGGTACGCGATCCGGGCGGGCCGGGAATCAGCCCTGGGCGCGGCGCCGCCGCAGCATCACGCTCGCGCCGAGCGCGCCGAGGGCCGCGACCAGACCGGCGCCGGCCGCCACCGCGCCCGCGTTGCCGGTGTCCCCGCCCGCAGCGGCCGCAGTGGCCGGGGCGGCCGGGGCGCCCGCCGCCGCCGGGACGACGGCGCCGGCGGCGACCGCGCCCTTGGGTACGACGACGGTCTGGCCGCCGGTCTGCGGCTTGGGGCCGGCGGGGGTGGTGGCGCTCGGCTCGGCGGAGGGCCCGGTCGACGGCCGGGTCTGCGGCTGCGGCTTCTCGGTCGCCTTCGTGAAGGCGTAGTCGAAGGTGCAGCCCTTGGGCAGCGCCGGGAAGGTCGCGTGGCCGTACGACGCGGCGCCTCCCGCGGTCTTCCACTCGAAGACCGGCTTCGCGGAGCTCGCGTTCAGGATCCGGGCCGGGATGGCGGCGCCCTTCGGCAGGGCGGGGTTGGCGCGGGTCAGCGTCGTGTGCCCGCCGGGGCCGTCCTCCGCGAACTCCAGCTGCGCGACCGGACCGTTCGGGCTCGTCATGAGCAGGGCCACCGCGCCCACCCCTATGGACTGCCTGACCGGCTCGGACAGGCACTCCGGCCCCTGTCCCTTCGGGAACGGGTGGGTGGTCGTCCTGCCGTCCTTGGTCACCGAGAGGTACGGGTGGTGCACGTCCTCCTCGACGAACCGGAGCCGCAGGCCCTCGACCGTCGCCGTGGGGTGCTTGAAGTCCACCACGGTCAGGACGCGGCCCATGTAGCTGTCGCCCTGCTTCCAGTCCTTCGGCACGGCGCGGATCCAGGCCTCGGGGCCCTCGGACCTGTTGCGCAGCACCGCGACCACGCCCTCGGTCAGGAGGACGGGCGTGCCGGCGTAACGGTCGGGGACCGAGGGCGCCGCGACGGTGGCACTCGCCGGGGTGGCGGCGAAGGCGGCCCCGGCGGGGGCGAGGAGGGCCCCGGCGAGAACGGCGGCGGCGAGGGCGGTGCGGGCGGCGGTGCGCATGACGACTCCTTGAAGCGGAATGGGGAGGAAGGGACGTGCCGCATGCCGCGTTGTCCGTGTCGGTCTTCGTCCGAGGGTCCGGCGGGCTGCTGAAAACAAATTTATTGATCGCGAGTGCCCGAATCATCCGCTCCGTGTCCTGGCCGCGTCACAGCAAACGGGGTGTCCGATTCCGAATGAAACGGGGGGAGGGGGTGACAGGTCGCTACGCGCGTAGATATGCTCATGTGGTGACCATGCCCACCACCCTCACCGCATTCGCTGACGTGACGACGTCCGACAGTGCGCTGCGCCGCTTCCTGCACGGGCTGCCCGGCGTCGACGCTGTCGGCCTGGAGGCCCGCGCGGCCTCCCTCGGCACCCGTTCGATCAAGACGACGGCCAAGGCGTACGCCATCGACCTCGCCATCTCGATGATCGACCTGACGACGCTGGAAGGCGCGGATACCCCGGGCAAGGTCCGGGCGCTCTCCGCCAAGGCCGCCAACCCCGATCCGACCGACCGCACCACGCCCATGACGGCCGCCGTCTGCGTGTACCCGGACATGGTGGCCACCGCCAAGGCCGCCCTGAACGGCGCCGACGTCAAGGTCGCCTCCGTCGCCACCGCCTTCCCGGCCGGCCGCGCGGCCCTGCCCGTCAAGCTCGCCGACACGGCCGACGCCGTGGCCGCCGGCGCCGACGAGATCGACATGGTCATCGACCGTGGCGCCTTCCTCGCCGGCCGCTACCTCGACACCTACGAGCTGATCCGCTCCGTCAAGGAGGCCTGCGTCCGCCCCGACGGCAGCGCGGCCCGCCTCAAGGTGATCTTCGAGACCGGCGAGCTGTCCACGTACGACAACATCCGCCGCGCCTCCTGGATCGGCATGATGGCCGGGGCCGACTTCATCAAGACGTCCACCGGCAAGGTCGGGGTCAACGCGACCCCCGCGAACACGCTCCTCATGCTCGAAGCCGTCCGCGACTTCAAGGCGCAGACTGGAATCCAGATCGGCGTGAAGCCGGCCGGCGGCATCCGGACCACCAAGGACGCGATCAAGTTCCTGGTCCTGGTCAACGAGACCGTGGGCGAGGACTGGCTGTCCAACCACTGGTTCCGCTTCGGAGCCTCCAGCCTGCTCAACGACCTGTTGATGCAGCGCCAGAAGCTGAGCACCGGCCGCTACTCCGGTCCCGACTACGTGACGGTGGACTGAGACCATGAAGACGCAGACATCCGCATTCGAGTACGCGCCCGCCCCCGAGTCGCGCTCCGTCGTCGACATCGCGCCCTCCTACGGGCTGTTCATCGACGGCGAGTTCACCGAGGCCGCCGACGGCAAGGTCTTCAAGACCGTCTCCCCGGCCTCCGAGGAAGTCCTCGCCGAGATCGCGCAGGCCGGCGCCGCCGACGTGGACCGCGCCGTGAAGGCCGCCCGCAAGGCCTTCGAGAAGTGGTCCGCGCTGCCCGGCTCCGAGCGCGCCAAGTACCTCTTCCGCATCGCCCGGATCATCCAGGAGCGCAGCCGCGAGCTGGCCGTCCTGGAGACCCTCGACAACGGCAAGCCGATCCGGGAGACCCGCGACGCGGACCTCCCGCTCGTCGCCGCGCACTTCTTCTACTACGCGGGCTGGGCCGACAAGCTCGACCACGCCGGCTACGGCGCCAACCCGCGCCCCCTCGGCGTGGCCGGCCAGGTCATCCCGTGGAACTTCCCGCTGATGATGCTCGCGTGGAAGATCGCCCCGGCGCTCGCCACCGGCAACACGGTCGTGCTCAAGCCGGCCCAGACGACCCCGCTCTCCGCGCTCTTCTTCGCGGACATCTGCCGCCAGGCGGGCCTGCCCAAGGGCGTCGTCAACATCCTCACCGGGTACGGGGACGCGGGCGCGGCCCTCGTCGAGCACCCGGACGTGAACAAGGTCGCCTTCACCGGCTCCACCGCCGTCGGCAAGGCCATCGCGCGCCAGGTCGCCGGCACCTCCAAGAAGGTGACCCTGGAACTGGGCGGCAAGGGCGCCAACATCGTCTTCGACGACGCCCCCATCGACCAGGCCGTCGAGGGCATCGTCAGCGGCATCTTCTTCAACCAGGGCCAGGTCTGCTGCGCGGGCTCGCGCCTCCTGGTCCAGGAGTCGATCCACGACGAGCTGATCGACTCGCTCAAGCGCCGGCTGACCACGCTGCGCCTGGGCGACCCGCTCGACAAGAACACCGACATCGGCGCGATCAACTCCGCCGAGCAGCTCGCCCGGATCACCGCCCTCGCGGACACCGGCGAGGCGGAGGGCGCCGAGCGCTGGTCGGCGCCGTGCGAACTGCCGAACGCCGGCTACTGGTTCGCCCCGACGCTCTTCACGAACGTCTCCCAGTCGCACACCGTCGCCCGCGACGAGATCTTCGGCCCGGTGCTGTCCGTGCTGACCTTCCGTACGCCCGACGAGGCCGTCGCCAAGGCCAACAACAGCCAGTACGGCCTGTCCGCCGGCATCTGGACGGAGAAGGGCAGCCGCATCCTCGCGGTGGCCAACAAGCTCCGTGCGGGCGTCGTCTGGGCCAACACGTTCAACAAGTTCGACCCGACCTCGCCCTTCGGCGGCTACAAGGAGTCGGGCTTCGGGCGCGAAGGCGGCCGTCACGGCCTGGAGGGCTACCTCGATGTCTGAGTCTTCTTCGTCTTCTACGGCGCGTCTGAGCGTCTTCAAGACCTACAAGCTGTACGTCGGGGGCAAGTTCCCCCGCTCCGAGAGCGGCCGGGTGTACGAGGTGACTGACTCGAAGGGCAAGTGGCTGGCCAACGCCCCGCTGTCCTCCCGCAAGGACGCCCGCGACGCGGTCGTCGCCGCACGCAAGGCCTTCGGCGGCTGGTCGGGCGCGACCGCGTACAACCGCGGCCAGATCCTCTACCGGGTCGCCGAGATGCTGGAGGGCCGCCGCGAGCAGTTCGTCCGCGAGGTCGGCGAGGCGGAGGGCCTGTCCAAGTCCAAGGCCGCGGCCGTCGTCGACGCGGCGATCGACCGCTGGGTCTGGTACGCCGGCTGGACCGACAAGATCGGCCAGATCGTGGGCGGGGCCAACCCGGTCGCGGGCCCGTTCTTCAACCTCTCCACCCCGGAGCCGACGGGCGTCGTCACCGTCGTCGCCCCGCAGGCCTCGTCCTTCCTGGGCCTGGTCTCCGTGATCGCCCCGGTGATCGCCACCGGCAACACGGTCGTCGTCATCGCCTCCGAGAAGGCGCCGCTCCCGGCGCTCTCCCTCGGCGAGGTGCTGGCCACCTCGGACCTGCCCGGCGGCGTGGTCAACATCCTGTCCGGCAAGGCCGCCGAGATGGGCCCGCACCTGGCGTCCCACCAGGACGTCAACGCGATCGACCTCGCGGGCGCCGGCGAGGCGCTCGCCAAGGAGCTGGAGATCGCGGCCGCGGACAACCTCAAGCGCGTCCTGCGTCCACAGCCTGTGGACGACTGGAGCGCGGACCCGGGCACGGCGCGCATGACGGCGTTCCTGGAGACCAAGACCGTCTGGCACCCCACGGGCTCGCTGGGCGCGGGCGGCTCCTCGTACTAGAGCCGTACCGGACCCGTACGAGAGTCCCCGAAGACCGGCCCCGGCAGCGTCCCCCGCGCTGCCGGGGCCTCTTCGTGCCGAAGGCTCCTGCGGCTCCCGCCGCTCCTAGCGCTTCGGGGCGACCGGGCCGAGCAGCGAGGAGACCGCCGCGGTCGGCAGCTCGCCGACGGACGGCCCCCGGGTCAGGATCCCGGTGACCATCCCGGTGCCGACGGCGGGGAAATCCGCGACCTGGGTGGCGACGCCGTTGTCGAGCGGGTCCACTCCGGTGTGCGCGAGCGGATTCACCTTGAGGTTCGAGATCGGGTCGGAGACCCCCGCGAGGGCCGCCGGCACGTCGAGCTCACCGGCCTGCGCCCCGCCCGCGGCCATCGCGAGGGCGGCACCTGCCATCGAGAGCGTCAGGCCTGCGCTGCGCAGCGCCTTGGCGTGGGGGGCTTTGGGGGCTGCGTGACGTGCCATGGATCTCCGCCTGTGGGTTCGTACGGTCCGGTAGTCGCGTGCGCACGCAGCGTAGTGGAGGTGTGATCCTGGATACCAACGGACCTTTGGGTAGGTCCCCTGCCCGAGTTAATGGTTCACACTGTTGTTCCGTGAGCTGTTCCTCTCCTTCGCCTACGCGTGTCGTCCTGCTGACCGGACCCTCGGGCTCCGGCAAGTCCTCGCTCGCGGCCCGTTCCGGGCTGCCCGTGCTGCGCCTGGACGACTTCTACAAGGACGGCGACGACCCCACCCTCCCGCTCGTCGAGGGGAGCGCCGACACCGACTGGGACTCGCCGCTGTCCTGGGACGCGGAGGCGGCCGTGGCCGCGATCGCCGAGCTGTGCGCGGGCGGGCGGACCGAGGTTCCCGTCTACGACATCGCCACCTCCTCGCGCGTCGGTACGGAGGCGCTGGACATCTCCCCGACCCCGCTGTTCATAGCCGAGGGGATCTTCGCGGCGGACGTCGTGGTGCGGTGCCAGGAGCTGGGGCTGCTGGCGGACGCGATCTGCCTGCGCGGGCGGCCCAGCACCACCTTCCGGCGGCGTCTGGCCCGTGACCTGCGCGAGGGGCGCAAGTCGGTGCCGATGCTCCTGAGGCGGGGCTGGCGGCTGATGCGGGCCGAGCGCGGGATCGTCGCCCGGCACACCGCGCTGGGCGCGCACGCCTGCGGCCGGGACGAGGCGCTCGGGCGGCTGGCCGCCGCCGCGGCGGGACGCCACCGGGCCCCGGCCGCCCCGGTGTCGGCCTGAGGTCTCCGCACGCCAAAAGGCGGGACCGTGCGGACCCCCGTCCGCTCGATCCCGCCCTTTGCCCCCGTGGCCCCCGTCCCACCCCCGCAGGACGGGCCCCCTGGCCCTTTGGTCTGTGTGGAGGCCGCTCTAGGCGACCAGGTCCTCGAAGGACTCCGCCTCGTCGCGGCCGAAGCTCAGCGCCTCGTCCTCGCGCATGCGGCGCAGGGAGCGCCAGATGCTCGACTTCACCGTGCCGACGCTGATGCCGAGGATCTCCGCGATCTCCGGGTCCGTGCGGCCCTCGTAGTAGCGGAGCACCAGCATCGTGCGCTGCGGCTCCGGGATGCGGGTGAGCGCCTGCCACAGCACGGCGCGCAGCTCCGTACCGCCCATGGCGTCCGTGTCCGAGGCCGTCTCCGGCAGTTCTTCCGTCGGGTACTCGTTCAGCTTGCGCCGGCGCCAGGCGCTGATGTGCAGGTTCGTCATCGTGCGGCGCAGGTACCCGCCGACGGCGGCCTTGTCGCTGATGCGGTCCCAGGCGCGGTACGTGGAGAACAGCGCGGTCTGCAGCAGGTCCTCGGCCTCGTAGCGGTCGCCGGTCAGGTGGAAGGCCGTCGCGTAGAGGGCGGCGCGCCGCTCCTGGACGTACGCGGTGAACTCGGCCTCGTTGGAGGAGTCCGGGACGTCCGCGGAGCCCGGCGTGCGCTGGGCGGGGACGGAGGGGCGCTCGTAGGTCTTCGCGTCGATGGCCACCACGTGAGCCGGCCGCCGCGAAGGGGCCGTCGCCGTACGGATTGCCGTGCGGCGGTTCACATCGTGCAGCCGCGTGACAATCGCGCTGGTGTTGATGCTGTGCAGCGTGTTCATCTCGCGCCCCCCGTCGTGGAGTCTGTCTGGTCCGTTGCCAAGAAGACTGCCCGGCCGAGATAACCGCGGTGTCCTGCGACTGTCACAGGCCTGTCACAGGGTCCGGGCGGTGGCCGCGCCGGGGCGGGGCCGGGGGCACCGGCGGGATTGGAGGCGCAGGGCAGTCGAAGTCCCGCGGGGCGATGGGACAGAATGAGCCCGTGCCTTTCCTGTTGCTCATCGAGGACGACGACGCCATCCGCACGGCCCTCGAACTCTCCCTGTCACGCCAGGGCCACCGTGTGGCCACCGCGGCGACGGGCGAGGACGGCCTCAAACTGCTGCGCGAGCAGCGGCCCGACCTGATCGTGCTCGACGTCATGCTGCCCGGCATCGACGGCTTCGAGGTGTGCCGGCGCATCCGCCGCACCGACCAGCTGCCGATCATCCTGCTCACCGCGCGCAACGACGACATCGACGTGGTCGTCGGCCTGGAGTCGGGCGCCGACGACTACGTGGTCAAGCCCGTCCAGGGACGGGTGCTCGACGCCCGCATCCGGGCGGTGCTGCGCCGCGGCGAGCGCGAGTCCACCGACACGGCGGTCTTCGGCCCGCTGGTCATCGACCGCTCCGCCATGACGGTGACCAAGAACGGCGAGGACCTCCAGCTCACCCCGACCGAGCTGCGGCTGCTCCTGGAGCTGAGCCGCCGGCCCGGCCAGGCGCTCTCCCGCCAGCAGCTGCTGCGGCTGGTGTGGGAGCACGACTACCTCGGTGACTCGCGCCTCGTCGACGCCTGCGTGCAGCGGCTGCGCGCCAAGGTCGAGGAAGTGCCCTCGTCGCCCACCCTGATCCGTACCGTGCGGGGCGTCGGCTACCGGCTGGACTCCCCGCAGTGATCCGAGCCCTGTTCGCGGGCCGGCGCTGGACCAGCCTGCGGCTGCGGCTCCTCGTCGTGTTCGCACTGGTCGCGCTGACGGCCGCCGTCTCCGCGTCCGGGATCGCGTACTGGCTCAACCGCGAGGCCGTCCTGACCCGGACCCAGGACGCCGCCCTCGGCGACTTCCGGCAGGAGATGCAGAACCGGGCCGCGGCGCTGCCCGCCGACCCGACGCAGGAGGAGCTGCAGCACACCGCCGAGATGATGGCGGGCAGCAGCCCCGGCTACAGCGTGCTCCTGGTGGACGAGAAGAACGGCCGCAAGGTGTCCGGGGCCGCCGGTCCCGACGCCTTCTCGCTGGCCGACGTACCGAAGTCGCTCCAGCACGCCGTCGACGACCGGCAGAAGACCACCTCGGCCAACGACGCCGCGTACCACGTGTACTGGCAGCGGACGAAGCCGGACGGCAATCCCTACCTGGTCGGCGGCACCCGGATCGTGGGCGGCGGCCCGACCGGCTACATGTACAAGTCCCTCGCCCAGGAGCGCGACGACCTCAACGCCCTGGCCTGGTCGCTGACCATCGCCACCGGGCTCGCGCTGCTCGGGTCCGCGCTGCTCGCGCAGGCCGCGGCCCGTACGGTGCTGCGGCCCGTGCAGCGCCTCGGCGACGCGGCGCGGCGGCTCGGCGAAGGGGAGCTGGACCACCGGCTGGAGGTGTCGGGCACGGACGAACTCGCCGATCTGGCCCACACCTTCAACAAGACGGCGGAGGCGCTGGAGAAGAAGGTCGCCGACATGAGCGCGCGGGAGGAGTCCAGCCGTCGTTTCGTCGCGGACATGTCCCACGAACTGCGCACGCCGCTGACGGCGCTGACGGCGGTCGCCGAGGTGCTGGAGGACGAGGTCGAAGACCTCGATCCGATGATCGCACCGGCGGTGGTCCTGGTCGTGAGCGAGACCAGGCGGCTGAACGACCTCGTGGAGAACCTCATGGAGGTCACCCGCTTCGACGCGGGAACGGCGCGCCTCGTCCTGGACGACGTGGACGTCGCCGACCAGGTGACGGCGTGCATCGACACGCGGGCGTGGCTCGACGCGGTCGAACTCGACGCGGAGCGCGGGATCGTGGCGCGGCTCGACCCGCGGCGGCTCGACGTGATCCTCGCCAATCTGATCGGCAACGCGCTCAAGCACGGCGGATCGCCGGTACGGGTCTCCATCCGGGTGGAGGGGGACTGGCTGGTGATCGCGGTACGGGACAACGGTCCGGGCATCCCCGAGGCCGTACTGCCGCACGTCTTCGACCGGTTCTACAAGGCGAGCGCCTCGCGGCCGAAGTCGGACGGCAGCGGGCTCGGCCTGTCCATCGCGATGGAGAACGCGCACATCCACGGGGGCGACATCACCGCGGAGAACGGTGCGCAGGGCGGTGCGCTGTTCACGCTGCGGCTGCCGGTGGACGTGGGGAAGGTGATCGCCGGTGACGCGGACGAGGCGTAGGACGGTGGGGCGCGGGACCGCCGGGCGCGGGGCGTGGCTCGGCGCGACGCTCGGTACGACGGCCGTCGTGGTGGCCCTGGGCCTGTTGTCCCTGGGCGCCCTGACCGGCTGCGGGATCCGGGCGACCACCGTGCCGGTGGACGTGGGACCGGCGCCCTCGCGGGTCTCCTGCAAGACCCCGGCGGGCGCGTCGGCCGCGGCGGGCGGGGTGCAGGGCATCCGGGCCACGGTGGAACTGGTCTGCGGGGCGCAGCTGGTGGGCGTCCAGCGGGTGGTGGCGGTGCCGGAGAAGCAGCCCGCGCGGGACGTGGCGGTGCTCGTCACCCAGGCCCTGCTGGAGATGCTCCAGCGGGAGCCGTCGGCGGAGGAGCGGGAGGCCGGCTTCACGACCGAGGTGCCGGCGACGCTGACCGCCTCGGCGCCGCGGCCGGGCGATCCGGCGGGCACGGTACGGCTGAGCCGCAAGCCCGAGGACCTGCCCCCGGTGGCGCTGTCGCAGCTGGTGTGCACGCTCGCGGAGACCGACGTGCTGCCGGCGGGGCCGGGCCCGGTGGTGCTGGGCGGTCCCGACGCGGATCCGCCGAGGGCCTGGGAGTGCACGGACGCCGTCCGCTCCCGCCCGGAGTCGGTCGCGACCCTGGGCGATGTCGTACGGCCGTCGGCGAGCCCGGCGCCGAGTCCGACCCCCTCCTGACGCGCCGCTCGGGCGGCCCGGCCCCTGCGGGGGGCCGGACACGGCGACGGCCCCCCGGGCGGGAGCTCGGGGGGCCGGTGCACTGCCTGCGGGCCGAAGCCCGTGAAGCATCGCGCGGTGCGCGCCGGGACGGCTAGATTCCGGCCGCCGCCGCCAGGTCCTTCTTGATCGCGTCCAGGACCTCCTGGCCGCGGGCGCGGGCCGGGAGCAGGTCCGAGGCCTCCGCCACCGGGACCACGACCTCCAGGTAGCACTTCAGCTTGGGCTCCGTACCGGACGGGCGGACGATCACCCGGGCCTTGTAGTCGCCCTCCAGGTAGTAGCGCAGCCCGTCCGTGGGCGGGAGCTTGGCCGTGCCCCGGTTCAGGTCCTCCGCCGAGGTGACCCGCAGGCCCGCCAGCGAGACCGGGGGCTCCGCGCGCAGCGCCGCCATCGCCGAGGCGATGACCGACAGGTCCTCCACGCGGACCGACAGCTGGTCGGTGGCGTGCAGGCCGTGCTCCATCGCCAGGTCGTCCAGCAGGTCGGTCAGGGTCCGGCCCTGCTCCTTGAGCTCCGAGGCCAGTTCCGCGACGAGCAGGGCGGCCGTGACGCCGTCCTTGTCGCGGACGCCCTCGGGGTCCACGCAGTAGCCGAGCGCCTCCTCGTAGCCGTAGCGCAGGCCCTCGACGCGGGAGATCCACTTGAAGCCCGTCAGGGTCTCCTCGTAGCCGACGCCCGCGGCCTCCGCGATCCGCCCCAGCAGGGAGGAGGAGACGATGGACTCGGCGAAGACGCCCCGCGCGCCCTTGTGCACCAGGTGGGCGGCGAGCAGCGCGCCGACCTCGTCGCCGCGCAGCATCCGCCAGCCGGAGGCCGAGGCGGCGTCCGGGACGGCCACCGCGCAGCGGTCGGCGTCCGGGTCGTTGGCGATGACGATGTCGGGGTCGACGCGGGCGGCCGTCGCGAAGGACAGGTCCATCGCGCCCGGCTCCTCCGGGTTGGGGAAGGCCACCGTCGGGAAGGCCGGGTCCGGCTCCGCCTGCTCGGCCACCAGGACCGGGGCCGGGAAGCCGGCGCGGGCGAAGGCGGCCAGGACCACGTCCTTGCCGACGCCGTGCATGGCCGTGTAGACGGTCCGCACGCCGCGCGGGGACCCGGGGGTCAGGACGGCGTCCGTGCGGGCCAGGTAGGCCTCCAGGACCTCGTCGCCGAGGTCCTGCCAGCCGCCCTCGGCCCGCGGTACGTCGGCCAGCGCGGCGATCGCGTCGATCTGCGCGGCGATCTCCGCGTCGGCCGGGGAGACGATCTGCGAGCCGTCGCCGAGGTAGACCTTGTAGCCGTTGTCCCGGGGCGGGTTGTGGCTCGCGGTCACCTCGACGCCGGCGACGGCGCCCAGGTGCCTTATGGCGTACGCGAGGACCGGCGTCGGCAGCGGACGGGGCAGGACGGCGGCGCGCAGTCCGGCGCCGGTCATCACCGCGGCCGTGTCGCGGGCGAAGTCGGCCGACTTGTAGCGGGCGTCGTAGCCGACGACGACCAGGCCGCCTTCGTGGCCCTGGGCCTTGAGGTAGGCCGCGAGGCCGGCCGCGGCCCGGATGACCACGCCCCGGTTCATCCGCATCGGGCCCGCGCCCAGCTCGCCGCGCAGTCCGGCGGTGCCGAACTGCAGCATGCCGGAGAAGCGGTCGGCGAGCTCGGTGGTGTCACCGGCCTCGATGAGCTTCGCGAGCTCCTCGGCCGTCTCCGGGTCCGGGTCCTCGGCCAGCCAGGCCTGCGCCCGTGCGATCAGATCGTCCTGCACGTCCTGCACTACCTCTCGTCGGTCGGTCGGGTCGCTCGCTTCAGATCCGGGCGAGGACCTGGGTCAGCAGCTTGCCCATGCGCGCGGCCGAGTCGCGGCCGGCCTGGAGCACCTCTTCGTGGTTCAGCGGCTCGCCCGAGAGGCCCGCCGCCAGGTTGGTGACCAGCGAGATGCCGAGCACCTCGGCGCCGGCCTCGCGGGCGGCGATGGCCTCCAGCACGGTGGACATGCCGACCAGGTCGGCGCCCATGACGCGGATCATGTTGATCTCGGCCGGGGTCTCGTAGTGCGGGCCGGGGAACTGCACGTAGACGCCCTCTTCGAGGGTCTCGTCGATCTCCTTGCACATCGCGCGCAGGCGCGGCGAGTACAGGTCGGTGAGGTCCACGAAGTTCGCGCCGACGATCGGCGAGGTGGCCGTGAGGTTGAGGTGGTCGCTGATCAGGACGGGCTGGCCGGGCTTCATGCCCTCGCGCAGGCCGCCGCAGCCGTTGGTCAGGACGACGGTCTTGCAGCCGGCGGCCACGGCGGTGCGCACGCCGTGGGCGACGGCGGCTACGCCGCGGCCCTCGTAGTAGTGGGTCCGGCCGAGGAAGAGCAGCGCGCGCTTGTCGCCGATCTTGTACGAGCGGATCTTGCCGCCGTGGCCCTCGACGGCGGGGGGCGGGAAGCCGGGCAGTTCGGTGACCGGGAACTCGGCCTCGGGCGCGCCGAGCACCTCGGCGGCGGGGGCCCAGCCGGAGCCCATCACGAGGGCGACATCGTGGGTCTCGGCGCCGGTCAGCTCGCGCAGGCGGGCGGCGGCGGCGTCGGCGGCGGCGAAGGGGTCGGTAACAGATGCGTTCACGCGGAAGAGCGTAGCCGCTCTTCGCCTACGCGCGTAGATGGCACCGCTCACGGTATTCGGATCGTTGCTTTGTCGTTTCCGACCAATTGTCCCGGGCGGGTCGGGGCGCTGCGGGGCGCTGCGGGGTGCTGCGGGGGCGGGGTGCCGCGGGGCTCCGGCTCAGCAGGGGCGCTTGCGCAGTTCCATCACGTAGTCGTGCGGGGCGCCCGCGGATTCGGCGGCGTCGGCCAGCTCGCCCAGGTAGCGGGCGGAGGGCAGGCCGCCCTCGTAGCCGTTCAGCACGTACACCCAGGCCGCTTCCTCGCCGTCCAGCGTGTGCACGCGCACCCGCATGCGCCGGTAGATGTCGAGCCCGACGCCCTCCCAGCGGTCCATGGAGTCCTCGTCGAGCGGGGCCACGTCGTACAGCGCGACGAAGACCTGGTGGCGGGGTGCTTCGACGATCGTCGCCAGCGCGCCCTCCCAGCCCATCTGCTCGCCGCCGAAGGTCAGCCGCCAGTCGTTGATCCAGCCCGTTCCGCGCAGCGGCGAATGCGGAGCACGGCGCGTCATCAGCCGCGGGTCGAGGTTGCCGGCGTACGCGGCGTAGAGCGACATGTGGTCGAGGGTACGGGAGGGGCGGCCCCGGCAGCGCTCCCGGCCGCGTACGGGGTCCGCGTCCCGGATGGTGGGACCGGGCGTGAAGCACCTTGATGCGTGCGGGACAATGACGTACGGAATGCATCCCCCGGGGAGACCCCCCGGAAGCCCCGGCCGGGGCGGCAGCCGGCCGGGTAGACGTGAGGCGGAGTTTTCGTGACCCGGATCGTGATCATCGGCGGCGGACCCGGCGGGTATGAGGCGGCCCTCGTGGGGGCCCAGCTCGGCGCGGAGGTGACCGTCGTGGACTGCGACGGTCTGGGCGGCGCGTCGGTGCTCACCGACTGCGTGCCCTCCAAGACTCTCATCGCGACCGCCGAGGTCATGACGACCTTCGACTCGTCGTACGAGGAGCTGGGCATCGTCGTCGCGGACGACACCCCGCACATCGAGCAGGCCGCGCGCGTCGTCGGCGTGGACCTCGGCAAGGTGAACCGGCGCGTCAAGCGCCTGGCGCTCGCCCAGTCCCACGACATCACCGCCTCCGTCACCCGGGCCGGCGCCCGGGTCGTACGGGGCCGCGCCAAGCTCGGCGGCCCGCAGGGCATCGACGGCACGCGCGACGTGATCGTCACCGCGGCCGACGGCTCGGAGACGATCCTCACCGCCGACGCCGTGCTCATCGCGACCGGCGGCCACCCCCGCGAGATCCCCGACGCGATGCCCGACGGCGAGCGGATCCTGAACTGGACCCAGGTCTACGACCTCGAAGAGCTCCCGGAGGAGCTCATCGTGGTGGGCTCCGGCGTGACCGGCGCCGAGTTCGCCGGCGCGTACCAGGCCCTCGGCTCCCGGGTGACCCTCGTGTCCTCCCGCGACCGGGTGCTCCCCGGCGAGGACCCGGACGCCGCCGCCGTGCTGGAGGACGTCTTCCGGCGCCGCGGCATGAACGTCATCGGCCGCTCCCGCGCCGAGTCCGCCAAGCGGGTCGGCGACCGGGTCGAGGTGACCCTCTCCGACGGCCGGGTCATCAGCGGCACGCACTGCCTGATGGCGGTCGGCGCGATCCCGAACACGGCCAACATGAACCTGGAGGAGTCCGGGGTCAAGCTCAAGGAGTCCGGGCACATCTGGACCGACAAGGTCTCGCGCACCTCCTCGCCCGGCGTGTACGCGGCCGGCGACGTGACCGGCATCTTCGCGCTGGCGTCCGTGGCCGCCATGCAGGGGCGCATCGCGATGTACCACTTCCTCGGCGACGCGGTGGCCCCGCTGAACCTGAAGACGGTCTCCTCGAACGTCTTCACCGACCCCGAGATCGCCACCGTCGGCTACACCCAGGCCGACGTGGACTCCGGCAAGATCGACGCCCGGTGCGTGAAGCTCCCGCTGCTGCGCAACCCGCGCGCCAAGATGCAGGGCATCCGGGACGGCTTCGTGAAGCTGTTCTGCCGTCCCGGCACCGGGATCGTCGTCGGCGGTGTGGTCGTCTCGCCGCGCGCGAGCGAGCTCATCCACCCGATCTCGATCGCCGTCGACAACAACCTGACGGTCGAGCAGATCGCAAACGCGTTCACCGTGTACCCCTCGCTGTCCGGCTCGATCGCCGAGGTCGCCCGCCAGTTGCACACGCGCAAGGCATCCGGCGAGGCGTAAGTACCGATAACGGCCCTTGTGAGCAAGGGCTTTGGAGTGGGCGGTCGGCCCGTCGCGGAGCACGTGCGCGGCGGGCCGACCGCGTATACCACTAACTGCCCCACGGTATGGACAACTTCGGAATTCCGGCGCAAGGAGCTGAAAGCAGTCGGTCACCCGGGTTACTGTCAGTTTCGTGTTCGCTGCAGAACGTCGCCAATTGATCCTCGAAATGGTGCGGGCCAACGGAGCGGTTTCGCTCCGGGAGCTCGCCCGCGTCGTCCAGACCTCCGAAGTGACCGTACGGCGGGACGTGCGGGCACTGGAGGCAGAAGGACTCCTCGACCGCCGGCACGGCGGTGCGGTACTGCCGGGCGGTTTCACGCGTGAATCCGGCTTTCCGCAAAAGTCCCATCTCGCGACGGCGGAGAAGACCGCCATCGCCGATGTCGCGGCCGGACTCGTCGAAGAAGGCGAGGCCGTGGTCGTCGGCGCCGGCACCACCACCCAGGAGCTGGCCCGCCGGCTCGCCCGGGTGCCCGGACTCACCGTCGTCACCAACTCGCTGCTCGTCGCACAGGCCCTGGCCCATGCGAACCGGGTGGAGGTGGTCATGACGGGCGGAACCCTGCGCGGGTCCAACTACGCGCTGGTCGGCAGCGGTGCCGAGCAGTCCCTCCAGGGGCTGCGGGTCTCGCGGGCCTTCCTGTCCGGCAGCGGTCTCACCGCCGAGCGCGGGCTGTCCACGTCCAACATGCTCTCCGCGAGCGTGGACCGGGCGCTGGTGCAGGCCGCGGCGGAGGTGGTGGTCCTGGCCGACCACACGAAGCTCGGGACGGACACCATGTTCCAGACCGTGCCGACCGATGTGATCACCCGACTGGTGACGGACGAGCCGCCGCCGCACGACGACCGGGCCGGTACGGAGTTGCAGGCGCTGGCGGACCAGGGCGTGCAGATCACCGTGGCCGGGGGCGCGAGTGCCTCCGGCGGTGCCTCCGGCGAGGGAATGGCCGGGCGCCGCCCGCGCCGGGAATCCCCGCTCCCCGTCCAGCGGCGCGGCGGGCCGACGGCCCAGCTCCGCAGCGCGGGTCCGCTGCACGAGCAGCAGGCGGAGCGTGCGCGGGTCGCGGACATGAGGCGCCGCTAGGCGGGCGCGGCACCCTTGGCGGGGACCAGTTCCCCGGAGCCCTGCTCCTCGAACGCCGGAGGGGCTGGATTTCGGCTGATGTCAGCCGATGTCCAGCCCCTCCGGCGTAGCGGGACGCGCCGGGCGCCTCCCGGGCCGGGGTCCGGGGGCGGAGCCCCGGACGCCCGGTCGCAGGACGTCAGTCCTTGATCTCGCAGATCGCCGCGCCCGAGGTGAGCGACGCGCCGACCTCCGCCGCGAGGCCCACGATCGTGCCCGAGCGGTGCGCGTTCAGCGGCTGTTCCATCTTCATGGCTTCGAGGACGACGATCAGGTCGCCCTCGTTGACCTGCTGGCCCTCCTCGACCGCGACCTTCACGATCGTGCCCTGCATGGGCGAGGCCAGGGTGTCGCCGGAGGCGGCCGGGCCGGACTTCTTGGCCGCGCGGCGTTTGGGCTTCGCGCCGCCCGCGGCCGCCGTACGGGCCAGGGTCATGCCCAGCGAGGACGGGAGGGAGACCTCCAGGCGCTTGCCGCCGACCTCGACGACCACGGTCTCGCGGCCCGGCTCCTCCTCGGAGTCCTCCGCGGAGGGAACCACGAACGCCGGGATCTCGTTGACGAACTCGGTCTCGATCCAGCGGGTGTGGATCGTGAACGGGTCGGACGTGAAGGCGGGGTCGACGACGACCGCGCGGTGGAACGGGATGGCCGTGGCCATGCCCTCCACCTCGAACTCGGCCAGCGCGCGCGCCGCCCGCTGCAGGGCCTGCTCGCGCGTGGCACCCGTGACGACGAGCTTGGCGAGCAGGGAGTCCCACGCCGGGCCGATGACCGAGCCCGACTCGACGCCCGCGTCCAGGCGGACGCCCGGGCCGGTCGGCGGGGCGAACCTGGTGACGGTGCCCGGAGCCGGCAGGAAGCCGCGGCCCGGGTCCTCGCCGTTGATGCGGAACTCGAAGGAGTGACCGCGCAGGACCGGGTCCCCGTAGCCGAGCTCCTCGCCGTCCGCGATGCGGAACATCTCGCGGACCAGGTCGAGGCCGGTGACCTCTTCGGTGACCGGGTGCTCGACCTGCAGGCGGGTGTTGACCTCGAGGAAGGAGATCAGGCCGTCGGCGGAGACCAGGAACTCGACCGTGCCGGCGCCGACGTAGCCGGCCTCCTTCAGGATCGCCTTCGACGCCGCGTACAGCTCGGCGTTCTGGGCCTCCGTCAGGAACGGCGCGGGAGCCTCCTCCACCAGCTTCTGGTGGCGGCGCTGCAGCGAGCAGTCACGGGTGGAGACGACGACCACGTTGCCGTGGGTGTCGGCCAGGCACTGGGTCTCCACGTGCCGCGGCTTGTCGAGGTACTGCTCGACGAAGCACTCGCCGCGGCCGAAGGCGGCGACGGCCTCGCGCACGGCGGAGTCGTAGAGCTCCGGGACCTCTTCGAGGTTCCGGGCGACCTTCAGACCGCGACCGCCGCCACCGAAGGCGGCCTTGATCGCGATGGGCAGGCCGTGCTCCTTGGCGAACGCGACGACCTCGTCGGAGCCGGAGACCGGGTCCGGCGTGCCGGCCACCAGCGGGGCGCCGGCGCGCAGCGCGATGTGGCGGGCGGCCACCTTGTCGCCCAGATCGCGGATCGCCTGCGGCGGCGGGCCGATCCAGATCAGGCCCGCGTCGATGACGGCCTGCGCGAACTCGGCGTTCTCGGAGAGGAAGCCGTATCCGGGATGGATGGCGTCCGCACCGGAGTCGGCTGCGGCCTGCAGGATCTTGGAGATGTCCAAGTAGCTCGCGGCCGGGGTGTCACCGCCCAACGCGAAAGCTTCGTCGGCCGCGCGGACGTGCAGAGCGTCCCGGTCCGGGTCGGCGTAGACGGCTACGCTCGCGATCCCGGCATCCCGGCAGGCCCGAGCAACGCGGACTGCGATTTCGCCACGGTTGGCGATGAGCACCTTGCGCACGATGGCTCCCTCCTTGAAACAAGCTGAGTTTAGGGACAGCCCACACGGCCTTTCGACCCTTCCCCGGTGGTGACCTTGCCCACACGGACTGTGATCCGAGTGGATCCCGAGTCGATAAAACCCTTGTGGCGCCCCATGTCAGGGGGATCCCCGACTGCACAGTAACCCTGCCGTGTGTCCGGGGTCTCTGTTCCCCGGGTCAGCGGGCCGGGGTGATTCTTTGTCGAATCCCTACGAACGGCCCATGCATTCCTTGCACGGGCGCCGTGTCGCGGCCCGACGGTAACGAAGCTGCCCCGGCCCCTTGTCCCAAGGTTTACCCGTTAGTAGCCTCCAGGCGTCGAACGGGCTTGTGCATACGGGGTGGGGGCGTCGTGGCTGGTGTGGGTGGCGTGGTGCTGCGGAGATCCGTGGCCGGAGCGACCGCGGTCGTACTCGTCGTGGAGGCGGCGGTGCTCGGCTTCGTCCACCTCGTCCTGGGCCGGACCACCGCGAACCAGTCGATGTCCATCGCGGGCGCCGATCCCGATGTCATGTCCGCGGCCACCTACGCGCTGGGCGCCGGCATGGCCGCGTTCCTGCTCGCCTGCGCGGTGTTCCTCGCCGTCGCCGCGATCCGCGACCGGGCCCCGGGCGCCTTCGCGCGCGTGCTCCTCGTCGGCGCCGCCGTCGTCCACGGACTGCTCGGCGCCCTCGTCGTCGGCCTGGTGGGCTGGGGCGCCTTCGCGGTGATGATGCTGATCCTCTGCCTGCTGGTGCTGAGCCTGATGCTCTATGCGGCCAAGGGTGCGGGCGGGGCCGCGGCGGGTGCGGGCGGCCCCGCGGAGGGCTCCAGCGGGCCCCTGGGCGGCTTCGGCGGCCCGGGCGGGCCCGAGGGAGGGCCGAGGGGCGGCCGGCCGGGCGGAGGGCCCGACGGCGACGCCGATGGCGATCGGGACATCCGGGACGCGCGGCCGGGCCACCCGCTCGCGGACTTCGGGGACTTCGCCAAGCCCGGGGAGATCAAGCCCACAAGTCCGTGATGGAAAAGCCCAGTTCGGCCAGGAGCGAGCGCAGCAGCGGCATGGAGATCCCGATCACGTTGCCGTGATCCCCGTCGATCCCCTCGATGAACGGGGCCGACAGTCCGTCCAGGGTGAACGCTCCGGCCACGTGCAGCGGTTCCCCGCTCGCCACGTACGCCGCCACCTCCGCGTCCGTCGGCTCGCCGAAGCGGACCGTGGTCGACGCCGTGGCCGAAACCCGGCGCCCGCTCGCCGTGTCGATCACGCAGTGCCCGGTGCGCAGCACGCCGGCGCGCCCGCGCATCGCCTTCCAGCGTGCCGTGGCCTCCTCGGCGTCCGCCGGCTTGCCCAGCGCCTCGCCGTCCAGCTCCAGCACGGAGTCGCAGCCGATCACCAGGGCTCCCGCGGCCTCGTCCAGGCCCGCCACGACGGCCGCCTTCGCCTCGGCCAGCGCGAGCGCCAGCTCGGAGGGGGAGTCGGCGGTGAGGGCGTCCTCGTCGAAGCCGCTGACGATCACGTGCGGGGCGAGCCCGGCCTGGCGCAGCAGGTTCAGCCGGGCGGGCGAAGCGGAGGCGAGGACGAGGGCGTGGCGGGGGGCAGCAGTCATGCCCGCCATCGTAGGGGCGGCGCGGGGGGCCCGGCTCGCGGCGCCGGAAAGGGCCCGCGTCCCGGCGTCAGAAACCGCCCACGCCCAGGACGTACACCACGACGACCATCGCGATGACGACGATCACCGTCATCCGCCGGACCATCGCCTCGGCGTCCCGCATGTCCTTCGGCGGCTCGTTCTTCGGGTCTGACCAGAGCATGCACCGATCCTGGCCCCGATCACTCCTGTGGCGCCTGAGTACGGGTACTCAGGCGCCACGGGCAGTTCACGCCATCTTCATCCGGCCCTCGGCCCGGACCCGGCTCACGCGGGCCAGTACGTACGGCCCCACGCGCCCGGTCCGGGGCGCGGCAGGGTCCGCCGGGCCACCCGGCCCGGCGCCGCCCACGCGTCGGTCACCCGCGCCGCGCCCGACGGCTCCGACGCGAGGGCCGCCGCGCGCGCTCGGACCACCGCCAGTGCGGCGGCCAGCTCCTCCGGGGTCGGGTTCCCCTTGACGACCTTGATCACCACGGGACTGCCTCCTGTCCTAGCGTCCTGACGTCCTGACGTCCTAGAGGGGGATGTTGCCGTGCTTCTTCGGCGGCAGGGACTCCCGCTTGGTGCGCAGCTGCCGCAGCCCCTTCACCACGTGCGCCCGGGTCTCGGACGGCATGGTCACCGCGTCGACGTAGCCGCGTTCGGCGGCCGTGTACGGGTTCAGCAGCGCGTCCTCGTACTCGGTGATGAGCCGCGCCCGGGTCTCCTCGGCCGTGCCGGCCTCCTCCGCTTCGGCGATCGCGCGGCGGTGCAGGATGTTGACCGCGCCCTGCGCGCCCATGACGGCGATCTGCGCCGTCGGCCACGCGAGGTTGAGGTCGGCCCCCAGGTGCTTGGAGCCCATCACGTCGTACGCACCGCCGAAGGCCTTGCGGGTGATGACGGTGATCAGGGGGACGGTCGCCTCGGCGTAGGCGTAGATCAGCTTGGCGCCGCGCCGGATGATTCCGTTGTACTCCTGGTCGGTGCCCGGGAGGAAGCCCGGGACGTCGACGAAGGTCAGCACCGGGATGTTGAAGGCGTCGCAGGTCCGCACGAAGCGGGCCGCCTTCTCGGAGGCGTCGATGTCCAGACAGCCGGCGAACTGCATCGGCTGGTTGGCGACGACCCCGACCGGGTGCCCCTCGACGCGGCCGAAGCCGGTGAGGATGTTCGGCGCGAAGAGCGACTGGGTCTCCAGGAACTCCGCGTCGTCGAGCACGTGCTCGATCACCTTGTGCATGTCGTACGGCTGGTTCGCGCTGTCCGGGATCAGCACGTCGAGCTCGCGGTCGCTGTCGGAGACCTCGGTGTCGGCCTCCTCGGGGAAGGCCGGCGGCTCGGACAGGTTGTTCGACGGGAGGTAGGACAGCAGCGACTTCACGTACTCGATGGCGTCCTTCTCGTCACCCGCCATGTGGTGCGCGACGCCGGACGTGCTGTTGTGCGTGCGCGCCCCGCCCAGCTCCTCGAAGCCGACGTCCTCGCCGGTGACGGTCTTGATGACGTCCGGGCCGGTGATGAACATGTGCGAGGTCTGGTCGACCATGACCGTGAAGTCGGTGATGGCCGGGGAGTACACGGCCCCGCCGGCGCAGGGGCCGACGACCAGGCTGATCTGCGGGATCACCCCGGAGGCGTGGACGTTGCGGCGGAAGATCTCGCCGTACATGCCGAGCGCGCTGACGCCCTCCTGGATGCGGGCGCCGCCGGAGTCGTTGATGCCGATCAGCGGGCAGCCGGTCTTCAGCGCGAAGTCCATCACCTTCATGATCTTCTGGCCGTAGACCTCGCCGAGGGCCCCGCCGAAGACGGTGAAGTCCTGCGAGAACAGGGCGACGGGCCGTCCGTCGACGGTCCCGTAGCCGGTGACGACGCCGTCGCCGTACGGACGGGTCTTCTCCAGCCCGAAGTTCGTCGACCGGTGCCGGGCGAACTCGTCCAGCTCGACGAAGGACCCCTCGTCCAGCAGCAGGGCCACCCGCTCACGCGCCGTCAGCTTGCCCTTGGCGTGCTGCTTCTCCACCGCACGCCCGGACCCGGCGTGCGTGGCTTCCTCGACGCGGCGCTGCAGATCCGCGATCTTCCCCGCGGTGGTGTGCATGTCGATCGGCTCTGACGGTTGTGACATCGGGGTCGCGGCTCCCTGCGTGGTGTCAACTGCCTGGTGACTTACTTGTTTTTTACTAGCTACTGGTGCGTAGCGTATCGGCGGGCATGGCGCTCGGCGGTGCGGCGTTTGACACACCTAATCTGGGTTGCATGACGCCATCAGATGCATCAGGCGGGGCTTCGAACGGAGCTTCCGCGGGCCGTTGGTCGAGTCTGGACCGGCCGCCCTTGAACGTCGCCGCGCTGCAGCGGGCCCTCGTGACCGGCGAGGGGCTGTGGAGCTCGGTGGAGGTGGTGGACTCCACCGGGTCCACCAACAGTGATCTCGCCGCCCGGGCCGCGAAGCTGCCCGAGGGGGCCGTGCTCGTCGCCGAGGAGCAGACCGCCGGGCGGGGCAGGCTCGACCGGAGCTGGGTCGCGCCCGCGCGGTCCGGACTGTTCTTCTCCGTACTCCTGAAGCCCGGGCCCGCGGTGCCGCAGGAGCGGTGGGGCTGGCTGACGCTGCTGGCCGGGGTGGCCACCGCCACCGGGCTCTCGCGCGCCGCCGGCGTGGACACGGCACTCAAGTGGCCCAACGACCTGCTGATCACCGTCGACGGTGAGGAGCGCAAGGCCGGCGGCATCCTTGCCGAGCGCGTGGGCGACGGGGTCGTCCTCGGGATCGGGCTGAACGTGACGCTGACCGACGCCGAGCTGCCCGTGGACACCGCCGGGTCGCTGCTCCTGGCCAAGGCCACCGTCACCGACCGGGACCCGCTGCTCAAGGCCGTACTGCGCTCCCTGGAGCAGTGGTACGGAAACTGGCGCGCGGCCGGCGGCGACCCGGCGGCCAGCGGTCTGCAGGAGACGTACGCGGCGGGCTGCGCGACCCTCGGCAAGCACGTGCGCGCCGACCTGCCGGGCGGGCGCACGCTCACCGGGACGGCCGAAGCGGTGGACACCGACGGACGGCTCGTCGTACGGACCGCGGAGGACAAGCACGAGGCCGTGGGGGCGGGGGACGTGGTCCATCTGCGGTCCGTGCGGTAGCCCGCGGGGGGACCGCCCCGGGTGACGGAGTAGGGGAGTGAGCTACGGCACACCTGCCGTATGGTTTAGGCGATCCCGGTCCTCGCGGTGATCACCCGGTTCGGCAGTGCGCACGGAATGGACAGGAGGCGGCCCTTGACCGTCGACGACCCTCGGTCCAGCGCGCCCGCCCCCGGAACGCCGACGGGCGGTTCCGGCAGCCCGGGCGGTCCGGGCGGTTCCGGCAGTGGCGGCTCGGGCGGCTCGGGCGGCTCGGGAGTCCACGCCACCCCGATCGGGCGCGATCAGCACACTCCGCACCACGAGGTCGACCACACGGCGCAGCCGACGGCCGACCCGCTCGCGATCCGCCTGGAGCAGCTGATCCTGGGCGCCGAGCGCCGGTACACCCCCTTCCAGGCGGCCCGCAGCGCCGGGGTCTCGATGGAGCTCGCCTCCCGCTTCTGGCGGGCCATGGGCTTCGCGGACATCGGCCAGGCCAGGGCCCTGACGGAGGCCGACGTACTGGCCCTGCGCCGGCTCGCCGGTCTCGTCGAGGCCGGGCTGCTGAGCGAGCCGATGGCGGTCCAGGTGGCGCGGTCCACCGGGCAGACCACGGCCCGGCTCGCGGAATGGCAGATCGACTCCTTCCTGGAGGGGCTGACGGAGCCGCCGGAGCCGGGGATGACCCGTACGGAGGTCACGTACCCGCTGGTCGAGCTGCTGCTGCCGGAGCTGGAGGAGTTCCTCGTCTACGTGTGGCGGCGCCAGCTCGCCGCCGCGACCGGACGGGTCGTGCAGGTGGCGGACGACGAGGAGATGGTCGACCGGCGCCTCGCGGTGGGCTTCGCCGACCTGGTGGGCTTCACGCGCCTGACCCGGCGGCTGGAGGAGGAGGAGCTCGGCGAGCTGGTCGAGTCCTTCGAGACCACCTCCGCGGACCTGGTGGCGGCGCACGGAGGCCGGCTGATCAAGACGCTGGGCGACGAGGTGCTGTACTGCGCCGACGACGCGGCGACGGCGGCGGAGATCGCGCTGCGGCTGATCGAGACGATGGAAGCCGATCCGCAGATGCCGGAGCTGCGCGTGGGCATCGCCTTCGGGACGGTGACCACGCGGATGGGCGACGTCTTCGGGACCACGGTGAACCTGGCCTCGCGGCTGACGTCGATAGCCCCCAAGGACGCGGTCCTGGTGGACGGTGCGATGGCCGAGGAACTGGGCCGCACGGGCGCGGCGCCGGTTTCGGAGAAGGAAGCGGAGAACGAGGAGGGCGGCGGGACCTACCGCTTCGCGCTCCAGCCGATGTTCCAGCGCCCGGTGCGCGGTCTCGGCGTCGTGGAGCCCTGGTCGCTGACGCGCCGGAGCCCTAAGATCCCCGGATAACGTTCGTTAACCGGGAGGGTCCCTGTGTCCGAATCTTCGGCATTCATCGCAATCTGCAGGCATGAGGGCGGGGTCGCCGAGCTGGTTCTGGACCGGCCCAAGGCGATGAACGCGGTGTCGACCGAGATGGCGCGGGGCATCGGCGCCGCCTGCGCGGAGCTGGCCGCGGACCCGTCGGTACGGGTCGTCGTGCTCTCCTCCACCGCCGAGCGGGCGTTCTGCGTGGGCGCGGACCTCAAGGAGCGCAACTCCTTCTCGGACGCCGAGCTGCTGCGCCAGCGGCCGACCACGCGGGGCGCGTACGGGGGAGTCCTGGAGCTCCCGATGCCGGTGATCGCGGCGGTGCACGGGTTCGCGCTGGGGGGCGGCTTCGAGCTGGCCCTCGCGTGCGATGTCATCGTGGCCGACGAGACGGCCGTCGTCGGGCTGCCCGAGGTGTCGGTCGGGGTGATCCCGGGCGGCGGCGGTACGCAGCTGCTGCCGCGGCGGGTGGGGGCGGCGCGGGCCGCGGAGCTGATCTTCACCGCACGCCGGGTGGAGGCCGCGGAGGCGCTGGACCTGGGCCTGGTGGACTCGGTGGTGCCGGCGGGGACGGACCGCGAGGCCGCGCTGGCGATGGCGGCGGCGATGGCGGCGAACTCCCCGGTCGGGCTGCGGGCGGCCAAGCGGGCGCTGCGGCTCGGGCACGGCATGGACCTGACGGCCGGGCTGGAGATCGAGGACGCGGCGTGGCGGACGGTGGCCTTCTCCGGGGACCGGGCCGAGGGAGTGGCGGCGTTCAACGAGAAGCGGAAGCCGCGGTGGCCGGGGGTGTGAGGGCGAGGAATGCGGCTGGAGCGGTGGCTGGAACTGCGGCTGGAGCGGTAGCTGGAGCTGCTGTTCGTGACCGGGTGTGATCCTGATGCCACCGAATGTCGCGCCAATTATCACTAAATCGGACAAAACTCCCTAACCTGGGGTGATGGGTGTTGACGGGCGGCTTCGAGCCGTTGTGGGCCTCGCGCAGGCCATGGCCGCCGCGTGCGCGCCGCGGGACAGCGTGCGGGCCGCCGCGCGCGGGGCGAGGCTGGCGATGGACGGGTCGTTCGCCGCGATCTCCGCGTGGGAGCGGGAGCGGGGGCGCCTGCGGGTCCTCGTGAACGAGGGGGAGCGCAGGGACGGGGAGGAGGAGTTCCCCGAGGACGAGTCGTACCCCGTGCACGATTTCCCCGAGATCACGGAGTTCCTCCACGAGCGCTGGGTCGGCGGGGGCGGGCCCCACGCCTGGGTGGAGAGCGCGGTCGGGGACCGGCCCGGCCGCCGGGGCGAGGCGCTGCGCAGGCGCGGGCGCGGTACGTGCGTGGTGGCTCCGATCGTGCTGAGCGGGCGGGCCTGGGGCGAGCTGTACGTGGCCCGGGACGAGGGCATGGCCGACTTCGACGAGGACGACGCGGAATTCGCGACGGTGCTCGCGGCGGTGATCGCGGCCGGGCTGGCGCAGAGCGACCGGCTGGAGGAGGCCCGGCGGCTCGCCTTCACCGACCCGCTGACGGGGCTGGCCAACCGGCGGGCCGTGGACATGCGGCTCGACGAGGCGCTGGAGGAACACCGCAAGGGCGGGGCCGGCGGGGCCGGTGTCGTGGTGAGCCTGGTCGTCTGCGACCTGAACGGCCTCAAGAAGGTCAACGACACCCTCGGGCACGCGATGGGCGACCGGCTGCTGGAACGGTTCGGCTCCGTGCTCAGCCTGTGCGGGGCGATGCTGCCGGGGGCGCTGGTCGCCCGGCTGGGCGGGGACGAGTTCTGCCTGGTCAGCGTGGGGCCCACGGCGGACGAGGTGGTACGGGTCACCGAGGAGGTGTGCCTGCGGGCCGCCGAGCTGGAACTGGGGGAGGGGGTCGCCTGCGGGGTCGCCTCCACGGGGGACCCGATCGGGCCGGTGAAGTCCTCCCGGCGGCTGTTCCGGCTGGCCGACGCGGCGCAGTACAAGGCCAAGGCGGCGCGGTCGGCTAAGCCGGTGGTGGCCGGCCGCGACACGGCGGTGGTCCGCCTCGCCGACGCGGACCCCGGCTCCCCGGGCGAACGCCGCCGCTTCCGCGGCCGGGCATAGCCCGGGCGGGGCGTGCCCGGGGGCCCCGGCTCGGCCTGCCCGCGGCCCGGGAACGGCGCCGCACGCGGCAAGGGTCCGGGCGGAGCCCGGGGAACGGTGGAAGGGCGGGTAGGGGACCTCGCCCCGCAGGGACCACCCACCCGCACCCGCCCACCGACCCCAGGCCGGGACGGCCATGGCACCGGCACCGCCCCACCACCGCCGGACGGAGTCCGGCGCAGCGGGGCGAAGCCCGCGCAGCGGTGCGAGGTCCGCGTGCGGGAGGTGCCCGGCGCAGCGGGGCGAGCTGCGCGTCAAGAAGGAGTGACATGGAGGGATTCAGTCCGTACGCTGCTGAATATGGATATGCACACTGTCGTGGTGGGAACGTCCGGGACCACCGCCGAAGACGTGATCGCCGTCGCCCGCGGCAACGCCCGCGTGGAGCTCTCCGGTGAGGCCGTCGCCGCGCTCGCCGCGGCCCGCGAGATCGTGGACGCGCTCGCCGCGAAGCCCGAGCCCGTCTACGGGGTGTCCACCGGGTTCGGCGCGCTCGCCTCCCGGCACATCAGCCCCGAGCTGCGCGCGCAGCTCCAGCGCAACATCGTCCGCTCGCACGCCGCCGGCATGGGCCCGCGCGTCGAGCGCGAGGTCGTGCGGGCGCTGATGTTCCTGCGGCTGAAGACCGTCGCCTCCGGACACACCGGCGTCCGGCCGTCCGTCGCGCAGACGATGGCCGACGTGCTCAACGCCGGCATCACCCCCGTCGTGCACGAGTACGGCTCGCTGGGCTGCTCGGGAGACCTCGCCCCGCTCTCGCACTGCGCGCTCGCCCTGATGGGCGAGGGCGACGCCGAGGGCCCGGACGGGACCGTGCGCCCCGCCGGCGAGCTGCTCGCCGAGGCCGGGATCGCCCCCGTCGAGCTGCGCGAGAAGGAGGGCCTCGCCCTCCTCAACGGCACCGACGGCATGCTCGGCATGCTGGTCATGGCCCTCGCCGACCTCGGCAGGCTGTACACCGCCGCCGACATCACCGCCGCGCTGACCCTGGAGGCGCTGCTCGGCACCGAGAAGGTGCTGCAGCCCGAGCTGCACGCCATCCGCCCGCACCCGGGCCAGGGCGCCTCCGCCGCGAACATGGCCGCCGTCCTGAAGGGGTCCGGGCTCGTCCGGCACTACCAGGAGGAGACCGCCCCGCGCGTGCAGGACGCCTACTCCGTGCGCTGCGCCCCGCAGGTCGCCGGCGCGGGCCGCGACACCATGGCGCACGCCGCCCTCGTCGCCTCCCGCGAGCTGGCCGCCGCCGTCGACAACCCGGTCGTGCTGCCCGACGGGCGCGTGGAGTCCAACGGGAACTTCCACGGCGCCCCGGTCGCCTACGTGCTCGACTTCCTCGCCATCGCCGCCGCCGACCTCGGGTCGATCGCCGAGCGCCGCACCGACCGGCTGCTCGACAAGAACCGGAGCCACGGACTGCCGCCGTTCCTCGCGGACGACGCCGGCGTGGACTCCGGACTCATGATCGCCCAGTACACGCAGGCGGCCCTGGTGAGCGAGATGAAGCGGCTCGCGGTCCCCGCCTCCGCCGACTCGATCCCCTCCTCCGCCATGCAGGAGGACCACGTCTCGATGGGCTGGTCGGCCGCGCGCAAGCTCCGTACCGCCGTCGACAACCTGACCCGGATCATCGCGATCGAGATGTACGCGGCCACCCGCGCCATCGAGCTGCGCCACGGCCTGACCCCGGCGCCGGCCAGCCAGGCCGCCATCGCGGCGGCGCGCGCGGCGGGCGTGGAGGGTCCCGGGCCGGACCGGTTCCTCGCGCCCGACCTGGCCGCCGCGGACGCCTTCGTTCGTTCGGGTGGACTCGTGGACGCCGTCGAGACCGTCACCGGCCCCCTCGTCTGAGGGGTCGCCGGAAGGTCGCCGGAAGGTCGCCAGAAGGTCAAAGGGAAGGGGTGCGGCCCCCGGGGATACCCGGGGGCCGCACCCCTTCGTGGGTCCGCGGGCTGTTTACGCCGTGCGCGAGCGGCGTACGGAGAAGGCCACGAAGCCGGCTCCGGCGCCCAGGCAGAGCGTGCCGCCGAGCAGGTAGGGCGTGGTGTCCACGCCGCCGGTGTCGGCGAGCGCGAGGGCCGGCGCGGGCGCGGAGGCGGCCTGGACCTCCATGTTCGCGGCGGCGGGCGCGGCGGCGGGCGCGCCGGAGGCGGCCTTCCCGTGCCCGGGTGCGGTGGCGTTCGCCGAGGGCACGAACCACAGGACGGCGAGGAGGGTGGTCGCTCCGAGAGCGGTGAGTGTTGATCGGCGTGCGGACACGGTGCGATCCCCCTTGTGGCAGCAGCGAATTGGCCCCGTGCGGTGATGCTACGGAAAGGGGCGGGTCGTGGGAAAGCCGGGGCGGCCGCGGGATTACTCTCCGTCGTATGAACCCTTCTGAGACCTCACGATATGTCCGCCTTCGGGTGGATCTGGTGCTTGAAGTGCCGGACGTCGACGCGCTCACCGGAGCCGCCCTCGCCCACATCAAGGCCGACGAGTTCATGCCGGACGAGGAGCGCGGCCACGCGGAGGCGGCCGTCCGGGAGGACGAGTCGGAGGCCCTGGCCTACCTGGTCGACCCCACTGACCTGGTCGCGGACATCCCCGGCGTCGAGCTCGCGCAGGCCTCCTGGAGCAGCGAGCCCGTGGAATACGACCCCGAGTCCATGGAGTGGGACCTCGACGAGGAAGATGGGGAGCTCGAAGAAGAGACTGACAACGCCTGACGGTGGGGTTGACCACATTCGAACGGAATGGGGCAGCACCTCGGGGTGTAATGCGTTGTCAGGATTGAGGCAGGGGGTCATGACCCCCTGCCCGGGGAGTTCGGGGTTCCGGCAACGATGGAGTGGCGTGTGAGGACGGACAGCATGCGGCGGAAAAGGTCCCTGGTGGCCATATCCGCCGTACTCGGCGGCGTACTGGTGCTCGCGGGATGCGGCGGCGACGACGGCAAGGCGCAGACGCCGAAGGCCAGCGGAGAGACCTCGGCCAAGTCCCAGGCGGATGTGGACGCGGCTGCGGCGAAGGACGCCTCCCAGGCCAAGATAGCCATCACGCCCAAGGACGGCGCCGCCAACGTCGGCCTGAACGACGCGGCCAAGGTGGCCGTCACCGAGGGCACGCTCACCGCGGTCGAGCTGAAGAGCTCCGAGGGCACGAAGGTGCCGGGCAAGATAGCCGCCGACGGGAAGAGCTGGAAGCCGGACGGCGCGCTGAAGCGCTCCACGAAGTACGCGCTGTCGGCGACCGCGAAGGACGAGGCGGGCCGCGAGGCGCACGAGAACGCCTCCTTCACCACCGTCTCCCCGCAGAACAGCTTCGTGGGCTCCTTCATCCCGGACGCGGGTCAGACCGTCGGCGTGGGCATGCCGGTGTCGATCACCTTCGACAAGCAGATCAAGGACAAGAAGGCCGTCCAGGCGGGCATCACGGTCACCTCCAGCAGCGGCCAGGAGGTCGTGGGCCACTGGTTCAGCACGCAGCGGCTGGACTTCCGCCCGGAGAAGTACTGGCAGGCGGGCTCCACCGTCACCCTGAAGCTGGCGCTGGAAGGGGTCCAGGGCGGCCCGGGCATCCAGGGCGTGCAGAGCAAGACCGTCACCTTCAAGATCGGCCGGAGCCAGGTCTCCACGGTCGACGCGAAGAGCAAGAAGATGACGGTCACCCGTGACGGCGCGGTCCTCAAGACCATCCCGATCTCGGCGGGCTCCCCGGAGAACCCGACCTACAACGGTCAGATGGTGATCTCCGAGAAGTTCAAGGAGACCCGGATGAACGGCGCCACCGTCGGCTTCACCGACGACGACGGCAAGGGCGAGTACGACATCAAGGACGTGCCGCACGCGATGCGCCTGTCGAACTCCGGCACCTTCGTGCACGGCAACTACTGGGGCCCCGACTCGGTCTTCGGCAGCGCCAACACCAGCCACGGCTGCGTCGGCCTGAACGACGCCAAGGGCGCGAACGACCCGAGCCAGCCCGCGGCCTGGTTCTACGACAACTCCCTGATCGGAGACGTCGTCACGGTCGTCAACTCCCCGGACAAGACGATCAAGCCGGACAACGGCCTCAACGGCTGGAACATGAACTGGGCGGACTGGAAGGCCGGCTCGGCCGTCTGACCCGCCGGCACGACAGCCGCACCCCGACGAAGCGCACACGGACGGCGGGGAGCCCCGGACAAGGGGCTCCCCGCCGTCCGTTCGCGCATTCCTGTCCGTGAGCTGTGAGTTCGCGTTCTCATCCGGCTCTTATGGACGGCTTATCCGGCGGTCACCGGTGCTGCCTAGCTTCGGCCGCATGTTCTTCACCTACCTCCGGCGCGAGCTGCGCCGCCGCAGGAAGGCGGCGCTCGTCGTCGCCTCCGGACTCGCCCTGGGCATCGCCCTCGTCATCGTCGTCACCTCCGTCTCGGCGGGCATGACCCGGGCCCAGGGCAAGGTCCTCCAGTCGCTCTACGGCCTCGGCACGGACATGACCGTCACCAAGGCCCAGACCCCGCCGGCCGAGGGCGACACCGCGGCCCGGCCCCGGTTCAGGTTCGACGCCAAGGGCGAGGGCGAGGGCGACGCCGGGACCGAGCAGAGCAGCGACCTCGTGATGCCCCAGGGCTTCCAGACCCTCGACGCCGCGACCGTGGACAAGGTGTCCGGCCAGGCCGGGGTCGCCCGGGCCGTCGGCGGCCTCAGCCTCCAGGTGATGAAGGTCAACGGGCAGTTCAAGCGCGGTGAGTTCAAGCGCGCGGAGGGCCGGACGGGTGGCGCGGGCGCCGCCGGGCCGGGCGCCGCGGGCGGCGGCCAGGGCGGTACGGTCGAGGGCGGCGGCGCCGACTTCGACGTCAACTCCTTCTCCGTCTACGGCGCGGACGTCACCCACCCCGAGCTGGGCCCGCTCACCACCTCCAGGATCACCTCGGGCCGCACCTTCGCGGCCGGCGAGACCAACGCGGCCGTCGCCGTCGTCGACAGCGCCCACGCCACGAAGAACAAGCTCGCCGTCGGCTCCGAAGTCACCGTCAAGGGCGCCAAGTTCAAGGTGATCGGGATCGCCACCGCCGACAGCGGCGACGCGGCCGCCAACGTCTACGTCCCCCTCCAGCAGGCCCAGACCCTCGCCGCGACCCCCGGCAAGATCACCACGGTCTACGTCCAGGCGAAGGACTCCCAGGCGATCGGCTCCGTCAAGCAGGCCATCCAGAAGAACGTCCCGGACACCACCGTCACCACCTCGGCCGACCTCGCCGACGCCGTCTCCGGTTCGCTCTCCACCGCCGCCTCCCTCGCCTCCACCGTCGGCACGTGGCTCTCGTACGCCGTCCTCCTCGCCGCCTTCCTCGTCGCCGGCCTGCTGACCTCCTCGGCCGTGTCCCGGCGCGTCCGCGAGTTCGGCACGCTCAAGGCGCTCGGCTGGAGGAGCGGCCGCGTCACCGGACAGGTCGCCGGCGAGGCCCTGGTCAACGGGCTCATCGGCGGCGCGCTCGGCATCGGCCTCGGGTTTGTGGCCGCGTACGCCATCACCGCGATCAGCCCGCGGCTGACCGCGCAGCTCGCCGGCGGCGCCGGCCGCTTCCAGGGCCCGGGCGGCGGGGGCGCGGGCGGGGGCGGCGGGATGATGCGTTCCGCGCAGCGGGGTGCCGGCAAGGCCCTCGACATCGCGCTCACCGCACCCGTCTCGCTCTCCACCATCGGCCTGGCCGTCGCCCTCGCCGTCGCGGGCGGGCTGATCGCGGGCGGCTTCGGCGGCTGGCGCGCCTCCCGGCTGCGGCCGGCGGACGCCCTGCGCCGCGTCGAGTAGCCGCCCAGCCACTCGCGCCCAGCCACTCCCGCCCAGCCTCTCCCGCCCAGCCTCTCCCGCCCCGTCCCACCGTCCCGCAACCCCGAGGGAACGAACCAGAGATGTACCAGCTCACCGGTGTCACCAAGCGCTACCAGCGCGGCAAGGAATCCATCGACGCGCTCGCGGGCGTGGACCTGACCATCGAGGACGGAGGCCGGCTCGTCATCCAGGGCCCCACCGGCGGCGGCAAGTCCACCCTCCTCCAGATGCTCGGCGCCCTGGACCGCCCGACGGCCGGGCAGATCGTCCTCGACGGACTCGACCTGGCCACCGTCTCCGAATCCCGCCTCACCCGGGTCCGCGCGGAGAACATCGGCTTCGTGTTCCAGTCCTTCAACCTGATCCCCACGCTCACCGCCCAGGAGAACGTCGAAACGGCCCTCGTCCCGCTCGGGCTCAAGGCCCGCGAGCGACGCGAGCGGGCCGCCGAAGCGCTGGACTCCGTGGGCCTCGGCGAGCGGATGGGCCACCTGCCCGGGGAGATGTCCGGCGGCCAGCAGCAGCGCGTGGCCATCGCGCGGGCGCTGGTGAAGCGGCCGAAGGTGCTGCTGGCCGACGAGCCGACCGGCAACCTCGACGAGTCCATGCGCGACGAGGTCATGGAACTGCTCGAAGGACTCTGGAAGGAACACGGCCTGACCTTCGTCATGGTCACCCACGACAGCGCGCTCGCGAAGCGGGCCCCGCGGGTGGCGACGATCCGCCGCGGGAAGGTGACCATCACCGAGAACGCCTGAGCACGGCCCCGGGTTTAGGGTCCGGAGCATGACGATCACCGCGCTCTCCGTGCCCCCGACCGACATCGAGGTCGACCACTGGTGGGCCGTCCTGGCGGCAGCCCGGACGGCGGACCTGCCGGGGACTCCGCCGCCTTCCCGGACCGAGGTGGCCGGAGCGCTCCGGGTGCCTTCGGCGCGGGGGCGCTCGGTGCACTGGGCGACGGAGGAGGCGGTCGCCTCCCTGGTCCTCTTCACCGACGGCGTCAACGACCACACCGCGTTCCTGGACGAGCTGACCGTACGGCCCGACGCGCGGCGGCACGGTGTGGGAACGGCCCTGTGGGAGCGGGCCCGCGAGGAGCTGCTCGCGCAGGGCCGTACCTCGGTGGCGGCGGAGGTGGACCTGGGAGGTCCCGGTCAGGCGTTCGCCGAGGCCGTGGGCTTCGAGAACGTCCTGTCGATGGCCTGGTACGTGCAGGACGTACGGGAGGCGCGGTGGGCGCAGGGGGCGCAGGCCGCCAAGGAAGGGGCCGGGTCCGTCGCGCCCGGCTACGAGCTGCACTGCTGGCCCGGGCCGGTGCCCGACGCGTGGGCGCCGGCCGTGGCCGTCGCCCACGGGGCGATGGAGGACGCGCCGACGGGAGAGCTGGACCAGAGGATCCAGACGTGGACGGCGGAGCGCCTGCACGCGGCCCACCGCAAGATCCTGGACCGCGGAGGCGCACTGACCACGGTCGCCGCCGTCACCCCGGACGGCGAGGTGGCGGCGTACACGGAACTGGTCCTCCTCGACCCGGCGGGCCCGCGCGCGCTCCAGTACGACACCGTGGTCGTCCCCGCCCACCGGGGCCACGGCCTCGGCCGCGCGGTCAAGCTCCGCATGCTCGCGGAGGAGGCGATCCGCCACCCGGACCTGCGCACCATCGCCACCTCGGTGGCGGACGACAACACCCCGATGCTCGCGGTCAACGCGGCCCTGGGGTACCGGCGCGAGCGCGGGGTCGGGTACTTCCAGCTGACGCTGTGACTCCGGCCGGGGAGGCGGTGCTACGGGGCGGACTCCCCGACGGGTCCCGGGGCGTGCTCCCGGTCCCGCCCCGGGGCCGCGGACGGCGCGGACGGCGCGGACCAGGAGGCGAGCAGGCTGAGGGCGTCGGCCGAGGGGGAGCCCGGGGCCGCGTGGTAGGTGACCAGGAACTGGGCCGGGTCGTCCGGGAAGGCCAGCGTCTCGAAGGACAGCACGAGCTCGCCGACCAGCGGATGCCGCAGCCGCTTGACGCCGTGGATCTTGTTGTCGGCCACCGTGTGGGCCGCCCACAGCCGGCGGAACTCCTCGTTCTTGACCGACAGTTCACCGACCAGCGCGGACAGCCGTTCGTCGTCCGGGAACTGCCCGGCGTACACGCGCAGGTTGCTCACCACCTCGCAGGCCCGGCACTCCCAGTCCGCGTACAGCTCCGCCGTCGCCGGGTCCAGGAACACCAGCCGCACCAGGTTGCGCTCCTGCGCCGGGAGCGCCCCGAAGTCGCCGAAGACGGCCGCGGCCAGCGGGTTCCAGCCGATGACGTCCTGGCGCCGCCCGACCAGGTACGCCGGTACGCCGTCCATCGCGTCCAGCAGCGTCCGAAGCTGCGGCCGGACCTGCTGGGGGCGCGGGGCCTGGCGGCGCTTGCGGAGCTTGGGGCCGGCGAGGTGGCTCAGGTGCGCACGCTCCGTGCCGTCCAGGCGCAGGGCCTGCGCGATGGCGTCGAGGATCTCCGCCGACACGTTCTGGCCGTGGCCCTGCTCCAGGCGCGTGTAGTAGGCGACCGACACCCCGGCCAGCTGCGCCAGCTCCTCGCGGCGCAGGCCGGGGACCCGGCGGTGGCGTCCGTAGTCGGGCAGGCCCACGTCCTCGGGGCGCAGCCGGGCGCGCCGGGAGCGCAGGAACTCGCCGAGCTCGGCTCGCTGATCAAGCTGGTCCATTACCCCAGTATCACCGCGCGGGCGCGCAGGCCGGGGGCGTGAGCCTGACCCCGCCAAGGGTAGGTCCGCCAGACCTAGGCAGGGCAGGGGGATGGGTGTCCGGGGCGGGGGGAGGCAGGCTGTGAACACACAGCGGTTCCGCACCGCCGCACCGCACGTCCGCACCACAGTCTTCCGAGGAGCCTCATCGTGTCCGTCACCCAGGTCGCCGCCTACGCCGCCCCCGCGCCCAAGGCCCCGCTGGAACGCATCACCGTCCCGCGCCGTCCGGTCGGTGCGCACGACGTCCTCATCGACATCAAGTTCGCCGGCATCTGCCACTCCGACATCCACCAGGTCACCGACGGCTGGGGCGAGGGCATCTACCCCATGGTCCCGGGCCACGAGATCGCCGGTGTCGTCACCGAAGTCGGCTCCGGGGTCACCAAGTTCGCCGTCGGCGACCGGGTCGGCGTCGGCTGCTTCGTCGACTCCTGCCGCACGTGCGAGCAGTGCCTCGCCGGGCAGGAGCAGTTCTGCGCCGAGGGCATGACCGGTACGTACAACGCGCTCGACCGGAACGGCGAGCCCACGTACGGCGGCTACTCCACGCACGTCGTCGTCGACGAGAACTACACCGTCCGCATCCCCGACGCGCTGCCCCTCGACATCGCCGCCCCGCTGCTGTGCGCCGGCATCACCCTCTACTCCCCGCTCAAGCACTGGCAGGCCGGCCCCGGCAAGCAGGTCGCGATCGTCGGTCTCGGCGGCCTCGGCCACATGGGCGTCAAGATCGCCCACGCGCTCGGCGCCGAGGTGACCGTCCTGTCCCAGACCCTGCGCAAGCAGGAGGACGGGCGCAAGCTGGGCGCCGACCACTTCCACGCCACGAACGACGAGGCCACCTTCAAGGAGCTGGCCGGCCGCTTCGACCTGATCGTGTCCACCGTCTCCGCGCCGCTCGCGCTCGACGCCTACCTGGGCCTGCTCAAGGTGGACGGGGCCCTGGTGAACGTCGGCGCCCCGGAGGAGCCGGTCTCGCTGAACCTGTTCTCCGTCATCGGCGGCCGCAAGACCCTGGCCGGCTCGATGATCGGCGGGATCGCCGAGACGCAGGAGATGCTCGACTTCTGTGCCGAGCACGGGCTCGGTGCGGACATCGAGGTGATCCGCGCCGACGAGGTCAACGAGGCGTACGTGCGCGTCCAGTCGGGCGACGTCCGCTACCGCTTCGTCATCGACACCTCGACCATCTGAGTGTCCGACCCCCTGACCGGCGCCTGAGGGCGCCCGACGGCGGCCCCCGGGTGCACGGCCCCCCGGGGCAGGTCCCCCCGGGGGCCGCCGTCACACGCTTTTCATGCCCCGTGCATGGTCTCGGCGGCCGGCCGCGCGGACGATCTTCCCACCAGCCTTCTGTCACCGGGGAGTTCGAGATGTCCAGCCGCCGCCACTTCCTCGCGGGTTCCGCGGCCGCCGCCGCCGGCCTCGCGGCCCTCCCGCAGGCCGTCCAGCCGGCGCGGGCGGCCGCCGCCGGGGCCGGGTCCGCCGCCGGGTCCGGGGCCGAGGGGCCGCCGAACCTCGTGGTGATCCTGGCCGACGATCTGGGCTACGGCGACCTCGGCGCGTACGGCCAGAAGCTGATCACCACCCCGCGCATCGACCAACTCGCCGCGGAGGGGCTCCGGTTCACCGACGCCTACGCCGCGGCCGCCGTCTGCGCGCCCTCCCGCGCGGCGCTGCTGACCGGCCTGCACACCGGCCACGCCGCCGTCCGGGCCAACCCCTCCAGCGGGGGCCAGGGCAGCCTGGGCGCGGACGACACCACCTTCGCGGAGGTGCTCCGGGCACGCGGGTACCGTACGGGCCTCTTCGGCAAGTGGGGCTTCGGACCGGAGGCCGGGAACCAGCCGAGCCACCCGTCGGCGCGCGGCTTCGAGGAGTTCTACGGCTACATCGACCACGGGCACGCCCACGAGTACTACCCGGCGTACCTCTGGAACGGCAACGCCAAGGAGACCGTCCCGACGGGCACCTTCGCCCCCGACGCGATCGCCGCGCGCGCCCTCGGCTTCATCGACGCCCACGCCGCCGGCCCCGCCCCCTTCCTGCTCCTCCTCACCCCGAACCTCCCGCACGCCCCGAGCGACATCCCCGACGCGAGCGCCTACGCCTCCCGCTCCTGGACGCAGGCGAACAAGTCGCACGCGGCGCAGATCAGCCTCCTCGACGCGCAGGTCGGCGCCGTCGTCGACCGGCTGAAGGCGCGGGGCGTCGCCGGGCGCACGGTGGTCCTGGTGGCCTCCGACAACGGCCCGCACGAGGAGGGCGGGGTCAACCCGGACCTCTTCGACGCCAACGGCCCGCTGCGCGGATACAAGCGCAACCTGTACGAGGGCGGCGTCCGCGTCCCCCTCGTCGCCTGGTCCCCGGGCCGGATCGCCCCCGGCACCACCAGCGCCCGCCCCACCCCGCTCTACGACCTGCTGCCCACCCTCGCCGACCTCGCGGGCGGCGCCCCGGCGCCCTCCGACATCGACGGGCTCTCGGCGGCCCCGGTCCTCAACGGCGCCGCGGCGCTCGCCCCGGTCCACGACCACCTGTACTGGTACCGGGACGAACAGGGCGTCACCAGCCGGGCCAACGCGCAGGACGGCGGCCGGGCGAAGCAGGTCGCCGAGGCCATCCGCAAGGACCGGTGGAAGGCCGTACGGTTCGCCCCGGCGCGGGACCGGACCGTACCGGACGCGCAGTGGCGGTTCGAGCTCTACGACCTGAACACGGACCTCGCCGAGCAGTACGACGTGGCCGCGGCCAACCCCGCGGTGGTGGCCTCGCTGACCACCCTGCTCCGCTCCTCCTGGGCCGATGCCTACCCCCGCCGTCCCTGGGGCCTGACCGCGACCGCCGCCCCGGCCTCCCCGGGATCCCTCACCACCACCCTGGCCAACGGCACGGCCCGCCCCTGGGCCGACGCCCGGGTGTCCCTGACCGTCCCGGCGGGCTGGACCGCGACCCCGGCGGGCCCCGCCACGGCCGCCTCCCTCGCCCCGGGAGCCTCCCTGACGACGGTGTGGACCCTGACGGCCCCGGCGGGGGCGGGGGCCGTCACCCTCACGGCGTCGGCCTCGGCGGGCGGCTTCGCCTTCGCCGCGCAGAGCCCGTACGCCCCGCTGCCCGCGCCGCCCGCGCAGGACAGCTACCTCAGCGACCTGCCCTGGGTCTCGGCGTCCAACGGCTGGGGCCCGGTCGAGATCGACCGCTCCAACGGCAAGCAGGCGGCGGGCGACGGCACCCCGATCGCCTTCGGCGGGGTCACCCACGCGAAGGGCCTGGGCGTGCACGCCCCGTCCGAGATCGTCTACCACCTGGGCGGCCGCGGGAACCGCTTCACGGCCCTGGTCGGCATCGACGACTTCTCGAAGAAGCAGTCGGCGGCCGGAGCCACCCGCGCGACCGTGCGGGGCGACGGCCGGATCCTCGCCACGACGGGGATCCTGACGGGCGCCTCGGGCCCGACGGCGCTCGACGTGGACGTGCGCGGAGTCCGCCTGCTGACCCTGACGGTCGAGGACGCCAACGCGAACTCCGCCTTCGACCACACCTCGTGGGCGTCGGCGCGGGTGACGGTGGTCTGACCCCGACCCAGACCCGGAAACGGAACGCGACGCAAGGAGCCCCGGCCCCCGCACACGGCGGGGTCCGGGGCTCCTCGGGTTCCTGCTCCCGCCGCGGCTCAGCCGTCGGCGCGGGCCACACCGATCGGGCAGGAGACCCCGGTGCCGCCGATGCCGCAGTAGCCGCCGGGGTTCTTGTCCAGGTACTGCTGGTGGTAGGCCTCCGCGGGCCAGAAGGGGCGCTCCGCCGCCGGGAGGACGGCCGTGGTGATCGTGCCGTGGCCGGCGGCGGTCAGGACGCTCTGGTAGGCCTCGCGGGAGGCCTCGGCGGTGGCCTGCGCGGCGGGGGAGTGGGTGTAGACCGCCGAGCGGTACTGGGTGCCGACGTCGTTGCCCTGGCGGAAGCCCTGGGTGGGGTCGTGGGACTCCCAGAACAGCTTCAGCAGGGCTTCGTAGGAGACCAGGGCCGGGTCGAAGACGACCCGGACCACCTCGGTGTGGCCGGTGCCGCCGGAGCAGACCTCTTCGTAGGTCGGGTTCTCGGTGAATCCGCCCTGGTAGCCGGCCAGCGTGGTCCACACCCCCGGGGTCTGCCAGAACTTGCGCTCGGCGCCCCAGAAACAGCCGAGGCCGAAGTCCGCGACCTCCAGGTGGGCGGGGTAGGGGCCCGCGAGGGGGTTGCCGAGCACGGTGTGCACGGCGGGCAGACCGAACAGCGGCTCCGCGCGGCCGGTCAGGGCTTCCTCGCGGGTGGGGAGCTCGGGCGTGCGGCGGTACGAGAACATGGATTCCCTCCTAGTGGTCTACCGGTAACGGCGTACGGCGGGCCGGGATTCCCGCGGCCGCCGCCGTCTCGCCGTGTGGCCGTGACGGCGCGGGGCGCATCGGGGAGAGGCCAGTGCGGGAGCTCAGTGCGGGAGCGTCGCCGGGGAGCCGCCGTTGGCCTCGTAGCCGGCCACCGCCAGGGCGCGGTAGACCGCGTACGAGGCGGCCGGGTCCGGGTCGGCGGACCAGGGGAGGGCGCCGACGTAGCCGTCGACGTGGCGGATCTGGTCCATCGCCTCCGCCCAGCGCTCGCCGCCGACGAGGAAGAGGATGAGCAGGTGGCGCACGTGCGCCAGCATCGGGTCGTCGGGACGCGCGCTGTGGACCGCGTACAGCGCGCCCTCCACCGCCCGGCTCACGGACGCGCTCCGGTGGAAGCTGCGGATCAGGACGACGTCCGGGACGTGCTCGTAGAGGGCGAAGAGGGGGAGCGCCGCCAGCAGGGAGCCCCGCGGGGCGCGGGCGGCCGCGTGGTGGGTGAAGGCGTCGGCCTTCTCCCGGGAGCCGTGCCACTTCTCGCACCAGTAGTTGAGCGCCGCCAGGTGCGCTCCCATGTGCTGGGGCGCCCGGTCGATGATCTTCGCCCACAGGGCGTCGTACTCGGGCTCGGAGTAGTGCAGCATCCGGGCCACGGACAGCTCGATGATGTACGGGACCGGGTCGCCCGGGGCCAGCAGCGCGGCCTTGTGGCAGGACTCCCGGGCCTCCTCCGCGATGATCCGTACGTCGGCCTCGCTCATCCCCTCCGGGCGCCGCCACATCTGCTGCGCCAGCAGCTCGGCGTGGACCTGCGCACCGGCCGCGTCCTTCGGGGCCTCCAGCCGCCACGCCTTCAGCCACGCGGCCCCGGCCCCGGGCTCCCGGGCGAGTTCCAGCGCCGCCGAACCGGCGAAGGCCTGCACGCGCTGCCAGCGCACCTCACCCTCCCGGGGGGTTCCGGCGAGCAGCTGGGAGGCGGCCTGCCACTGGCCGGTGCGCCGCACGTGGTCGAGGGCGTCCATCAGGTCCTGGTCGGGCCCGGGGATCCGGATGTCCAGCTCCTCCTGGAGGGCGAATCCGTAGTCCGCCGGGTCGGCGGCGTCCGGGCTCCCGGGCGTGACCAGGCGCAGTCCGCCGCGCCTGCGCCGCAGGATCGGTGAGAGGGCGGCGAGGAGCAGACCCATCGCGAGCAGGAACCACAGAATCTCCATGACCCCAGCGAACCAGACCGACCCGTGCGAAAGCCAATAGGAGGCAAAGAGGGGAGCCCCCGGCACGTTCCCGGAGCCCCGGGGCGGGGCCGCGGAGGGCCCGGACGGGGCATAGCATCGGGCCATGAGCGACGACAGCCACGAGCACCAGAGCTTCGAGACCCGTGCCATCCACGCGGGCAATACGGCGGACCCCCTGACCGGCGCGGTCGTGCCCCCGATCTACCAGGTGTCCACGTACAAGCAGGACGGCGTCGGCGGACTGCGCGGCGGTTACGAGTACAGCCGCAGCGGCAACCCGACGCGCACCGCCCTGGAGGAGAACCTCGCGGCGCTGGAGGGCGGCCGGCGCGGCCTCGCCTTCGCGTCCGGGCTCGCCGCCGAGGACTGCCTGCTGCGCACGCTGCTCTCCCCGGGCGACCACGTGGTCATCCCCAACGACGCCTACGGCGGCACCTTCCGCCTCTTCGCGAAGGTCGTCTCACGCTGGGGCGTCGAGTGGTCGGTCGCCGACACCTCCGACCCGGCGTCGGTGCGCGCGGCGATCACCCCGAAGACCAAGGTCATCTGGGTCGAGACCCCCTCCAACCCGCTGCTCGGCATCACGGACATCGCCGTCGTCGCCGACATCGCGCGGACGGCCGGCGCCAAGCTGGTCGTCGACAACACCTTCGCCTCCCCCTACCTGCAGCAGCCCCTCGCGCTCGGCGCGGACGTGGTCGTGCACTCGCTGACCAAGTACATGGGCGGCCACTCCGACGTCGTCGGCGGCGCGCTCGTCGCCGCGGACGCGGCGCTGGGCGAGGAACTGGCCTACCACCAGAACGCCATGGGCGCGGTGGCCGGTCCCTTCGACTCGTGGCTGGTGCTGCGCGGCATCAAGACGCTGGCCGTCCGCATGGACCGGCACGCGGAGAACGCCGGCAAGATCGCCGAGATGCTGGTCCGCCACCCCAAGGTCCACACGGTCCTCTACCCGGGCCTGCCCGAGCACCCGGGCCACGAGATCGCCGCCAAGCAGATGCGCAACTTCGGCGGCATGATCTCCTTCCGCGTCACCGGCGGCGAGGAGGAGGCCGTCGCGCTCTGCGACCGGACCAGGATCTTCACCCTGGGCGAGTCCCTCGGCGGAGTCGAGTCCCTCATCGAGCACCCGGGCCGCATGACCCACGCCTCGGTGGCCGGCTCGGCCCTGGAGGTCCCGGGCGACCTGGTCCGGCTGTCGGTCGGCATCGAGAACGCCGACGACCTGGTGGCCGACCTCGCGCAGGCGCTGGGCTAGCCGGCCCGCAGGCCCCGCAGGCCCCGCAGGGCCCGTACGTACGAAGCAGGTCTCCCCGCCCGAGCACGTCCTACCAGGGCGGGGAGACCTCGCTCGAAGGCGTCGACCACGCGCCGGTCAGCGAGGCCCACACCACGAAGGCCACGACCGCCGCCCACAGCAGCACCCAGCCGGTCCGCCGCACGGCCCGGCGGCGGCGCAGCAGCCGGTCCCCGCGGGCCGCCGCGCCCGCCGCGAGATCGGGCGGCACCGCCGGGTAGGGGCCCTCCAGCAGCCGCCTGACCTGGGCTTCCCGGGGATCGGGGCGACTCATGCCGCCTCCTTGCTGCGGGCGTCCGGGGCGGCCGCTTCCCCGGGGCCGGAGCGCAGTTCCGAGACGGCCCGGGCGCACAGGGCCCGCACCCGGTCGGGCGCCAGCCCGAGCTGCGCGGCCGTGACCTCCTCCGCGACCCCTTCGTAGAGCCGCAGCACCACGACGAGCCGCTCCAGCGGGCTCAGCCGCCCCAGCACCCCGCCGCCCCCGTGGTGGCGGCGGCCGGTGCGGGCGAAGGCGGCGCACAGCTCCTGGCGGGTGTGGTCGTACGGGTCGTCCCCGCGCAGCCTGCGCCAGTTGGCGTACGTACGGGCCAGCGCGGCGCCGAGCAGTCCGCGCGCGGCGGGCGCTTCGGCCGCTCCGGGCGTCGCGGGCTCCGCGGTCAGCAGGATCGCGACGCGCAGGAGCCGCCCCGCCGCACCGGCGACGAAGGCTTCGAATTCCGCGTAGGGGCCCGGCCCGTGGTCCACAGTCCACATAGTGCGGCCGGAGGGACCGCCTCGGAAGGGGTCGCGCGCAGCCGGGCGCGGGCCGGGGTCCCGCCGGGCCTCAGGAGGCGGGGCCGGCCTCGGATCCGGGCTCGGAGACGGCCGCCATCAGCTCGGACAGCGAGAGGTTGAAGCGGGTCAGCAGACCGGTGAACGCCTCGCGCTCCTCCTCGTTCCAGCCGTCCGTCACCCGCGCCATCAGCTCGCGCCGCGAGGAGCGGACCTCCTCCAGCCGCGCCAGCCCGCGCGGGGACAGCGCGAGCACCACGGCCCGGCCGTCCTCGGGGTGCGAGGTCCGCTTGACCAGGCCGCTGTCGACGAGCGGGGCGACCTGGCGGGTGACGGTGGAGGAGTCGATGCCCATGCCGCCGGCGAGCGCCTTCACGCCCATCGGGCCTTCCAGGTCGAGCCGGTTCAGCAGCAGGTACGCGGCCCGGTCCATGGAGTTGCGGGCCTGGCCGACCCCGCCCAGGCGGGTCTGCTCGGCGCGCCGGGCGAAGACCGCCACCTGGTGCTGGAGCGCGTCGAGGAGTCCGGCTTCGGCGGGCGCGCCGGCCGGCGCGGGCAGGTCGGAACTGGCCGGGGTGGAGGGCATGGCCGTGGGCTCTCTTCGCATGGGGCCGACAAGGATGGGGGACAGAGTACGCGGCCGTGCGACGGCTCGTACGCCTCGTACAAGAACTGATACGGCAGCGGTGAAACGGCGACTACGAGCCGTCCCGCATGGCGAGATATCGCCGCTCCGGCCCGGGCCCCGCACCGGGCCCCGCGCCGGCCGCGTCCCCCTGCGTCCCCCTGCGTCCGTCCTGCGCTCACCCGTCCCGCCCAGCACGGGGAACCGCGCGACGGGCCGGCTGCGAGACTGGCCGTATGAACTACCGCGTGCCGCAGCCCGTCCCGCAGGTCATCCTCGACGACGTCCGGGGGGCCCAGAAGATGCTCTCCGGCGTCTCCCGGGTGACCGCGATGGAGGGCAGCCGGTACCTCTCCTCCCTCACCGGTTCCCCGGTCCACTTCAAGTGCGAGAACCTCCAGCGCACCGGCTCCTTCAAGCTGCGCGGGGCGTACGTGCGCATCGCGGGCCTGCGCCCCGAGCAGCGGGCCGCCGGGGTCGTCGCCGCCAGCGCGGGCAACCACGCCCAGGGCGTGGCGCTGGCCTCCTCCCTCCTCGGGGTCCGCTCGACCGTGTTCATGCCGGTCGGGGCGCCCCTGCCGAAGGTGGCCGCGACCCAGGACTACGGCGCCGAGGTGCGGATGCACGGGCAGGTCGTGGACGAGACGCTGGCGGCGGCCCAGGACTACGCGGACCGCACGGGCGCGGTGTTCATCCACCCCTTCGACCACCGCGACATCATCGCGGGCCAGGGCACGGTCGGACTGGAGATCCTGGAGCAGTGCCCCGAGGTCCGCACGATCCTCGTCGGCATCGGCGGCGGCGGGCTCGCCGCCGGGGTGGCGGTCGCGGTGAAGGCGCTGCGGCCCGACGTCCGGGTGATCGGTGTCCAGGCGGCGGGCGCGGCCGCGTACCCGCCCTCGCTGAAGGTCGGGCACCCGGTGTCCATCGACAACCCCGTCACGATGGCGGACGGCATCAAGGTGGGCCGGCCCGGGGACATCCCCTTCAAAATCATTGGCGAGCTGCTGGACGACGTCCGTACGGTGTCCGAAGACGCGCTCTCCAGCGCGCTGTTGCTCTGCCTGGAGCGGGCGAAGATGGTGGTCGAGCCGGCCGGGTGCAGCCCGGTGGCCGCGCTGCTGAGCGAGCCCGAACGGTACGGGGACGGCCCGGTCGTGGCCGTGCTGTCCGGCGGCAACATCGACCCGCTGCTCCTGCAGCGGATCCTGCGCCACGGCATGGCGGCGGCCGGCCGCTACCTGTCGCTGCGGCTGCGGGTGACCGACCGGCCGGGGGCGCTGGCCGGTCTGCTGGGGGAGTTGTCAGTGGTGGATGCGAACGTGTTGGACGTGAGCCACGTGCGGACCGATCCGCGCCTGGGGCTCACGGAGGTGGAGGTGGAGCTGCACCTGGAGACGAAGGGGCCGAAGCACTGCGCCGACGTCGCGCGGGCGCTGCACGGCGCGGGGTACACGGTCATGAGCTAGCGGGCTCATCCCCTCGGGCGAGACCCCGGGGTGACACTCCCCGATCCGGTGGCGAGACGCGATATGACGCGATACGGTGTCGCCCGTTCGGCCGAGCGAGGTCGGCTCGGCGCTCATAGGATTCGCGTAGGAATGTCACGATTCAACCGGTTCGATTCGCACTGGGAGTACCCATATGCCAGGCGCCATCTACGCCGAAGGTCTGGTCAAGACCTTCGGCGACGTACGGGCTCTGGACGGCGTTGACCTCGATGTACCCGAAGGCACGGTCCTCGGCCTGCTCGGCCCCAACGGCGCGGGCAAGACCACGACCGTCCGCGTCCTGACCACCCTCCTCCAGCCCGACAGCGGCAAGGCGGTGGTGGCCGGGATCGACGTCCTCAAACACCCCAATGAAGTCCGGCGCTCGATCGGCCTCTCCGGCCAGTTCGCCGCCGTCGACGAATACCTCACCGGCCGGGAAAACCTCCAGATGGTCGGCCAGCTCTACCAGATGGGCGCCAAGGCGGCCAAGGCCCGGGCCACCGAACTGCTGGAGCGCTTCAACCTCGGCGACGCCGCCGACCGCACCGCCAAGACGTACTCCGGCGGCATGCGCAGGCGCCTCGACCTCGCCGCGGCCCTCGTGGTCAGCCCGCCCGTGATGTTCATGGACGAGCCCACCACCGGCCTCGACCCCCGCAACCGCCAGCAGCTGTGGGGGATCATTCAGGAACTCGTCGCCGGCGGCACCACCCTCCTCCTCACCACCCAGTACCTGGAGGAGGCCGACCACCTCGCGCACGACATCGCCGTGGTGGACCACGGCCGGGTCATCGCACGCGGCACCTCCGACCAGCTCAAGGCCCAGACGGGCGGTGAGCGCGTCGAGGTCGTCGTGCACGAGCGCGAGCGCATAGCCACGGCCCGCGAGGTCCTCGCCGGCTTCGGCAAGGGCGAGACCACCGTCGAGGAGCACACCCGCAAGCTGACCGTGCCGGTCTCCGGCGGCGCCAAGCTGCTCGCCGAGGTCATCCGCGAACTCGACGGCCGCGGCATCGAGATCGACGACATCGGCCTGCGCCGTCCCACCCTGGACGACGTGTTCATCTCCCTGACCGGCCACGCGGCGGAGCGCACCGCCGAGGAGAACGGAGAGGCCCCCGCCGATCCGAAGGCCGCGAAGGCCGCGAAGGGCAGCCGCAAGGACCGTAAGGAGGTGGCGAAGTGACCCTCACCTCCACGACCCCGGAGCTGGCGGCGCCCCGCCCGCGCGGCGGCATCGTCCAGGGGATCAACGACTCCCTGGTCATGGCCAAGCGCAATCTGATCCGCATGTCCCGGATCCCCGAGATGGTCATCTTCGGGCTGATCCAGCCGATCATGTTCGTCGTGCTGTTCAGCTACGTCTTCGGCGGCTCGATGATGATCGGCGGCTCGACCAGCGCGAGCGACTACCGCAACTTCCTGATGGCGGGCATCTTCGCGCAGACCGTCACCTTCGCCACCGCCGGAGCCGGCGCCGGCATCGCGGACGACATGCACAAGGGCCTGATCGACCGCTTCCGGTCGCTGCCGATGGCCCGCGGCGCGGTCCTCACCGGCCGCACCCTGGCCGACCTCGTCCAGACCGCCCTGACCATGGTCGTCCTGGCGATCGTGGCGCTCCTGGTGGGCTGGCGCATCCACGAGGGCGTGCCGAAGGCCCTCGCGGGCTTCCTCCTGCTGCTGCTCCTGGGGTACGCCTTCTCCTGGATCGGCGCCCTGATCGGCCTGTCGGTGCGGACCCCCGAGGCGGCCACCTCGGGCGGGCTGATCTGGCTGTTCCCGGTCACGTTCATCTCCAACGCGTTCGTGCCCACCGAGAACATGGCGGGCTGGCTCCAGCCCATCGCGGAGTGGAACCCGTTCAGCGCCACCGTCCAGGCCTGCCGGGAACTCTTCGGCAACCCGGGTGTGTCGCCGTCGGACGCCTGGCCGATGCAGCACCCCGTGTGGGCCTCGCTGCTCTGGTCCGTCGTGATCATCGTGGTGTTCCGCACCCTCGCCGTACGCAAGTACCGCTCGGCGACCGCGTAGGCCGCACACGACACGAAGCCCCGCTGAGCAGTGCTCGGCGGGGCTTCGTGTCGTAAAGCGGTGGAAAAGCGTGCGGAAAGAAAGGGGGGTGATCAGCCGGTGAAGGGCTTGACGTCGAGGATCTTGACCGACGCCTGCTTGCCGTTCGGCAGCTCGTACTGGGCGTCCTCGCCGATCTTCTTGCCCAGCACACCGGAGCCCAGCGGGGACTGCGGGGAGTAGGTCTCGAAGTCCGAGGACGCGTACTCGCGCGAGGCCAGCAGGAACTCCATGGTGTCGCTCTCGTCGCCGTCGAAGGCGATCTTGACCAGGGTGCCCGGGGCCACCTCGCCCTCGGAGGCGGGGGCCGTGCCGACCTTGGCCTTCTCCAGGAGCTGCGTGAGCTGGCGGATGCGCAGCTCCTGCTTGCCCTGCTCCTCCTTGGCCGCGTGGTAACCGCCGTTCTCACGGAGGTCACCCTCCTCACGGGCCGCCGCGATCTTGATCGTGATCTCCGACCGTGCGGGACCAGAGAGGTACTCCAGCTCGGCCTTCAGCTGGTCGTACGCCGCCTGGGTCAGCCAGGTGACGCTCTCGCTCGTCTGGGTCACGGGTGCTCCTCGTCGGTACAGGGACTACAAAGCCGCCAGCGGCGGACGAAACCACGAGCCTAACAATTCGGGAAGAAAAGGGGGAGGACGCCAAGTGTGTGAACTGCGTCAGGTCACGTCAGGACGCATACCGGTCGCACCCCGGTCGGACTCGGTCGCACGTCGGGCCGCACGACAGGTCATGCCCCGGATCAGCCCGCCGAACCGGCCGCACGGCAGCCGATGATCTCGATCATGGTGGCCCGGCCGGTGGTCTTCAGCGTCACCATCTCGTCCACGCGTCCGCTCTTCTGTGCGAACGTGAAGTCGGCGCGTCCGACCTCACTGTGCGCCTCGTCCTGCGAGCTCAGCGTGCACACCCCGGTGGCCGAGGCCTCCTTGCGGACCTCCAGGTGCACCTCGACCGCCGAGTCGGAGACGACCTTGTACTTGATGAGCTCCGCGCTCACGCTCTGACCGGCCACGTAGTCCCAGCCGATCCAGCCGACCACACCCAGCAGGGCGACCCCGAGCACCGAACCGATGATCTTCAGCTTGCGGTCCGCGCGCTCGTCCGCCGACCGGCCGTAGCGGCCCTCGGGCAGCTCCTCGCGCACCGCGCTCATCGATCGTTCCCTTCGAGGTGGGTGAACACCTGGATTCCGGGGTGACCCCCCGGAATTTTTCCACCCTCCGATTCGGTCACTATAGGAGCGCCCGCCCTGACGACTCAAAGAGGATCCTGTCTTGACCGAGCAGCTTCGACTGATGGCCGTCCACGCCCACCCCGACGACGAGTCGAGCAAGGGCGCGGCCACCATGGCCAAGTACGTGTCCGAGGGGGTGTCCGTGCTGGTGGTGACCTGCACGGGCGGTGAGCGCGGCTCCGTCCTCAACCCCAAGCTCCAGGGCGACAAGTACATCGAGGAGAACATCCACGAGGTGCGGGCCAAGGAGATGGACGAGGCCCGCGAGATCCTCGGCGTCGACCAGGAGTGGCTGGGATACGTCGACTCCGGCCTGCCCGAGGGCGACCCGCTGCCGCCGCTGCCCGAGGGCTGCTTCGCCCTCGTGGACGTCGACGAGGCCGCCGGCCGGCTGGTGAAGAAGATCCGCGCCTTCCGGCCGCAGGCCATCACCACGTACGACGAGAACGGGGGCTACCCGCACCCCGACCACATCATGACCCACAAGATCTCGATGGTGGCCTTCGATCACGCGGCCGACACCGAGAAGTACCCCGAGGCCGAGTTCGGCCCCGCGTACCAGCCGCAGAAGCTCTACTACAACCAGGGCTTCAACAAGCCGCGCACCGTCGCCCTGCACGAGGCCCTGCTCGCCCGCGGCCTGGAATCCCCGTACGGGGAGTGGCTGGAGCGGTGGAAGGAGTTCGAGCGCAAGGAGCGGACCCTGACCACCCACGTACCCTGCGCCGACTTCTACGAGATCCGCGACAAGGCGCTCATCGCCCACGCCACGCAGATCGACCCCGACGGCGGCTGGTTCCGCGTCCCGATGGAGATCCAGAAGGAGGTCTGGCCGACGGAGGAGTACGAGCTCGCGAAGTCCCTCGTGGACACTTCCCTCCCCGAGTCCGACCTCTTCGCGGGCATCCGGGAGAATGCGTAGCTATGAGCGCTACGCACGAAGCAATCGCCCAGCTCCTCCCGCTGGCCGGCGACACCTTCGACAAGAACAAGGTGACCCCGGGCCTCCTCGGATTCGTCGTGTTCGCCGCCCTCGCCCTCGGGGTGTGGGGCCTGATGAAGTCGATGAGCCGCCACATGGGCCGGGTCGACTTCAAGGAAGCCCCGGAGCCGGCCCCGGCCTCGGCCCCGGGTTCCGCAGAGGGCACGCGCGCCCCGTAGGCGCCGTACGCACGCGGTGTCCGCCGCCCCGCCGGTCTCCCGGCCGGGGCGGCGGCTTCCCGCGCGCCCGGGGGATTCCCGGGCGCCCGGAGGCCGTGCGCGCCCCTACGCCGAAGGCATGCGCGCCCCTACACCGAAGGCAGCGGCACCGGGACGCCCATGATCTCCCGCGAGTGCAGGTTCGGTACGAGCGACAGCCGCCACGCCTGCCAGCCCTCCGCCGGGTCCACCCCGCGCCCCAGGATCACCGTGTAGGACTCCAGACAGTCCTCCAGCCGCCCGTCCCGCATCGGATGCGGGGCCGCCGCCAGCCGTGCGAGCTCGGTGCGCGCCTCGTCCGGAGCCGCCGGGACCGCGTACGGCAGGAGCGTGCAGCGCAGGAAGCGCGCCCAGTCCTCCCCGCGCCGGTCCCCGTAGGAGATGAACAGCCGCACCGCCTCCTCGCACAGGTCCAGCGCCTGCGCGGTCCGCCCGTTGCCCGCGTCCACCACCGCCAGCTCCAGACAGGTCCACGCCTCCCCGTGGGCCAGCCCGATGCGGCGGAAGTCCGCCCGGGCGTCCACCAGCAGCTGGCGGGCGAACCCGGAGTTCTTCAGGTTCCCCGTCTGCGCCGCCCGCTGGTCGCGCGTGACCCGGCCCGAGTGGTGACGGGCGTGCGCCAGCCCGTACACGTCCCGCATCCGCGAGAACATCGTGCGGGCCCGCTCCAGCTCCCGTACCGCCCGGTCCCGCTCCCCGGCCTCCTCCAGCGCCTGCCCGAGGTAGTACAGCGTCCACGCCTCACCGCGCGCGTCCTCCGCCTCCCGGTGCCGCGCCAGCGCGTCCCGCAGCCGCTCCAGCGCCGGCCCCGGATCCCCGTCGACCACCCGGGCCCGGCCCAGCTGGGTCAGCGCCCACGCCTGGCCCCGGTCGTCGCGCGTGCGCCCGTACAGCTCCAGCGCCAGGCGCAGCTCCGCCTCCGCGCGCGGCACCTCGCCCAGCCTCAGGTACACCTGGCCCAGCTGCAGGTGCGCCCAGGCCTCGCCGTGCACGCTCTCGCTCTCCCGGTGCAGGCCCAGCGACTCGCGCAGCAGCCGCAGCGCCTCCGCGAGGTGCGCGCGGTCGCGTTCCACCGCGCCCAGCGCGTGCAGGCCCCACGCCCGGTCGCCCGCCAGCTCGTCCGTGGCCTGGAGCACCAGCGCCTCCCGGATGCGGGCCGAGGCCTCGGGGAGGTTGCCCTGGTGGTGCAGGGTGATGCCCAGCGAGACCAGCGCCATGCCCGCGCCCGCCTCCTGCCGGGCCTCCTTGTACTGGTCGACCAGCGAGGTCAGCGTCGTGCGGGACTTGTCCAGCTCGCCGAGCTGGCGGGCCGCGATACCCGTACGCCACTGCACCGAGCGGACCAGCAGCCCCTGGTCGACGGCCTGCGTGAGCTCGTTGATCTCACCGAGCCGGTACAGGTCGCCGCGCAGCAGGCAGAAGTCGCAGAGCGCGCCCAGCAGGTCCAGTACCGCCTGCTGGTCCACGCCCTCCGAATGCCGCAGCGCCGCCGTGATGAAGCTCGACTCGTCGTCCAGCCAGCGCAGGGCCGCGTCCAGGGAGGGGAAACCGTGCCCGCCGACCGTGCTCGCCTTGGACAGGGCGTTCGCCCGCGTGGACATCTTCCCGTCGACCATCCGGATCACCGAGTCGGCGAGCTGCGCGTACGTACGGATCAGCCGCTCGTGCGCCGCCGCGGCGTCGGCCCGGTCCTCGTCCCGGGCCAGCCGCGCAGCCGCGTACGCGCGCACCGCGTCGTGCATCCGGAACCGGTCCCCGCGCACGTGGTCCAGCAGTCCCGCCCGCGCCAGCTCGCGCAGCAGCCGCCCGGCCTCCACCTGGTCCGCGTCGATCAGCGCCGCCGCGGCCGCCGCCCCCAGCGAGGCCCGGCCGGCCAGCGTCAGCCGGCGCAGCAGGCGGCGCCGCTCCTCGGGCAGGGCCGCGTAGGCCAGGTCGAGGGCGGCGTCCAGGGAGCCCTCCGGCCCCGGGGACGCGGTGGCCCGCCCGACCTCCCCGAGGGGGGCCAGCACGCGCAGCGCCAGCGGCAGACCGGCGCCGAGCGCGAGCAGCGCCCGCACGGCCTCGGCCGGCTCCGCACCGCCCCCGGCCCCCTCGCCCGTCGCCTCGCCCTTCCCATCGCCCTTACCGTTTCCCTTCCCCTCTCCCTCTCCCGCCGCCCGGACCAGCTCCGCGCCCGCCTCCTGCGTCAGCCGGGTCACCGGCAGCTGGTACACCCAGGCCGCCAGCTCCGGGGGCAGCTCCAGCGGCTCCCGGGCCGTGACCAGGACCAGGCTCTCGGACCGCTCCGGCACGAGCATCCGTACCTGCGCGGCGTCCACCGCATCGTCCAGGACCACCGCCACCGGGGTGCCCTGCACATGCTGGTGATACAACTCGCCCAGCCTGCGCACCTGTTGCTCCGCCGAGGAGCCCTCGCGGAACAGCAGCTGCTCGCGGGGCGCACCGAGCCGGTTCATCAGGTGCAGCAGTGCCTCACGCGTCGGCAGCGGGCTCTCCGAGGCGCCGCCACCGCGCAGGTTCACCACGCAGGCACCCCGGAACTGGTCCCGCAGCGCCTGCGCGGTGTGCAGCGCGAGCGTGGTGCGGCCCACCCCGGGCTCCCCGTGCAGCACCACGACCACCGGCCGCGTCTCGGTGCTCACCCGGGCGCTGTGCACCCACTGCGCGATCCGCGCCAGCTCGGCCCGCCGCCCGACGAACGCACCCTCCAGCGAAGGGAGTTGCCCGAACGACTGCTCCAGCATGGCCCGCCGCCGCGCCTCGGCGCTGCGATTGGCCCCGCGCAGCGGCAGGGCGGAGCCGCCGTTGCCGTTCACCGCCTTCGGCGGGGCGTGCAGCGCCGCCGCCACCTTGCGCTGCTGCTCCAGGAAGGGGCGTATCCCGCGCACCTCCAGCGCCGACAGCCACTTCAGCCGGAGCTGCTCCGCCCCGCCCGGACGGCCCGCCTCCCCGGCGCGCCGGTTCGCCGCCGGCAGGTGCAGGGCCGTCACCTTGGCCACCGTCGCCGTCGCCCCGGCCACGCCCACGACGGCGCCGGTCGTCAGCGCGGTACCGGCCGCCACCCCGAAGGCCAGGTCGGCCACGACCGCGGCAGCCGCCGCGACCCCGGTGACCAGCAGCGCCGTCGAGGTGTTCGCCCGCCGGAAGGCCTCACCGAGCGACTGCTCCCCGGCCGCCGTCTCGTCCAGGGCCTGTACGTACGCCTCGTACTCGGCGGCGGCGCTCGCCGCGAGCGAGTCCAGCGCCTGCCTGCCGCGCGCCAGCAGCGCGGCCTTGGCCTCCGGAGTCCCGGCCGCCCCGCCCGCCCCCCGCCGGGACTCCTCCTCCACGGCCCGCACCAGCAGCCGCTCGGCCTCACCGCGATGACTGTCCCGCATCGGCAATCCCCCTCAGAGAGCTCCGGCACCGTGCCACAAGTGTCCGTCGGGACGCGCGCGAGCGCGAGGGAATCTGAGCTAGTTCAGAGGGAGTTGGCCCGCAACCGATCGCTTGCGGTGACCCCCGCGGACCGATACCGCCCACCTCGGCCACGCTGCCCGTCCGTCTCGGCACGTGCGTGTCGCCCTTCTCCGGATGGCGCTGTGGCAGGGGACGAGACACCTGTGGGCAGACGAGCGTGGCTTGCCTCCCTGCGAATAGATTGGGCCCATGCCGAACCGCCTCGCGAACGAGACCTCTCCGTATCTGCTCCAGCACGCCGACAACCCCGTCGACTGGTGGCCCTGGTCCCCGGAGGCCTTCGCGGAGGCGCGGGAGCGCGGGGTGCCGGTGATGCTCAGCGTCGGATATTCAAGCTGCCATTGGTGTCATGTCATGGCCCACGAATCCTTCGAGGACGAGCTGGCGGCCGCCTATCTCAACGAGCACTTCGTCAACGTCAAGGTTGACCGTGAGGAGCGGCCCGACATCGACGCCGTCTACATGGAGGCCGTGCAGGCCGCCACCGGGCAGGGCGGGTGGCCCATGACCGTGTTCCTGACGGCCGATGCGGAGCCCTTCTACTTCGGGACCTACTTCCCGCCCGAGCCGCGTCACGGGATGCCCTCCTTCATGCAGGTGCTCGAAGGCGTGCGCACCGCGTGGGTCGGGCGGCCCGAGGAGGTGGCGGAGGTCGCGCAGCGGATCGTACGGGACCTCGCGGGGCGGCAGCTCGACTACGGGAAGGCCGGCACCCCCGGGCCGGAGGAGCTCGCGAAGGCGCTGCTCGGGCTGACGCGGGAGTACGACGCCACGCGCGGCGGGTTCGGCGGGGCGCCGAAGTTCCCGCCGTCCATGGTGCTGGAGTTCCTGCTGCGCCACCACGCCCGGACCGGGTCCGAGGGGGCGCTGCAGATGGCCGCGGACACGTGCGAGGCCATGGCGCGGGGCGGGATCTACGACCAGCTCGGCGGCGGGTTCGCGCGGTACTCCGTGGACCGGGAGTGGGTCGTTCCCCACTTCGAGAAGATGCTGTACGACAATGCGCTGCTCTGCCGGGTCTATGCCCACCTCTGGCGCACCACCGGCGACGATCTCGCGCGTCGGGTCGCCCTGGAGACCGCCGACTTCATGGTCCGTGAACTGCGCACCCACGAGGGCGGCTTCGCCTCCGCGCTGGATGCCGACAGTGAGGACCCGGAGACCGGCAAGCACGTGGAGGGCGTCTACTACGCCTGGACTCCCGCCCAGTTGCGCGAGGTGCTGGGGGAGGAGGACGGGGATCTGGCCGCCGGCTGCTTCGGGGTGACCGAGGAGGGGACCTTCGAGCACGGGATGTCGGTGCTCCAACTGCCCGCGCAGGGGCCGGACATCGGTGAGGAGCAGCTCACCGGGATCAAGGAGCGGCTGCTCGCCGCGCGGCAGGCGCGGCCCGCGCCCGGGCGGGACGACAAGATCGTCGCGGCGTGGAACGGGCTGGCCATCGCGGCCCTCGCCGAGTGCGGGGCCTTCTTCGACCGGCCCGACCTGGTCGAGCGGGCCACGGAGGCCGCCGATCTGCTGGTCAGGGTTCACTTCGACGCGGCGGCCGGCATGGCCCGGCTCGCGCGGACCAGCAAGGACGGGCGGGTCGGGGCGAACGCCGGGGTGCTGGAGGACTACGGGGACGTCGCCGAGGGGTTCCTGGCGCTGGCGGCCGTCACCGGGGAAGGGGTCTGGCTGGAATTCGCCGGGTTCCTCGTCGACCTGGTCCTGGTCCGGTTCACCGCCGAGGACGGCTCGCTCTACGACACCGCGCACGACGCGGAGCAGCTGATCAGGCGGCCGCAGGACCCGACCGACACCGCGGCCCCCTCCGGCTGGACCGCCGCGGCCGGCGCCCTGCTGTCGTACGCCGCGCACACCGGTTCGCAGGCGCACCGTACGGCGGCCGAGCGGGCGCTCGCGGTGGTGCACGCCCTCGGGCCGCGCGCCCCGCGGTTCATCGGGCACGGGCTGGCGGTCGCGGAAGCGCTGGTGGACGGACCGCGGGAGGTGGCCGTGGTCGGTCATCCGGAGGATGCGGCGCGGGCGGAGCTGCACCGTGTCGCGCTGCTGGGGACGGCTCCCGGGGCGGTCGTGGCGACGGGGCTGCCGGGGGCGGCGGACGGCAGTGGAGGGGAGTTCCCCCTTCTGGCCGAGCGCACGCTGGTGCACGACCTCCCGACGGCGTACGTCTGTCGACATTTCGTCTGCGCGCGGCCTACGACCGATCCGGTCGAGCTGGCGGACCAGTTGGGTGCGGTTCGTCCCTGAAAGTGCCGGAGTAGCGTCAATTCCGCTTCTTTCAAGGTCAGTTCGGCAACGTGGTTTTTATCTCGACAGCGCCTGCGCGTCATGTTCCCTGCCTAGTCTCATGACTTCGGAGTCACCGATCAGTCACTGTCCGCGCCCTGGGGCGCCGGCGTAGAGCGCACCGGGGGTTGCGCGCGGGGGGAAATCGGGGACGGGCGAGGACGGCGGGCTGGGGAGCCCGCCGCCTCGCGGACCCGTTCCCGGGGGGTTGTGAGATCGCCGCATGGGGTTGCGGCACGTCTGTGGGGGACGCTTTGTTCATTTCCGTGTTCATTTGTGTGGTTTCGCTCGCGCTCTTCTGGATGGCGGCGTTCACGCTCTGGTGGCAGATGCACGCGTGGCGGACGCCCGAGACGCTCGCCTCGACCCGCTTCGACCGCCCCGACGGCGGCGGCCGGCTGGCCTTCTCCCTGCTGCTGCCCGCCCGCCACGAACAGGCGGTGCTGGAGCACACCATCGAACGGCTGCTGGAGTCGAGCCACCGCGACTACGAGATCATCGTGATCGTCGGCCACGACGACCCCGGGACGGCGGAGGTGGCCGAGCGGGCCGCCGCCCGCGCGCCCGGTCTCGTACGGGTCATCACCGACCACCACGAGGTCAAGAACAAGCCCAAGGCCCTCAACACCGCCCTCCCGTACTGCCGGGGCGAGATCGTCGGGGTCTTCGACGCCGAGGACCAGGTCCATCCCGAGCTGCTGTCCCACGTGGACCACGCCTTCCGCGCCACCGGCGCCGACGTGGTCCAGGGCGGGGTCCAGCTCATCAACTTCCACTCCAGCTGGTACAGCCTGCGCAACTGCCTGGAGTACTTCTTCTGGTTCCGTTCCCGGCTCCACCTGCACGCGGAGAAGGGGTTCATCCCGCTCGGCGGCAACACCGTCTTCGTGCGCACCGAGGTCCTGCGCAAGGCCGGCGGCTGGGACCCGAACTGCCTCGCCGAGGACTGCGACCTGGGCGTGCGGCTGTCCTCCGTCGGCAAGAAGGTGGTCGTCGCCTACGACTCCGACATGGTGACCCGCGAGGAGACCCCGGGGTCCCTGGTGAGCCTGCTCAAGCAGCGCACCCGCTGGAACCAGGGATTCCTCCAGGTGTACCGCAAGAAGGACTGGCAGCAACTGCCCGGCCGCGGCCAGCGCTGGCTGGCCCGCTACACGCTCATGACCCCGTTCATGCAGGCCACGTCCGGGGTGATCATCCCGGTGAACTTCGCCGTCGCCGTTTTCCTCGACGTGCCCGTCGGGGTCGCGATCGTCACCTTCCTGCCGATGATCACCGCGATGGTGACCTTCGTCTTCGAGGTGGTCGGCCTGCACGACTTCGGGCGCCAGTACGGGCTGCGGGTGCGGTTCAGGCACTACGTCAAGCTCGTGGTCGGCGGCCCGTTCTACCAGGTGATGCTGGCCGGCGCCGCGATCCGCGCGGTCTGGCGCGAGCAGCGCGGACGGAGCGACTGGGAGCTCACCAGCCACACCGGAGCCCATCTCGCGTCCGCGTCCGCGTCCGGTGAAGCCCCGAGCGAGGCCCCGAGCAGCCCGAACACCCTCATCCGAGAGGACAGCCACCGGTGACCGCCACCCTGCCCACGGCCACTGATCCCGAGTCCGGTTCGACCCTCACCGCGCCCGCCGCCGGCGCCCCCCTCATCCCGCGCCAGCGCACCGGCGGGCTCGGGGTCCGTCCCGCCGCGCCGGCCCGGCCGCTCGTCCGGTTCCGTTCCTCGCGGCCCGACCTGCTGCTGTGCGGGGCGCTGCTGCTCGCGATCCTCCTCGTACAGGGCTGGAACATCACGAACTTCCCGACGCTCAGCGACGACGAGGGCACCTACCTCGCCCAGGCCTGGGCCGTCCAGCAGGGCAAGGGGCTGGCGCACTACACCTACTGGTACGACCACCCGCCGCTCGGCTGGATCCAGATAGCGGGCCTGACGTACCTGCCGTCCCTGTTCGTGCCCGACGCGATGACCGTCGCGCCGATGCGGTTCTCGATGCTCGCCGTCTCCGCGACCAGTTCGGTCCTGCTGTACGTGCTCGCGCGCCGGCTCTGGCTGCCGCGCTGGGCGGCCGGTCTGGCCATGGGCCTGTTCGGGCTGTCCCCGCTCTCCGTCGTGCTGCAGCGGGAGATCTTCCTCGACAACATCGCCGTGATGTGGATGCTGCTGGCCTTCTGCCTCGCCGCGTCCCCCAGCCGCCACCTGTGGCACCACTTCGCCTCCGGACTGGCGGCCGCCACGGCCGTGCTGACGAAGGAGACGATGCTGGTGGTGCTCCCGGCGCTGCTGGTGACGATGTGGCGCCACAGCCACCGCGACACCCGCAAGTTCGCCGTCACCGGAGCCGTCACCGCGTGCGTGCTGATCGGGGTGACGTACCCCCTGTACGCGCTGCTCAACGCCGAGCTGCTGCCCGGCTTCGGCCACGTCTCCCTCATCGACGGCATCGTCTACCAGATGGGCCGGGCCGGTTCCGGCTTCATCCTGGACCCCGGTTCCGGCTCGCACGGGGTCTTCGAGTCCTGGCTGTACTACGACACCGTGCTGCCGCTCGGCGGCCTGGCCGGCGCGGTCCTGCTGCTCGTCACCATCCGCTGGTCGGTCACGGCCCGGGCCCTCGCCGGCCCGGCGCTGGCCGTGGTCATCCTCGGCCTCGTCGCGCTGCGGCCCTCCGGCTACCTCCCGGCGATGTACGTGATCCAGGCGCTGCCGTTCCTCGCGCTGGTCCTCGCCGGGGGCGCGGCCAGCGTCACCCACGCCGTGCTGCGCCGCCGCCGCGCGCCGGGGGAGCGGCGGGCCCTGGCCTACGGGCGGTGGGCGCTGGCCGGCGTCCTGGCCGCCTCCGCCGCCCTGTACCTCGTACCGCGCTGGTACGACGGGAACCGTACGGCGCTCACGGTCGACGCGAACGCCCCGTACCGGCAGGCCGCGGCCTGGCTCGGGCGCGAGGTGCGCGAGCCGGCCACGACCCGGGTGCTGGTCGACGACGCGCTGTGGCTGGACGCCGTCCACCACGGTTTCGACCCGGGTCTCGGTGCCATCTGGTTCTACAAGGCCGACCTGGACCCGGCGGTCACCAGGACGCTGCCGCGCGGCTGGCGGGACATCGACTACGTGGTCTCCTCGCCCACCGTCCGGCGCGACGCGGCGCAACTGCCCAGCGTGAAGGCGGCGCTGGAGCATTCGACGCCGGTGGCCGTCTTCGGCGAGGGCGAGGACCGCATCGAGATCCGGCGTACGGACAGCACCGATCCCGCGGCCACGTCCCGCACCGTCAACGGGAGTTGATCCGGCATGAGCGAAGACCTGCGGACCCCGCCCGCCCTGCACGCACTGCCCGCCCCGCACGTACCGCACGTACCGCACGCACCGCACCGTGCGGAGGCGGCCGCCGAGGCGCCCGCCCCGGGCAGTGTCACCTTGATCATCCCGACCTTCAACGAGGCCGGAAACATCGCCGAGTTGCTGAGCAGGCTGGCCGCGGCCCTGCCCGCGCACCTGCCGGTGTCGGTGCTGTTCGTCGACGACTCCACGGACGACACCCCGGCCGTCATCGAGCGGGCCGCCCTGGAATGCGCGTTCCCGGTGGCGGTCCTGCACCGGGAGAGCCCCGAGGGCGGGCTCGGCGGGGCCGTCGTGGAGGGGATCGGGCGGGCGGACACCGACTGGATCGTCGTCATGGACGCCGATCTCCAGCATCCGCCCCATCTGGTCCCCGAGCTGGTCGGGGAGGGGGAGCGCACCGGCGCCGACCTGGTCGTGGCCTCCCGGTACATCGCCGGGGGCAGCCGGGCCGGGCTCGCCGGGGGCTACCGCGTCGCGGTCTCGCGCGGGGCGACCTGGCTGGCCAAGGGACTCTTCCCGCGGGCCCTGCGCGGGATCAGCGATCCGATGAGCGGGTTCTTCGCGATGCGCCGCGCGGCGGTGACGCCGGAGGCGCTGAAGCCGCTGGGCTACAAGATCCTGATGGAGCTGGCGGTGCGCTGCCGGCCGGCGCGGGTGGCCGAGGTGCCGTTCGTCTTCCAGGTGCGCTTCGCGGGGGAGTCCAAGTCCACCGCCCGTGAGGGCCTGCGCTTCCTCACCCATCTCGCCTCGCTGCGGTCGGCGACCCCGCTGGCCCGGATGATCGGCTTCGGGCTGGTCGGGCTCTCCGGCTTCGTCCCGAACCTGGCGGCGCTGTGGATGCTCACGCACACCGGGATGAACTACCTGGCCGCCGAGGTGGTGGCCAACCAGGCCGGGGTGCTGTGGAACTTCCTGCTCATCGAGACCCTGCTGTTCCGCGACCGGCGCCGGCACCGGCACTGGGCCGACCGGCTGGGGCGCTTCACGCTGCTGGCCAATGCCGATCTGCTGCTGCGGATCCCGCTGATCGCGGTGTTCGTCGGCACCTGGGGCTTCGGCGTGCTGTCCGCGACGGCGCTCGCTCTGGTCATCACCTTCGTCCTGCGTTTCGCGGCGACGGAGGCGCTCGTCTACCTCCCGCGCACGTCAGGCACCGCACGCATGAGTTGAGCCGCACGAAGGGATGCTCCCCATGGGAAGGAAGATCCGGCGCAGGGCAGGGTGGCGGGCCGCTCTGCTGGCCGTCGGGGCGATGACGGGGGGCCTGCTGCTGACCGCACCGCAGCAGGCCACGGCCGGACCGCCCAATCTGCTCACCAACCCCGGTTTCGAGACCGCCGGTCCGGCCGGCTCCGACATGCCGTCCTGCTGGTCGAAGTCCGGCTGGGGCGACAACGACTTCAGCTTCGCGACCGTCGCCGACGCGCACTCCGGCACCAGGGCGATGAAGGTCTCGCTCACCCGCCGGGTGGACGGCGACCGCAAGGCCCTGGTCACCGAGAACGGCACCTGCGCCCCGACGGTGGTGCCGGGCAGGCAGTACGACCTGTCGGCCTGGTACAAGTCGAACACCCCGGACGTGTCGGTGACGGTGTTCCGCCACGACACGGTGGCCGGCTGGCAGTACTGGACCGATCTGCAGAATCCGCCCGTCAGCGCCGCGTGGGCGCGTACGGAGGTCCGTACGCCGGCGGTCCCGCCGAACACCGACAAGATCGCGTGGGGCATCTCCGTCTACGGGGTCGGCACGCTCACCACCGACGACTACGCGCTGGAGGAGGTGGGGGCGGTCCCGCCGCAGCCCACCTGCACGGGTACGGCCGCGGAGTGCGCGAAGGGCAAATGGGAGGTGATCGCCGCCAAGAACCCGGTGCGTTCGATGCACGCCGTCGTGCTGAGGAACGGCAAGGTGCTGCTGATCGCGGGCTCGGGCAACGACATCGCCCAGTTCAACGCGGGCACCTTCACCTCGGCCGTCTACGATCCGGCGAACGGCTCGTTCAAGACGATCCCGACGCCCGTCGACATGTTCTGCTCCGGCCATGTCCAGCTGTCCGACGGCCGGGTGCTGGTGATGAGCGGCAACAAGGGCTATCCCTCGGCCGACGGCAGGATCGGCTACCAGGGGCTGAAGGACTCGTACACCTTCGACCCGGCGACCGAGAAGTACACGAAGACCAACGACATGAACGGCGGGCACTGGTACCCGTCGGCGACGGTCCTCGGCAACGGCGACGTGATCTCCTTCGGCGGGCTGAAGGAGGACTCCACGGGCAACGTGACCGCGGAGAAGTTCTCGGCGGCGCAGAACAAGTGGCTGCCGATGAACGAGGTCAACCAGACCTGGTCGTACTGGGGCCTGTACCCGTCGATGATCCTCATGCAGGACGGGCGGCTCTTCTACTCGGGCAGCCACACCTTCGGCAACGGCACCCAGGGCACCGGCGCCTCGGTCTACGACTACGCCGCCAACACCGTCACCGACGTGCCGGGCCTGCGCAACAAGGACCAGCGCGACGAGTCGGCGAGCGTGCTGCTGCCCCCCGCGCAGGACCAGCGGGTCCTGACCATCGGCGGCGGCAACAACGAGTCCAACCCGGCCGCGAACCGGATCACCGACCTCATCGACCTGAAGCAGCCGAGCCCCGCCTACACGGCCGGCCCGGACCTGCCGCAGGGCCTGGTGGACCAGGGCGCGGGCAAGCGCCCGCAGACCGGGGCCGAGGGCAAGATGTACGTGTCCGCGGTGCTGCTGCCCGACGGCAAGGTGCTGGAGACCGGCGGCGCCCTGCACGACCGGGCCGACCCGGTGTACGAGGCCTCGTTCTTCGACCCGGTGACCAACACCTACCAGCCGGGCCTGGCCACCGACCCGATCCCGCGGACGTACCACTCGGCGTCGTTCCTGATGCCGGACGGCCGCGTCATGTCGGTCGGGGACAACCCGGGCAACGGCACGTACAACAACAACGTGTCGATCTACACCCCGCCCTACCTCTTCAAGGGGGCGCGCCCGCAGATCACCTCGGTGATCGACAGCCAGTGGGTGTACGGGGACACGCAGCGCATCACCGTCAACCGGGCGGTCGCCAAGGCGGAGCTGATCCGGCCGGCGGCGGTCACCCACTCCTCGGACCCCAACCAGCGGTTCGTGGACCTGCCGCTGACGGTCGTCAACGGCACCACGGTCGACCTGAACGTCACCAGCAACCCGAACCTGGCCCCGCCCGGCTGGTACATGCTCTTCGCGGTCGACGCGAACGGGATCCCCTCGATCGCGCAGTGGGTGCACCTGGGCGGACCCTCGGCGCTGGCGGCCGCCGCCGAGCCGCCGTCCGCGCACGAGCACACCTTCGCGAACGAGCTGGCGGCCCCGAAGAAGAACCCCGCGCAGCGGGACTCGGTGCCGGTGGCCCCGAGCGTGGCCGGCTGCGACCGGCACTACGGCACGGTCAACGTGTGCGTGCCCACGCGGTTCCCGGCGGAGGTGAAGGCGACGGCGAAGGCCCGCTGCGACTGGCTGGCCGCCCACGCCTACCCGAAGCGCCTGAAGGTCAACGGCAGCGATCCGCTGCGCCTGGACCCGGACGGTGACGGCTTCGCCTGCACGTAGGCGGCCGCCCGGTACGAGGCGGGGCCCCGTCCGCTCGCGCGGCGGGGCCCGTGCCGTCCGCGCCCGTTTCCCTCGGCGCCCGCTCCCGTCAGTGCGTGTACGCGGCGATCGAGATGCCCACGTAGTGGGCGACGAAGGCGGCCAGGGTCAGGGAGTGGAAGACCTCGTGGAAACCGAAGAAGCGCGGTGAGGGGTTCGGGCGCTTGATGCCGTAGATGACCCCGCCGACGCTGTAGAGCAGGCCGCCGGCGATGACCAGGACCAGGACGGCGATGCCGCCGGTGCGCAGGAAGTCGGGGAGGAAGAAGACGGCCGCCCAGCCCATGGCGATGTAGCAGGGGGTGTACAGCCAGCGCGGGGCGCCGACCCAGAAGACGCGGAAGGCGATGCCGGCCGCGGCCGCGATCCAGACCGCCCAGAGCAGGGTCCGCCCGGTGGAGTCGGGCAGCAGCAGCACGGTCAGCGGGGTGTACGTACCCGCGATGATCAGGAAGATGTTGGCGTGGTCGAGCCGCCGCAGGATGGCCTCGCCGCGCGGGCCCCACGTACCGCGGTGGTAGACGGCGCTGACTCCGAAGAGCAGGCAGGCGGTGAGGACGTACACCCCGCACGCCACCCGGGCCCGGGTCGAGTCGGTGAAGGCCATCAGGACGAGGCCGGCGATCACCACGGCGGGGAACATGCCGGTGTGGAGCCAGCCGCGCATGAGCGGCTTGGTCTCCTGATCGGCTGTTTCGACCATCGGAGCGGCCACGGCAGCGGCGTCGGAAGTCATGCCGAACATGCTACCTACGGTTGCGTAGGTTTCCGTTAGTGCGCTTTACGGAAGATTGACCGGAGTGGCGATGCTCACGTGAGAGGCCCCCTGGACATATGCGCACACGCACCGGATGATCAGATGAGTGCGGTCGACACCGGATGAGCGGAGCGCGAAGCGTCCGGGTCGCGGCCCCCACGGGGCAATCACAAATCAAACCCCTCAACAAGGAGCGATCGTGGCGCGCGACATCGCGGCTGGCACCACCACTTCCGACGTCCCCACCAAGCACCAGGAGCTCGTCTCCTGGGTCGGTGACATCGCAGCCCTCACCCAGCCCGACCGCATCGTCTGGTGTGACGGTTCGGAGGCCGAGTACGAGGCCCTCTGCGAGGAGCTCGTCTCCAAGGGCACCTTCAAGAAGCTGGACCCGGCCAAGCGCCCGAACTCGTACTACGCCGCCTCCGACCCCTCCGACGTCGCGCGCGTCGAGGACCGGACCTTCATCTGCTCCGAGAAGGAGGAGGACGCGGGCCCGACCAACCACTGGAAGGCCCCTTCCGAGATGAAGGAGCTGTTCTCGGGCAAGGGCGAAGAAGGCGGCATCTTCCGCGGCTCCATGAAGGGCCGCACGATGTACGTCGTCCCCTTCTGCATGGGCCCCCTCGGCTCGGAGCTCTCCGCCATCGGCGTCGAGATCACCGACTCCGCCTACGTCGCGGTCGCCATGCGCACCATGACCCGCATGGGACAGGCCGTCCTCGACGAGCTCGGCACCGACGGGTTCTTCGTCAAGGCCGTCCACACCCTCGGCGCTCCGCTCGCCGAGGGCCAGGCCGACGTGCCGTGGCCGTGCAACACCACCAAGTACATCTCGCACTTCCCCGAGACCCGCGAGATCTGGTCCTACGGATCGGGCTACGGCGGCAACGCCCTGCTCGGCAAGAAGTGCTACGCCCTGCGCATCGCGTCCGTCATGGCCCGCGACGAGGGCTGGCTCGCCGAGCACATGCTGATCCTCAAGCTCACCCCGCCGGCCGGCGAGGCGAAGTACATCGCCGCAGCCTTCCCCTCCGCCTGCGGCAAGACGAACCTGGCCATGCTGGAGCCGACCATCCCCGGCTGGACCGTGGAGACCGTCGGTGACGACATCGCCTGGATGCGCTTCGGCGAGGACGGCCGTCTCTACGCGATCAACCCCGAGGCCGGCTTCTTCGGCGTCGCCCCCGGCACCGGCGAGCACACCAACGCCAACGCCATGAAGACCATGTACGCGAACACCGTCTTCACCAACGTCGCGCTCACCCCGGACGGCTCCGACGTCTGGTGGGAGGGCATGACCGAAGAGGCGCCCGCCCACCTGATCGACTGGAAGGGCAACGCCTGGACCCCGGAGTCCGACACCCCGGCGGCCCACCCCAACGCCCGCTTCGCCGTCCCGGCCTCCCAGTGCCCGACGATCGCGCCGGAGTGGGAGGACCCCAAGGGCGTCCCGATCTCCGCGATCCTCTTCGGCGGCCGCCGCGCCTCCGCCGTGCCCCTGGTCACCGAGTCCTTCGACTGGAACCACGGCGTCTTCATCGGCTCGAACATCGCCTCCGAGAAGACCGCCGCCGCCGAGGGCAAGGTCGGCGAGCTGCGCCGCGACCCCTTCGCCATGCTGCCGTTCTGCGGCTACAACATGGGCGACTACATGGGTCACTGGGTCGACGTGGCCAAGGACAAGGACCAGTCCAAGCTCCCGAAGATCTACTACGTGAACTGGTTCCGCAAGAACGACGCGGGCAAGTTCGTGTGGCCCGGCTTCGGTGAGAACAGCCGCGTCCTGAAGTGGATCGTCGAGCGCCTCGACGGCGCCGCCGAGGGCGTCGAGACCCCGATCGGCATCCTGCCGACCGTCGCCTCCCTGGACACCGACGGCCTGGACCTGCCCGCCGCCGACCTGGAGTTCCTGCTCACGGTCGACAAGGAGGTCTGGCGCGACGAGGCCTCGCTGGTCCCCGAGCACCTGAAGACCTACGGCGACCACACGCCGAAGGAGCTGTGGGACCAGTACGAGGCGCTCGTCGAGCGCCTGGGCTGATCTCCTGCCCGTACCCCTCCCCGTGCCCGTTCCGGGCACCACCGAACTCCTGCGGCCGGCTGTCCCCGGCCGCGGGTCGACGCGGGATTCCCCGACTCAGGACTCCCTGCGGCCTTCCAGATAGGTCGTGTGCGTCTGCTGGCGGCGGGCCTCCGTTTCACGGAGGTCCGCCGTCATGCGTTCCGCCTCCTCGCGCAGCAGCGTCAGCTGCCGCTCCAGGTGGCGCTCGGGCGATTCGCCGCCCGGCGTGAGCCGGGTCCACCAGCGGGTCCGGTTGTAGGTGTCCACGCACTCCGGCACGTCCGTGCGGATGGCCCGGGTCAGCGCGTGCACCGCCTCCGGGTCGGCGGCCAGCACGCTCGCCACCCAGCCCGGCTCCAGCATCGCCGCGTACAGCTCCAGCAGCCCGGACAGCACCCCGCCGGGCTCCTGCGGCAGATCCACCTCGCCGACGTACTCCTGGAGCCGCGCGAAGTCCTCCCGTACGAAGCCCAGTTGCTCGGCGGGCTCCGGCGGTACCGGCGGCGCCGGCACCTCCGGCGGGGCGACGAGCGCGCCTGCCCCGTACAGTCCGGCGACCACCAGCGGCCAGTACGTGCCGGCCACCCCGGTGAGGGTCAGGACCACCCCGACGAGCCCGCAGGCACTGCCGGCCAGGTTCTTCTTCGACTCCAGGAACCGCAGGACCCTACTGGTAGCCACGGATCTCCTCGAAGGCTCCGTCCAGCGAACCGTTGCCGTCGGTGGCGTCGAAGAGCCGCCCGCCGGTCAGTTCGGTGATGTGGGCGAGTTCCTTGCGGTCCGAGTCGCCGAACAGCACCGCGAAGACCGGCGTGTGCTTCTGCGCCTCGGGCAGGCCCGCGTAGAAGGCGTCGAACTGCTTGGCCCCGGCCCCCGCCGTGTTCTCGCCGTCCGTCATCAGCACGATCGAGGTGAACGCGTCGGCGTTGCCCTTGCCGAGCTGCTGGTACGCCGCCTGCAGACTGCTGTAGATCGCCGTGCCGCCGTCCGGCCGCAGCGACTTCACGTCTCCGCGGATCGCGTCCAGGGCCGGTCCGGGGTTGCCCGGCTCCACCGTGTGCGTCAGGACCTTCTTCACCTTGTCGCCGAAGGGCAGCAGGGTGACCTCCTCACGGTCCCGGAACCGCTCCCCGGTGCCCGAATCCCCCGTTCCCGTCAGATCGGTGAGCGCCGACTTCAGCCGGCCGATCCGGTCCTCGTCGGCCATCGAACCGGAGGTGTCCAGTACGTACACCGTGCGCGAGGGGCGGCGCAGCTCGTTCTCGTAGCTCGCCAGCAGCCCGTCCGCCACCGACCGGGTGCCCGGGAAGGGGAGCTCGCGCCGCTTGTCCGGATCCAGCCCGGCCGCCGGGGTCACCCCCGCCGCGACGGGCCGCCGGAAGGTCTTCTCGGTGATCGCCTTCTGGGCCGCCGCGCCGCTCAGGTACTCGGTCAGCGCGCGTCCCGACTCGCGGGCCCCGGCCGGGGCCGAGGTCAGCAGGGTCAGCGGGTAGTGGGCCGTGACCACGCCGTCGAGCGGCCGGATCACCGTCAGGTTCGTCTTCGCGTCCCGGTTCATGGACAGCAGCACCGACTCGTAGTTCACCAGCGCGTCCACGTCCCCGCGCTGGGTGTACGCCGCGGCCAGCCAGCCCGAGGAACCCGAGGTCAGCTTCTGCCCGGTGAAGAACCCCTTCAGCATCGGCTGCGCCTTCGCCACGTCCGCGTCGGTCAGCGCCGCCTGCGCGCCCGACAGCCCGGAGGCCACCGAGATCAGCGCGGAGAAGCCGGAGTTGGAGCGCACCGGGTCGGTCATCCCGTACGTCAGCTTCCCGGCGGCCACGGCCTCGTGGACCGCCGACCAGGTCACCGACTCCGGCTTCCAGCCCAGCCGGGCCAGCGCCTCGGGCTTCACGCCGAGGGCGACGGGCGAGGACATCACCGGGGTCTCGCTGGACAGCTTGCCCGCGGCCTCGGGGCGCAGCCGCAGGTAGTCGTTGGAGGAGAGCCAGACGGCGTCGTACCTGCCGTCGGCCTTGCCGGAGGCGATCTGCTCGACCGCGTCGAGGGTGCCCGACAGGGTCAGCTCCACGCCGATCCCGGTCGCGGCCTTCGCGGCCTTCAGCACCTCGTCCATGTCGGACAGCTCGCTGGAGGCCAGGACGCGCAGCGTGCCCTCCTGGTAGGCGGTCGCCTTCGGCTTCGGGTGGCCGGAGTCCTCCGTGCACGCGCTCGCCCCGAGCAGGGTGGCGGCGAGGGCCACGGCCGCGGCGAGCCGTCTGCGCAGCACGGCGCCGCGGATGCTCATGCCGTTCATCGGGCCTCCCCGCCTTCCAGGGCGCCGGTGGTGCGGGTGCGCGCCAGGTGGGCGGAGGCCTGCTGGAGTTCGGCGGTGAGGGACTCCACGGTGGCGGCCATGTTCTCGGTGGCCTGCACCTTGAAGGTGTCGATGGTGTCGAGGGTCTTGTAGATCTGGGCGAAGGCCGTGCGCAGCGTCTCCGCGCCGACGGCCGGGTCGGCGGCGATCCGCTGGATCTCCCCGCTCTGCGTGGACAGCATCTCCGCGTTGCCGCGGATCAGCCCCTCGGTGGTGTCGCGCAGGGTGTTGATCTGCTTGATGACCTCGCCCTGGGTGTTCAGGGCCTGGGCGAGCATCACGGCGATCCGCAGCGCGGACACCGTGGTGGTCGCGGCCCGGTCGACGCCCTTGATCAGCTCTTCGTTGTTGCGCCGGACCACGTCCATCGCCAGGTAGCCCTGGGCGCAGACGGCCAGCTGGGTCAGCAGGTCCTGGTGCTTCTGCCGTACGGGGAACAGCACGTCCACGCGCAGCGCGTCGGCCTGCTGCGGGTCGCTCTGGCCGGCGATCCGCTCTTCGACGGCCGCGTCCAGGGCCTCGGTGAGCACCGCGTACTCCTGGAGCTTGCCCATGGTCTCCCACAGGCGGGCGCGCTCGGTGTGCAGGGCGGCGTTGTCGCGGCGCAGCTCGTCCTGGCCGCCGCGCAGCGCGCCGACGATCCGGTTGAGGGTGGTCTGCGAGGAGGCGTACTTGGCCACGTGGTCGCGGAACCTGTTGCCGCCGGGCAGCTTGGACAGGAGCTTGCGCACGCCCTTGGCGCCGGCATCGCTCGGGTCCAGGTCCTCGACGGTGCGGCGCAGTTCGACGAGCGAGCCGGCGACGCGGGCCTGGGCGTCGCCGCCGCCGTCCGCGCCGAGGGAGCGTACGGCCCGCTCCAGCATGCGGTTGGACTGCTGGGCAGCGCCGCGGATGTCGGCGGAGCCGAGCCCGGTGATCTCCCCGATGCGGGTGGCGAACTCGGGGGAGCGGCTGTCGATGCCGGCCAGCGAGCCGACGTACTCCCCGGCCCGGCGGGCCATCTCCTCGCGCACCCCGTCCTGGAGCGGTACGAGGCCGGAGGCCTGCTCCCGCTCGACGGGGGCCACGGGTTCGGGGGCGGTGAGGACGAGCGGGGTGTTCTCGGGCGGTGTCAGTGTCATGGTGTCCATCCCCCTATCCCTTGGCGCGGGCGGCCAGCGCCATCAGGACCTTGACGGTCGGTGCGCTGACCTGGCGGATGCCCGTCAGCTCGGACTTGAGGTACGCGGTGTGCGGCGCGGTGGCGGCGTTGAACTCGGCGACGCCCTCCGTCGGCCGGAACCCGTGGCGGACCACGAGCGCGCGCAGCTTCGGGTCGGTGGCGAGGAGGGTGCCGAGCTCGGCGGCCTTGTCGCTGATCGGCACGAAGGTGTGCGGGGAGTTGACGGTGGTGTCGGGGTAGAGGACCACCATGTCGCCCGGATCCTGCTTCTGCTGGAGCAAACTGGCCACCTGGGCCTCGTAGGCGAGGATGAGCGGTTCGCCGCTGCCGCTGATGAAGGCGCGGAAGGGGCCGTCCGTGCTCTGTTCCAGGGCGCCCTGGACGGAGATCAGCTTCTTCATCAGGGGCGCGGTCCGCTCGATGCCGGCGTCGTCGGAGACCACGGTCGAGCCGTTGGCGACGTTCGAGGCGGTGGCGAGGAAGAGCGCGCCCGAATTGGAGGTGGTGGGGTCGGTGGTCTTGACGAACACCGTGCCGGCCAGCTCCGGGTAGGCGCTGGTGCCGCCCTGGAGCTCCTGCCACTTCTTGTCCTCGGCGGCGGCCTTCAGGAAGGGGCCGAGGAGGAGGGTGCCGGAGTTCTTGCCGGTCATCTTCGCCAGGCCGTGCTCGCTGAGCACCTTGGCGGCGTTGGCGCGGGCGATGACGACGAGCGGGGAGAAGAAGGGCTTCGTGTTCTGCGAGCCCTTCACCCCGGCCTTCTCCTCGATCTCCGCGGCCGGCTCACTGCTGCTGGGGAAGGCGAAGTCAAATTCCTTCAGGGCGAGTTGGTTCATCGCCCAGGAACCCGAGGTTTCGGTCTTCACGGTGTAGCCCTTGTCAGCAAGGGCCTTGACGACGTCGGGGTCGCGGAAGAACTCGGACTTCTCCGAACCGATGACGCCACGCACGGTCTTCGTTGCCGTGCCCTCCGGCTTCTTTCCTCCGATGGCGATGACGGCTATCACGCCGCCGACCAGGAGGATCGCCAGGGCGATTCCTAGGATGCGTCTCACGGGTGCAGAGTGCTCGCGGAAACCCACATTCCGCGCGGAGTTGAGTGAACGCGAGGTGACCAGGCGGTCCCACTTCGAAATGCTGTGTGGGCCCGTGAGTGCTGGTTCCCGGGGCGGGCGCCCGGGAGGATCGTGGCATGGGCGTGAGCGCGTTGAAGTGGCAGGGCTGGCTGGTCGCCCTGGTGTTCGTGGCGGGACTGCTGGTCTTCGCCCCGCTGGGGCTGTACGTGTGGGCGGGGGCGGCCCCCGCGGTGCGGCCGTCGGGGGCCGCGCGGGAGGACGTACGGATCACCGGGTGCCGGATCGACCCGGCGAGCCGCCGGGTGGTGGCCTCGGTCGAGGCCCTGAACCACTTCGCGGAGCCGGGCGCGTACGTGGTCACGGTGGAGTTCCGCGAGCCCCCGCCCGCGACGCCGCCCGGGGATCAGCCGGCGCCGGCCCTGGCCCCGGGCCCGGCTGCTTCCCCGCCCCGCGGTCCCCAGGTGCTGGTGAAGATCCCGGGGGTGCGCCCGGGTGCGGCGGAACAGGCCGAGGCGGTGGGCCCGGTCTGGCCCCCGGCCGCGATCCCCTGGTGCGGCACGGCAGCAGCCGTCTTCGCCCCGGACCCGCCCTCCGCCCGTTCCCTGGGGCTCCGCCCCAGCCCCCACGCCTCACACGCGGGCGAGGCTGATCCCGGCTGACCGCGGCCAGACCGCCCGCCCCGCTCCAGCCGTCCGGCGTCTGAGGACCGGGGTCCGGGGACCGGCGTCTGAGGACCGAGGTCCGGGGCGGAGCCCCGGGGAACGGGCGAAGGGCGGGTAGGGACACGCCCCGCAGGGCCGGTCCCGCGGTGCGGGGGCGCGCGGGCGCAGCCCCGTACGGGTGGGCCGGGTTCGAGCCCCGCAGGGTGTGGCGCCCGGTCCGGAGCCTCCGCGGCCCCGGACCGGGGCCGTCAGTGGGCGCCGACGAGGTCGAGCGCGGCGGCGTGCGCGTCCATGCGCTCGGCGGCGAGGATCGCGACCGTGGTGTCGGCGCGCGACGCGGCGACGAGCAGGGCGCGGGCGGCGAGGTCGTGGGCGCGCTGGTGCAGGGAGGCGGCGGCCCCGGCGTCGGGCTCCGCTCCGGGGCGCCGGGCGGCGCGGGCGGGCTCGGACCCGCGCAGGCGGCTCACCTGGGCGGCGACGGCGGTGGCGGCCTCGTCGAGGCCGAGCTCGTCGGTCACGGCGAGCAGTGCGGCGAGGTGCCCGGCGAGCTGGATGTCCAGGGCCTCGGCGCGGCTGCTGCGCGGGTAGTCGCTGGGGCGGCCGCCGATGCGGGGGTCGACCGCCTTGGTGCGAATCGGCTCGTACATGGGGGCCTCCTGCGTGGTCAGGAGACCATCCTACATTGGATTCGTTCTAAAGTTGAGCTGAATCTTGATCTCGTGTGTCGGCCTGAATGTGGCTTGTGATGGCCGGGGGGCAGCGATCACTCTTCTCCTTTCGGTGCGTGCATTTGTGCGGAGTGCGGGCAAGCCGACGGTATTGATCTGCAGGGTGGCGAAATGGCTGGGGCCGAAGACGTGTCAGACGTGTCGAACGTGTCGGACATATCGGGTGTATCGGATGTAGAAGCTGTGGTACGGAGCGATGCGGCGCTCCTGGAGGACGACCTGGCGGCCTTCCTGGCCACCTTGGTCCGGGGCCAGTCCGCCCCGGAGTCGGTCTACGAGGCGGCGCTGGCGCGTTCCCTGTACGGGCCGGTCGCCGACGCCGTCGGCTCGAAGGCGGGCCAGCAGGCCCTCGCGCCGACCGCGGCGGCGCCCGCGGGCCGGGCCCCGCTGCGGCCCTCAATGGTGTTCTGGGCCTACCGCAACTACCGCGGCTTCCCCGGCGCGGCCGGCGAGGAGGTCGCCACCGCGGAACTCGCCGCCGTCCGCCGCGCGGCGGTGGCGGTGCGCGTGCTGCTGAAGGCCGCGGTCGCCCTCGACGACATCCAGGACGGCAGCGGCATCCGCTACGGCGAGCCCGCCCTCCACGTCGCCCACGGCATCCCGCTCGCCCTCAACACGGGCTCCCTGCTGATCACCGCGGCGCTGGAGCACGCGGCCGACCCGGCCGTCGTGCGGAGCCTGCTGCGGTCCGTCGCCCGGGGCTTCACCGGCCAGGCCGTCGACGTCTCCACGCGCACCGAGCTCACCCGCGCGGAACTCCTGGCCGCGCCCCCCGCCGAGCGGGTGGCCTTCTGGGAGTCGATGGCCGCGCTCAAGACGGGCACGCTGTTCTGGATGCCGCTGGACGCGGCGGTGGCGGCCCTCGGGGTCGTGGAGGACGAGCGGCGCGTCCTGGACGAGGCGATGCGCGACCTCGGGCTGGCCAGCCAGCTGTTCAACGACCTGACCGACTTCGTGCCCGGGTTCGGCGGCCGCGCCACCCACGAGGACTTCGGCCAGCTGAGCAACCGGGTCTTCCTCGAACTGCTCGGCTCCGCGCCCGCCGGCCCCGGCGCGCCGGGGGAGCTCGTGGGGGCCGGGCTGAAGGAGTTCGTGCTCGGCCATCCGGACCTGCGGGGAACGCTGCTGCGCCTCGCACGGGAGGCGGCCGGGCTGAAGCGCTCGGCGATGGAGGCGGTGCGCGGGGTGTGCCGCTCCGAGCGGAGCGCCCGCTACTTCGACGTGACGATCGAACGCAAGGGCCACCTCATCGACCGCCTGCACGCGACGCTCCTGGAGGGGGAGGGCGCATGAGCCCCACGGACTGCTCCACGCTGGTCGAGCGCATCCGGGCGAGCACCCGGGGCCGGCACGCGGAGCTGGAGGGCACGCCCTTCTCCACCGCGATGCTCGCCGGGACGCTCCCGCTCGACCGGTACGTCGGCCAGCTCGCCGCCTACCGCACGGTCCTGCGGGCGCTGGAGGGCGAGCTCTCCGGCGCGCAGGCCCCGTGCGTCGCCTCGGTGTGGTCGGCGGAGCTGGCCAAACTGCCCCTCCTGGACCGCGACCTGACGCACTTCGCCGAGGACGGGGTGTTCCCGGCCTCGGCCGCGGCCGCCCCGGCGGAGGCCTTCGTACGGGAGATCCGGGCCGCCGCGGCCTCGGACCCCGGGGCGCTGCTCGGGTTCCTCTACGTCCTGGAGGGCTCCACGATGGGCGGCATGATCCTGCGCCGGTACGTCGCCGAGGCGTACGGGCTGCGCGGCACGGACGGCGTGGCCTACTACGCCAGCGGCGACCGCGAGCGCTGGGCCCGCTTCACGGCGCGCCTGAACGGGGCCCTGCCCGGGCCCGGCGGGCAGGACGGCGTGGTCACCGCCGCCTGCCGGGCCTACCACCACGTCGCCGCGATCTCCGTGGCCCTGTCCGCCGGACTCGGCGGCGCCGTGGCCGCGGCGCAGGACGTCGCGTAGGGCGCCGCCGGCTACGGCTGGCCGTACCCGTCCAGGAAGTTGCCGATCCGGGTGACCGCGTCGGCGAGGTCCTTGGCATTGGGCAGGGTCACGATGCGGAAGTGGTCGGGCTCGGGCCAGTTGAAGCCCGTACCGTGCACGACCATGATCTTTTCCTCGCGCAGCAGGTCGAGGACCATCTGCCGGTCGTCCTTGATCTTGTAGACGGACGGGTCCAGCTTCGGGAACAGGTAGAGCGCGCCCTTGGGCTTCACGCAGGTGATGCCGGGGATCTGCGTCAGCAGGTCGTAGGCCGTGTCCCGCTGCTCCAGGATCCGTCCGCCGGGCAGCACCAGGTCGTTGATCGACTGCCGTCCGCCGAGCGCGGTGGCGATGGCGTGCTGGGAGGGCATGTTGGCGCAGAGCCGCATGTTCGCCAGGATCGTCAGGCCCTCGATGTACGAGGAGGCGTGCTTCTTGGGCCCGCACACCGCCATCCAGCCGGACCGGTAGCCGGCGACGCGGTAGTTCTTGGAGAGCCCGTTGAAGGTGAGCGTCAGCAGGTCCGGTGCGATGGCGGCGGTGTTCGTGTGCGTGGCGCCGTCGTAGAGGATCCGGTCGTAGATCTCGTCCGAGCAGACGATCAGCCCGTGCCGGCGGGCGATGTCGGTGAGCCCGCGCAGCATCTCGTCGTCGTAGACGGCGCCGGTCGGGTTGTTCGGGTTGATGATCACGATCGCGCGGGTGCGGTCGGTGACCTTGCGCTCGATGTCGGCGAGGTCCGGCATCCAGTCGGACTGCTCGTCGCAGCGGTAGTGCACGGCGGTACCGCCGGCCAGGCTGACGGAGGCCGTCCACAGCGGGTAGTCCGGCGCCGGGACGAGCACCTCGTCGCCGTCGTCGAGCAGTGCCTGCATGGACATCTGGATCAGCTCGGAGACCCCGTTGCCGATGTAGACGTCCTCGACGTCGAGCTCGATGCCCTTGGTCTGGTAGTGCTGCATGACCGCACGGCGCGCCGAGAGCAGGCCCTTCGCGTCCCCGTAGCCGTGGGCGTTGCCCAGGTTGCGGAGCATGTCCTCAAGGATCTCCGGCGGGCACTCGAAGCCGAAGGCCGCGGGGTTGCCGGTGTTGAGCTTGAGGATGCGATGACCTGCTGCTTCGAGCCGCATCGCCTCTTCGAGGACGGGGCCGCGGATCTCGTAGCAGACATTGGCGAGTTTCGTTGACTGGATCACCTGCATGACGGGAGCTTACGGGTCCGGGTGCGGGCGCGCTCCGCTATTCGACCCGGAGCGGAGGGATGGATCGCGGACCGAAATGTCCCCTTTCGGGCAATGCTTGGGTGCGGGCGCCGCGCGTCCTTGGAAACCGGGGCCGCCGCCCCGCTACGGCCTGCGGAATGGGTGGGTCCGGCGGAGGGGGCCGGAACGGTGTTGCGCTCGTCACCCTGTCGGCTCCGCAGGTGTCCGCGGCGCGCGGCAGTGATCAAGAAGAGCGGGGGGCGCGGGAGATGGGCGATGCGGGAGCGGGCGGCGCGGGTGGCGGCCACGGCCTGAGGGCGGGCGCTCGCGGGCACGCGAAAAAGGGGCGGGGCACCACCGGTCGGCCGGTGGTGCCCCGCCCCTGCTCGCGGGGTGGATCTCAGGCTGTGGCGTCCGTGACGGTCGCTCCGGAGCGGATCCGCCGGACCTGGCCCTGGGCGTCCAGGTGCTGGAGGTCGCGGTGGATGGTCATCCGGCTGACGCCCAGCTCCCGTACGAGATCACCCACCTGTACGCGGCCCCTGGCCCGTACCGCGCCCGCGATCAGCTCGCGCCGCTCCTCGCGGGGCAGCCCCCGGCCGGGGGTGCGCCGCGTGGCGGGCACGGTCACTTCGCCTCGGCCTTGAGGATCTCGGCGAGCTCCTCGTCGGACTCGCGGCCCGGGGTCGGCAGGTTCCACTTGGTGATCGCGAAGCGGAAGATGAAGTAGTACAGCGCCGCGAAGCACAGTCCGATGCCGGCCAGACCCCACGGGTTGGACGCGATACCGAGGTTGAGGAAGAAGTCGATCGCGCCGGCCGAGAAGCCGAAGCCGTCCTTCATGCCGAGCGACCAGGTCAGCGCCATGGATACACCGGTCAGGACCGCGTGGATCGCGTACAGCACCGGGGCGATGAACATGAAGGTGAACTCGATCGGCTCGGTGATGCCCGTGACGAAGGCGGTGAGCGCGAGGGAGAACATCATGCCGCCGACGACCTTGCGGCGCTCGGGGCGCGCGCAGTGGGTGATGGCGAGGCAGGCGGCCGGGAGGGCGAACATCATGATCGGGAAGAAGCCGGTCATGAACTGTCCGGCGCTCGGGTCACCGGCGAGGAAGCGGGCGATGTCGCCGTGCGCGCCGTTGTACTCCCCGGCCTGGTACCACGGGAAGGAGTTCAGCAGGTGGTGCATGCCGACCGGGATCAGCGCGCGGTTGGCGACACCGAAGATGCCCGCGCCGACGGCGCCGGAGTTGACGAGCCACTCGCCGAAACCGTGGATGCCCTTGCCGAGCACCGGCCAGATCAGGCCGAAGACGATGCCGGTCACCAGGCCCGCGAAGGAGGACAGGATCGGGACGAGGCGGCGGCCGCCGAAGAAGCCCGCCCAGTCCGGCAGCTTGGTCCGGTAGAACTTCTGGTAGAGCAGCGCGACGATGATGCCCATCACGACACCGCCGAGGACACCGGCGTTGACGGGCGCGTCGACCAGGACGACCTTGTGGTCGACGATCGACTCGACCTGCGGAACGGCGCCGTCGGTGAAGGTCCCCAGCACCTTGGAGAAGACCAGGTAGCCCGCGACGGCCGCGAGACCGGTGGAGCCGTCGGCCTTCTTCGCGAAGCCGATCGCGATGCCCACCGCGAAGAGCAGGGCCAGGTTGCCGAAGATGGCGTCGCCGCCGGCAGCCATGTACTTGGCTATCTCGTTGCACCAGCCCGGCAGCGAGTCGCTGCCCAGCATGTCCGGCTGGCCGAAGCGCATCAGCAGCGCGGCGGCCGGCAGCACGGCGATCGGCAGCATCAGGCTGCGGCCGAGGCGCTGCATGACCGCCATCGCGGCCGAGTTCTTCTTGGCAGACGGCGCCGTCTGCTCGGCTGTACTCACGGTTGCTTCCTCCAGAGGAAACGGGGTGTGTTGCCAAGGCAGGCAGCGCTTGTGTGGGCTGGGCAACAGCTAAGGAAATTGCGCCATTTGCAGCGCGATGTTCCAGTTGTAACACGGTTAAAACGGCATAAACCCTCGGCCGGACAGACTGTGGACCTACGACCCGGAGGCTGGGGGCCGAGGTCCCCCGGGATGCGTGTCTTCCGGCGATGTCACAGGGTCCGGGTACCTTCCGGGCAGGGGAGTGGAAGGGGTACCGGCATGGATCGGCCGACGATCGTCCGAGGGGACGCCAGCAGTCCGCAGGCCCGGGGGCCGAAGATCATCGCGCACGTCTGCAACGACCTCGGGGGCTGGGGCAAGGGCTTCGTCCTCGCGCTCTCGAAGCGCTGGAGCGAGCCGGAGGCGGCGTACCGGGCCTGGCACCGGGGCCGCAGCGGGAACGACTTCGCGCTCGGCGCGGTGCAGTTGGTCCAGGTCCGCCCCGACACCTGGGTCGCGAACATGATCGGCCAGCACGGCATCCGCACCGGCAGCGGCGGCCCGCCGATCCGCTACGGAGCGGTCGAGGACTGCCTCGCACGCCTGGCGGCCCACGCCGCCGAACGGGGCGCCTCCGTCCACATGCCCCGCATCGGCTGCGGGCTCGCGGGCGGCACGTGGTCCCGCATCGAGCCGCTGATCCGGGACGGTCTGTGCGCGAAGGGGATACCCGTCACGGTCTACGACTTCGGCTAGACGGGGAGCCGTCTGGTCCGTACCGGGCGGTGCCCGCGGGCCGTGGGCGTGGGGCGGCGCTGAGCGGCGCGAAGGGTGCCAGGCTCGGGAGCCATGGATGTGAGCACCTTCTACGCCCTCTTCTCCGCCACCTGCTTCACCCTGGTGGGCCTGTGGTGGAACGTCGTCCAGAGCCACCACGACTGGATGCGCGACCCGGCCCAGCGGCGCGTCGTCGGCGGGATCTACCTGTCCTTCCTGCTCCCCGCCCTGATGGGCCTGTTCGCCCAGGTCGGCGGCACGGAGCAGCCACAGGTCTGGCGGGCGGCATTCGTCGTCCTCGCCGTGATCGGCTGCGCCTCCACCCTGCGGCTGCTGGCCCGGGCGCGCGGCGACCGCTTCCTGACCTGGCAGCAGGCCGCCGCGGCCCTGCTCTACGCCCTGATCGCCGTGGTCGGCGCCTTCCCCGAACTCGCCGACCCGGCGGGGCTGCGCCCCATCCAGGCCGAGGCGCTGATGCTGATCGGCCTGATCGTGCTGGGCCACGCCCTGGTCTGGCGGTTCATGGCCGGCGAGGGACGGGCCGCCGAGGAGGAGTAGGGGGTCCGGGGAGGGACGGCGGTGGCGCGGTGCTCGCGCGTCGTGCATCCCCGGCGGCCGTGGCGGGGGAAGTGGGGGTGGGGAGAGGACGACCCCTACCGATGTGGAGGCCTTCATGAGTGGCACGGACGAGCGCACGCCCGTGATCGTGGTCGGAGCCGGGCTCGCCGGTCTGACGTGCGCCCTCGACCTGGCCCGGTCGGGGCTGCGCGTCAGGGTCCTGGAGGCGGGCGACGAGGTGGGCGGCAGGATGCGCACCGATCACCGCCACGGATTCCGGCTGGACCGCGGATTCCAGGTCTTCAACACCGCGTATCCGCAGGTCAGGCGGCGCATCGCGGTGCGTTCCCTGCGGCTGCGCCCCTTCACGCCGGGCTTCCTGCTCCACACCGCCGGGGGTCGGGTCCGGCTGGCCGATCCCACCCGGCGGCCCGCCGACGCCGCCCGCCTCCTGACCGGCGGCCACGGCCCGGGTGCCCGCGCACTGGCCTCCCTCGGCGCCCTGAGCGCGTTCGACGCGGTGGCGCCCGCCGCGGCCCTCAAGCGCCTGCCCGAGCGCACGACCCGTGCGGAGCTGGCCCGCCGGCACGTCCCCGACTCCCTGGTCGAGGACGTGCTGCGGCCGTTCCTGGCCGGTGTCTTCCTGGAGGACGGGCTGGAGACCTCCAGCCGGATGTTCCACCTGACCTGGCGCAGCATGCTCAGGGGCACCCTGACCCTGCCGGCCGAGGGCATCGGCGCGGTGCCCCGGCTCCTGGCCGACGGCCTCCCGCCGGGGTGCGTGACCCTGGGCACGCCGGTGTCCTCCGTCAGCGCGTCGGGCGTCGTCCTCGCCGACGGATCCGCGCTCGACGCGGCCGCCGTGGTCGTCGCGACCGCCCCGTCGGCGGCGTGTGCGCTGCTCCCCGGGCTCCCCGCCGTGGCGACCCGTACCGTCACCACGTACCACCACGCGGCCGCCCGCTCGCCCCTCGGCGAGCCCACGCTGCTGCTGGACCGGCGCCGGCGCTTCCTCAACACGTGCGTGCTGACGGACGTCGCCCCCACCTACGGCACCGACGGGCGGGCCCTGGTGTCCACCTCCGTGCTCGGCGCCGACGCACCGGGCCGCGAAGCGGGGCTGCGCGAGGTCCTCGCGGAGGTCTACGCCGTCGGCACCGGGGACTGGGAGACGGTGGGGACGACCACCGTCACCGACGCGCTGCCCGCCATGGCGCCCCCGTGGCCCCTCAGCCGTACCGGCCGGACCGCCCCGGGCGTCTACGTCTGCGGGGACCACCGGGCCACCGGCTCCGTACAGGGCGCCATGGCCTCCGGAACGCGCACGGCGCGCGAGGTGCTGTCCGACCTGCGGAAGCCGTGAGCGAGCAGCCGGACGGCCAGGGCCAGTTCCCAGGCGAAGACCGGAAGGGCGGCCGCCGCCCCCGCCGGGGAGAGCTGCTCGTAGGCGCCGAACATCACGGCGACGGCCGAGGCGCAGATCAGCGGGCCGCCGATCAGGCCGAGCACGGCGATGGAGCGGGGCACGAGCCGGGCGCGGTACGCCACGTACGCGAGCAGGACGGTGTTCAGGCCGAGGGCGACGTTGGGGCCGAGCAGGAACGTCCACGCGTGCAGGGCCACCAGCGCGGCGTCGGCGCCCTGCCCCGGCCCCGCGTCGCGCCGCAGGGTGACGAGCGCCAGGACGGCGGCGATGCCGAGCGCGATGACGGCCGCCTCCAGCAGCCGCCCGAAGGCGTACCCGAGCGCGAGCCCCTCGCCGTGGCGCCGCAGGACGGGGAACAGCGCCGCCCCGGTGCCGGCCACGGCCACCACCAGCACCACCTCGCACACCGCCCCGAGCAGGGCCTGCGTGTCGGCGCCCGGCGCGAGGCGGCCGTCCGCCGCGCCCAGCAGGGGGCGGTACAGGGCCGCTCCGGCCAGCGCGGCGACCTCGGTCAGCAGGAACAGCAGCCCGGTGGCCACCGCGGTTCTCCGGTCGGGACTCATCTTCTCGGTACCCCTCGCTCGACGGAGGTGTACGCCGTACACCTCGCTGCGACCATAGGTGTACGGCGTACACTCGTCAAGGTGAGGGTGCCGTCGAGGAAGGAAGGGGCCCACCCGGAATGACCCGGCAGGAAGCCAAGGGCAAGCACGAGGACAAGGGCAAGGGCGCGCAGCGGATCCCCCTGAACAGGGACCGTGTCCTGCACGCGGCCGTCGCGCTCGCCGACGCCACCGGCATCGACGCGCTCAGCATGCGCAGGCTCGCCCAGGAGCTGGACGTCGTACCGATGGCCCTCTACAAGCACGTGGCCAACAAGGAGGAGCTGCTCGACGCCATGGCCGACGCCGTCATCGGCGAGATCGACCCGCCGGCCCCCGGCCCCGGCTGGCAGCCCGTGGTCCGCGGGCGGATCCTCTCGGCCCGCCGGGTCCTGCTCCGCCACCCCTGGGCGGCCCGGGTCATCGAAACGCGGACCGGCCCCACCCCGGCGGTGCTGGCGTACCTGGACTCCATGGCCGGGCTCTTCCGGGCCGGCGGCCTCTCCGCCGACCTCACGCACCACGTCATGCACGCGATGGGCAGCCGCCTGCTCGGCTTCAGCCGGGAACTGTTCGACACCTCGGGGCCCGCCGGCCCGCCGGACCCCGCACTGGCCGCGCGCTACCCGCACATCGCGGAACTGGCCGCCACGGCCGCCCACGACGACGGCTCCACCGTCGGTGGCGGCTGCGACGACCAGTCCGAGTTCGAATTCGCCCTGGACCTCCTCCTGGACGGCTTCGAGAGCCTGCGCCGCCGGGGCTGGACCTCCGCGCCGTAGCGCGGAGCGGACCCCGCTCCCCGCGGGTCAGAGCTCGATGATGACCAGGGGGATCTCGCGGGGGGCGGCCGCCGCCTGGTGGTCCTCGTAGGCGGGCCACAGGGCGGTCAGGGCCTCCCAGTACGTCTCGCGCTCCGCCGGGGTCGCCGTGCGCGCGCGGGCCTGCGCGGTCAGGGCGCCGACCTGGACGCGGACCTCCGGGTGGCCGGCGAGGTTGCGGTACCAGGAGGGGAGGCCGGGCGTGCCGTCGGCCGCGGTGGCCAGGACGATGTGGCGGCCGTCGTCCCGCGCGTAGATCAGCGGGGTGCGCACGGGCCGGCCGGAGAGCCGGTCGAGGGTGGTCAGCAGGAGCGTCGGGACCCCGCGCCACAGGTGTCCGTCGGCGCCGGAGCTGTCCACGTAGGCGCGCACGTGCGTGGAGACCTGCCCGGCCGGCGGGTCGGCGGGATGGTCCCAGTCGACGGCCGCGGGGGACTCGGTGGAGGCCTGCGGCGTGCGCATCGGCGTCGTGGGCATCGTCGGCATCGTCATCGTTTCTCCGGAATCGGCCCCCGCGCGCCTAACGAGCATCCACCGATTCTGGATGCGCACCGGCCGGCTCGCACCTCGGGGCGGACCGGGACCCCGGTCCGCCCCGCTCCGCACCCACCTACGGGAGGTAGCGTTCGAGCGCCCTCGGGCCCTCCTTCTCGATCAGCTGTCGAGCCTTCTCGACCCGCTCCGGCGTCACGTCCTGGCCGCGCGCCATGACGAGGTCCTCGGGGTCGAAGGGGTGCTCCGACCCCGTGTAGAGGTGGGCGGGGCGCTGGGGCCGCTGGTCCGATTCACTGTCCATGGCTACCTCCTGCTGTGTCCCCCTGGCCCCATCCTCCGGCCCTGCCCCCATGAACGCACCTCGGCGGCTCGGGACATGTCCGGGGGCGATGACCGCGGGCGATGTCCTCAGGCGATGTCCTCAGGAGACGGTGAGCGCCAGCGCCGCCGTCAGGGCGACGATGGCGCCGCAGATGCTGAGGTTGGCGGTCCTGTGCTCCCAGAACACCGCCACGAACTCGCGGATCGTCGCGCTCGGCCAGAAGTACCGCGCCGTCGGCGAGCCCAGCACCTGCCCGTTGACCCCGGCCTTGCGGGCCATCATCGCGGCGCGGAAGGCGTGGAAGTTGTTGGTGACCACCACGCAGCGGTAGGCGGGGTCCTCCGCCTCCATGACCGCCCGGCTGAACAGGAGGTTCTCCTCCGTCGTGCGGGAACGGTCCTCCAGCCGCAGGTGCTCGCGCGGCACGCCGCCCTCGGCCATCAGCCAGTCCGCCATCGCCCGCGCCTCCGCGACCTTCTCGTCCGTCCCCTTGCCGCCCGAGGTCAGCATCAGCGGCGGCCGTCCGCCCCGCGCGACCTGGGCGTCGTGGATCGCCCGGCCCTTGCGCAGCCGCGAGGCCAGCAGGGGCGGGACCCGGTCGCCACCGACCAGGCCGGAGCCGAGCATCACCACGTAGTCCACGTCCCCGCGCACCTTGATCCGCCCGTAGAGGTAGGCGTAGGCGAGGAAACAGACGAAGAGGAAGGAGACGTAGGCGACGAGGAGGACCACCCCGGCCACCACGGCGTCCACGGCGGGCGGTCCGGTGTCGGCCGCCACGAAGACGAAGGTGATGAGCAGGAAGATCAGGACGCCCGCCGCGAAGGACAGCAGGTTGCCCGGGCTCCGGCCCTCCTTGCGGACCATCGTCAGGCCGTTGCTGATCAGGAAGACGCCGAGCGCGAGCGTACCGACGGTGGGCACCACGAAGACCGCCAGGATCACGAGCTCCGCGAGCCCGCGCGGCAGGTTCCCGACCTGGAAGAGCAGCCCGACCGAGGTGAAGATGAAGGTGAGGCCGAGATAGACCGCGTTGCGGAAGCGACGGCGGTCCTCCCGGACGCTCACGCCGAAGAGGACGAAGAAGAGGACGGCGGGTACGAAGGCGTACATGCCGCTCATCGTAAGTGTGGATTAAGCCTGTTCAGCGGCCCTCGTGCGGTGTGCGGCGGACGGCCCGCCCGGCGAGGACGTCCGTCCTGCGCCCGTCCCGTACGACGAACCGCCCGTCGATCAGGACGTGCGGGATCCCGGTGGGCAGCGCGCGCGGCTGCTCGTACGTCGATCCGGCGGCGACCGTCAGCGGATCGAAGAGGACGAGGTCGGCCCGGTGCCCGGCGCGCACCAGCCCCCGGTCCGGCAGCCGCAGCCGGGCGGCGGGGCGGCCGGAGAGGTGGGCGACGCACTCCTCCAGGGACAGCACGCCCAGCTCGCGCACGTAGTGCCCGAGGTAGTGCGGGAAGGTGCCGTAGGCCCGCGGATGCGGTTTCGCCCCCTGGAGGATGCCGTCCGAGCCGCCCGTGTGCACCGGGTGGCGCATGATCGCCCGGACGTTCTCCTCGTGCCCGACGTGCTGCAGGATGCTCGGCCCGAGCCGGTCGCCCAGCAGCAGCGCCCGCGCCGTCTCCCAGTCGGGGAGGCGGGTGCCGACGTACGCCCCGTAGGCCGGGTCGGTGGTGCCGGCGATCTCGATCGCCGACCAGTCGACCGGGACGCCGTGGCAGCCGTCCGCGCCCTCCACCTCCAGTGCGTACCGGATCCGCTCGGCCTCGGCGTCGTCGGCGAGGCGCGCGAGGACCGCCTCGGGTCCGCCCTCGTTCGCCCAACTCGGCAGCAGGGCGACCAGGGTGGTGCAGCCGGGGGTGTACGGGTAGCTGTCGAGGGTGATGTCGGCGCCGCCGGCCAGCGCCCCGTCGAGCAGGGCGAGCAGCTCGCCCGCCCGGCCCTCGTTCTCCCCGAAGTTCATCGTGGCGTGCGCCAGGTGCAGGGCGCAGCCGGCCTCGCGGGTCAGCTCGACCATCTCGGCGTAGGCGGCCAGGGCGCCGCGGCCGTACGAGCGGTGGTGCGGGCAGTAGTAGCCGCCGTACCGGGCCACCACGCGGCACAGCTCGCTCAGTTCGGCGCCGGAGGCGTACATGCCCGGGGTGTAGGTGAGCCCGGAGGACAGGCCGACGGCGCCCTGCGCGAGCCCCTCGGCGACCAGGGTCCGCATCCGGTCGAGCTCCGCGGGGGTGGCGGGGCGGTCGCCCCAGCCGACGACGTGGGCGCGGACGGTGCCCTGGGGGACGAGGTAGGCGGCGTTGACGGCGATGCCCCGCCCGCCGTGGGCCCGGTCCAGCCGGTCCAGGTATCCGCCGACGGTGCGCCAGTCGAAGTCGATGTCCTCGCCGGTGCCGTTCCAGCCGGCGATGGCGGCCCGCACCCCGGTCAGCGTGCGGTCGTCGACGGGGGCGTAGGACAGGCCGTCCTGGCCGAGGACTTCGAGGGTGACGCCCTGGGCGGCCTTCGCGCCGTGGTCCGGATCGCGCAGCAGGGCGAGGTCGCTGTGGGCGTGCATGTCGATGAAGCCGGGGGCCAGGGCGAGCCCGCGGGCGTCGAGCGTGTGCCGCCCGCCGCCCGGGATCCGGCCGCCCACCGCGACGATGCGGCCCTCGTGGACGGCGACGTCGGCGGTGGAGGAGGGCCCGCCCGTGCCGTCGACGACGCGGGCCCCGCGGATGACCAGGTCCATGGGCTAGAAGAACGTCCGGACGTACTCCGTGACCGTGCCGTCGGCCTCCACCACCGGGATCAGGGGCCACTTCTCGAAGATCGTGCACGGGTGGGACATCCCCAGCGCCACCCAGTCGCCCACCTGCACGTCCTCGGCGGAGTCGGTTTCCAGCCAGGCGTGCTGGTCGGAGAGCTTGAGGACACGGATCCCGGTGCCCGGACGCTCGGCGCCGGTGAGCGGGTCGCGGACCAGCTCCACCTCGGGCAGCCCCAGGTCGTAGGCGATGTCCCGCTTGCCCGCGTTGAGATACGCCTGCGTGGGGGAGGGGCGGGAGACCACCTGGGTCCAGAGCCGGAAGGCGGGGCGCAGACCGCCCTCCTCGGGCACCCGGTTGAAGGGGGTGAGGCGGGTGTACCAGCCGTGGTCGTGGGAGACGTACGCCCCCGAGCGCAGCAGCTTCAGGACCGGCCGGGAGAGCTCCGGGAGCTCGGCGAACACGTCGGCGACGGCGTCGAACCAGGCGGAGCCGCCCGCGCTGACGACGATCTCCTCCACCCCCTCGAACCGGCCCGCCTTGTCGAACTCGACGGCCAGGCCGGTGAGCCGGCGCAGGTAGGCGTGCACCGACGCCGGGTCGGCCCCGGGCACCTCCGCCTCGTACCCGGCGATGCCGACCAGGCGCAGGGTGTCCGTGCCCGCCACCGCGTCGGCGACGGCCCGGCAGTCGTCGTCGCTGCGGGCCCCCGTGCGGGCGCCCTCCCCGGCGCCGAGCTCGACGACCACGTCGACCCGCTGCGGCTGACCCTTCAGGGCCCGGTCCATGAGCTGGACCCCGCGCACGGAGTCCACGTAGCAGACGAAGCGGAAACCGGGGTCCGCGGCGAGCTCGGCGGCCACCCAGCGCAGGGCGGCGGCGTCGACGAGCTCGTTGGCGAGGAAGATGCGCTCGATGCCGAACGCCCGGTAGACGCGCGCCTGGTGGGGGACGGCGGCGGTGATGCCCCAGGCGCCGTGCTCCAGCTGGCGCCGGAACAGCTGCGGGGCCATGCAGGTCTTGCCGTGCGGGGCGAAGGCCAGGTCGTGGCGCTCGGCATAGGCGGCGAGGGCGGCGAGGTTGTGGCTCAGCGCCTCGGCGTCGAGGGTGAGCACGGGCGTGGTGAACCCGCCGGTGTGCAGATTGCGGCGCTCGGCCGTCAGTTCGCCGACGGTGAGGCCCGCCTGCCCGGCGTCCGGGGGGAGTCCCTTGAACCGGTGGTCCACCGGCTCCTGGGCGAGGGCCTGGACGGGATCGCTGGGCATGTGTGTGGGCCTCCCGGGACGGTGCGGTGGTTGCGTACAGTGCAACAGTCGTTGCGTGTGCCGCTGCATGCTGTCTAACATCCCGGGTGACGACGGGTCAACGGGGCAACGGTCAACGGATCACGTCCCGGTCCCGGTTCCGTACGGAGGTGCACGGCATGAGCCAGTCGGTGGAGCGGGCGCTGCGGATCCTGCCTGCCCTGGCCAAGGGCCCGGCCGGGCTCGGCGAGGTCGCCGAGGTGCTCGACGTGCACAAGAGCACGGCCCTGCGGCTGCTGCGGACCCTCCAGGAGCACGGCTTCGTCTACCGGCAGGGCGACGGCCGCTACCGGCTCGGCGCCGCCCTGTTCGCCCTGGCCTCCGAGTCCATCGAGAACCTCGACGTGCGCGAGATCGCCCACCCGCACCTGCTCGAACTGAACAGGACCACCGGGCACACCGTGCACCTCGCCCTCCACCAGGACGACGAGGTCGTCTACGTGGACAAGGTCGACAGCCGCTACGCGGTCCGGATGTACTCGCGCATCGGCCGGCCCGTGCCGCTCACCGTCGCCGCCGTCGCGAAGCTGCTCATCGCCGACCTCCCGGAGGCCGAGCGCCGGGCCCTGGCCGCCCGCATCGAGTACCCGGCCTACACCCCCCGCTCCACCCCCGACGCCGCCGCGTACCTGCGCGAGCTGGACCTCGTGCGCGCCCAGGGGTGGGCCACCGACATCGGCGGCCACGAGGAGTCCCTGAACTGCCTGGCCGCCCCCGTCCGCGGACCCGACGGCCGCGTGGTCGCCGCGATGTCCGTCTCCGCCCCCGGCGTGGTCCTCTCCGTCGTGGGGCTGCTCGAACTCCTCCCGCTCGTACGGCAGACCGCCGACGCCATCGGCCGCGAGTACTCAGGCTCGGGCCCCGTACAGGAACAGGAAGAAGACAGGCCATGACCGACAAGACCGCGATCACCCCCGCCACCCACACCGACCCGCCCGCGAAGTTCTCGCACGGCGTCCGCAAGGGCAACATCCTCCAGGTCGCCGGCCAGGTCGGCTTCCTCCCGCACGTGGACGGGCAGGAGCCCACCCCGGCCGGCCCGACCCTGCGCGAGCAGACCCTCCAGACGCTGGAGAACGTCCGCTCCGTGCTGGAGGCGGGCGGCGCCACCTGGGACGACGTGATGATGCTGCGCGTCTACCTCACCGACACCACGCACTTCGACGAGATGAACGAGATCTACAACGCCTACTTCGAGGAGCAGAACCTGAAGGCGGCCCCCTCCGCCCGCACCACGGTGTACGTGGGCCTCCCCGGCGACCTGCTGATCGAGATCGACGCCCTCGCGGTGCTCGACGCCTGAGTGCCTGAGCGCCTGAGCGCCTGAGCGCATGCGTGGATTACGGGGAGAACCTTCCACATTCTGTGTATCTTGATCGCGCTTTATACACACAATGTGGGGGGAACTCTCTTGCGCAAGCGCTCCGTTATAGCCGCGGCCGTCACCACCGGCGCCCTGGCCGTCCTCGCCGTCACCCCGGCCCAGGCCGCCGAGTCCGGCTCGGCCCTCAAGATCCGCGGAGTCCAGTACGACGCCCCCGGCGCGGACTCCAACAGCTGCTCCACGGGCAACACCCGTGACGAGTACCTGACGATCAAGAACTACTCGACCACGGCGAAGGTCAACCTCAAGGGTTACGTCGTGAAGGACGCCACCGGCAACAGCTACACCTTCACCGCCAACCACTACCTGGAGCCCGGGGACTTCGTGAAGCTCCGCGGCGGCAGGGGCACCGAGTCCGACGCCTCCAACGTGGCCTACCGCGGCAGTTGCAACTTCATCTGGAACAACGACCGCGACACCGTCTACCTCAAGACCCCGTCCGGCGCGACCGCGGACTCCCACGCCTACACCAAGAGCGGGTCCGACCGCGACGGCAACGGGTACATCACCTTCCACGGCTGACGGGCCGCCGACCGGCTCTCGCCGGCGACCGGGCATTGGGTACGCTCACCGATGACTTCGGGGCGCCGGCGGGGGCCGGAATGCCGCTAGGCAGGGATGGGTCCTCATGAGCAGCGCACCTTCGGCAGGCATCTTCCAACCGCTCAAGGCGGACGACCCGGAGATCGTGGGGGGCTACCGGCTCGCGGCGGTGCTCGGTGCGGGCGGCATGGGCAAGGTGTACCTCTCGTACACGCCGGGCGGCCGGCCCATCGCCATCAAGGTCATCCGGTCCGAGTTCAGCGAGGACCCCGAGTTCCGGCGGCGCTTCCAGCAGGAAGTGCGGTCCGCGGAGCGGGTCCAGGGGCTGTACACCGCCCCGGTCATCGACTCGGACACCGAGGGCTCCCAGCCCTGGCTGGCCACGGCCTACGTGCCCGGCCCCTCCCTCGCGCACGCCGTCGCCCACCACGGCGCACTGCCGCCGCGCAGCGTGCTGCTGCTGGCCGTCGGGGTCGCCGAGGCCCTGACCGTCATCCACGGCGCGGGCATCGTCCACCGCGACCTGAAGCCCGCCAACGTCCTGCTCGCCTCCGACGGGCCGCGCGTCATCGACTTCGGCATCGCCCGCGCGGCCGACAGCACCGCCCTGACCAACACGGGCGTCAGCATCGGCACCCCGGCCTTCATGGCGCCCGAACAGGCCTCGACGGGCACGATCACCCCGGCCACCGACGTCTTCGCCCTCGGCCAGATCGCCGCCTTCGCGGCCATCGGATCCTCCGTCTACGGCGACGGGCCCTCGCACGCGGTGCTCTACCGGATCGTCCACGAGGACCCCGATCTCAGCGGGCTGCCCGAGGAGCTGCGGCCCCTGGTGACCCGCTGCCTCAGCCGCGACCCGGCCGGCCGGCCCGCGCTGGGCGAGGTCATCGCCCTGTGCAACGAAGCCGCGGGCGCCGACCCGCTGCGCCAGGGCGAGGACTGGCTGCCGCGCGCGGTCGCCGGTTCCATCACCGAGCGGGTGCACCTGCTGCCCGCTCCGGCCCCCACCCCGCCCCCGCGGCCGGCCGCGCCGGTGCCGACCGAGCTCTCCGCGCAGCCGCCGGCCCCGGGCGCGCCTCCGGCGCCGGCCGCAGCGCCGACGCAGACCGCTCCGCGGCCGGCCGCTCTGAGCGCGCCTCCGGCTCCGGCGCACCCGGCTCCGGCGCACGCGGCCCCGGCGCAGCCCGGACAGGCGACGGTGCCGACCGGCTACGGGACGCCGCCGCCGTACGGGCACCCCGGGTACGGGCAGCCTCCGCGCCCGCAGCCCTCGTACGCGCAGCCCGCGTACGCCCAGCCCACCTACAGCCAGCCCACCTACGCGCAGCCCGGGTGGGGGCAGCGGCCCGGGTACCCGCCGGCCCCGGCCAAGCCCAAGCGGACCGGCCTGATCGTCACCCTGTCCATCGTGGGCGCGGTCATCGGGCTGGCCGTCCTCGGCTCGCTGCTGCCGGACGGCGACAAGGGCAACGGCGCGGCCGGGTCGCCCGGCGGTACGGGGGGTGCCAGTGCCTCCCCGGGCACGGCCCAGAAGCCCGTCGACCCGAAGCCGGTCTCGTACAAGGGCATCGACGTGCCCGGGTCCCACGAGCTGATGCTCGCCGACAACCCGCCGCGCCCGGCGGAGGAGCCGAGCGGTGTGGGCGTGCACTACGGCAAGGGGGACCTCTACTTCTACCGGGACTCCACCTTCGGGAAGGACGAGTTCGGCACCGCGAACGGGAAGCTGGTCCTGCTGAACAACGCGGAGAAGGGCTCGCTGGACACCTGCCGCAAGGTGACCCGCTTCACCGAGAAGATCACCCTCGACCAGCTCACGGCCGGCTCCGAGGTCTGCGTCCTGAGCGACGCCGGGCACATCGCGGTGGCGACCTACCGCGGCAAGTCGGGGGCGAAGGAATCGAGTCAGTACATCACCCTCGACCTCACGATCTGGCGCAACGCCGAGCAGGCGAAGAAGGACTAGGCCGTCTCTTTCGGATCTTGCCGGGCCCGCGGCGCCTGGCACCGTGCCTGGCCGCCCTGCCGCGGCGACCACGTACGCCCAGTACGCGAACGCCCCGGCAGCACGCCCAGGCACGGCACCAGACGCCGCGGGCTCGGCCGACAAGATCCGAAAGAGAC